>JBKPNC010000071.1:0-23690 GCA_046732435.1 Actinomycetota bacterium
GCTCTATGCCAGGGCGGCGGTGGTCGTCTGTCCCTCGCACAGCGAGGGCTTCGGCATGGTGTGCGCCGAAGCGATGGCCCACGGCCGGGCCGTCGTCGCCACGGCGGTCGGCGGCTTGCCGGACCTCGTGCGCGACGGCGAGACAGGCCTGCTGGTGCCGCCGGGCGATCGGGAAGCGCTACGTGCGGCCATCGGCCGTCTGCTCGCCGATCCCGATCTGCGGCGCCGGCTCGGCACAGCGGCGCGCCGGCACGTGGCGACGTACTGCGCCTGGGACCGCGTCACCGAGGCCACGCTCGCGGTCTACGAGCGCGCGCTTGCCGGTCGGCCGGCTACGTAGTGCGGCAATATGGCACCATATGGTGGTGCCTCGCAGGCAGACCCTCATCCAGCTCGACGATGGGCGCCTCGCCGCGCTGGACGAGCGCGCGGCTGCGTCGGGCCGCTCGCGGTCGGAGCTCGTGCGAGAGGCAATCGACCTGCTCCTCGGCACGGGCGAGGCCGCTGCAATCGATGCGGCGATCATCGAAGGCTATGAGCGGGTACCCGCACACGAGCGAGATCCGTGGGCGCTCCACGGCGCCGTTGCGGCCATCAGGTCGGAACCGTGGTAGCGCGGAGCGAGATCTGGTGGGTCGAGCATCCGGACGCAGGTCGTCGCCCGTTTCTCGTCCTCACCCGCCAGGCGGCCATTTCGGTGCTCGGTGCGCTTCTCGCCGTGCCTGCGACGCGAACCGTCAGGCAGATTCCAACCGAGGTCGTGCTTGGAGTCGAAGACGGGATGCCCGAGGAGTGCGCACTCTCACTGAACAACCTCACGCTTGTTCCGAAGGAGCTCTTCCGGGCCCGGATCACCCGCCTCTCGGTCGAGCGAATGAGCGAGGTCTGCAGAGCGCTGGCGCTCGCCTCGGGGTGTGCCTAGAACGCACTGAGCCGCGAGCCAATCGGCGAGTGTGGAGGTTCGCTACGCCGAGGTGGCGTCGTGCCGGTTGACGATGCGCTCGATTCGGCCGAGATATCGCTCGACCGTCTCGGAGCCGGCGCACCGCGGCTCGACGAGCCGGTCGCCGCGGCGCGGCGCGATCTCCCGCTGCGGCCGGCTGGGATACAGCTGGGACGCGACGTCGGCGATCGTCCACGCGTCGCCGGGGTCGATGGTGTAGCGCCCCGGCGGCAGCACGGCGGTCCAGAGCAGGAGCGACGTGGCGTCCGCGAGCGAGATCAGATACCGCGAGCACGGCGTGACCGGGAGCGGCTCGTCGGGCGGCAGCGAGCGCCAGGTCTCGAAGACGTTCCCGGAGCTCTCGACGACGTTGTAGAACCGTGCCACCGAACCGCCGGCCGCGATTGTCAGCCGCTCGGCGAGGAGCTTCGTCGCGCCGTAGACGGTTTCGGGGTCGCACGCCTTGCACGTGGACGCCGTGACGACGCGAGCGCCTGCGCGGCCGGCTGCGGCGACGAGCGTTGCGGTCCCCCAGGCGTTGACCTCCAGGGCGGAGTGAACCTCGGTCTCCGCGGCGGGGGCGCTCTTCGCTCCCGCGAGGTGAAGCACGAGCGTCGGCCGGAAGCTTGCGAGTGCCTCCTCGATCGCCGGCGCGTCCCGGACGTCCAGCGGGCGTGAGCCGTCGAGCCCGGGAAGGTCGGTCACCAGCGGCTGAACGCCCGTCCAGGCGAGCGCGCGCTGCGCGGCCGTCCCGATGCTCCCGGCGGCACCGGTAACGAGGATCCGCTCCCTACGGAGCCGCTCGAGCGGCTCGTCGATCGCCGGCGGCGGCAGGCGGCAGAGCCGGGCCGACGCCTCTTCGAGCGTCAGGTCGGAAACGGAAACGTCCGCGAGTGCAGGGGGTTCGGGCATCGCGGCACCTTATCGTCTGCTCCGGCGCGGGGGGAACCTCCCGGTCCCCCGGCGCTTCCCCTGGTCCGCTTCGCGGACAGGCCGCGAACGCGGCCGACCGATAGAGTCGGCCGCCGCATGCTGGACGGGAAGACCGTCGGGGTCGTCGTCCCCGCGTACAACGAGGAGGCGCTCGTTGCCTCGACGCTGGCGACGGTCCCGCCGTTCGTCGACCGGATCTTCGTCGTCGACGACGCCTCGCGGGACGCAACCGCCGAGCGAGCCGAAACCGGCGACCCGCGCGTGGCGGTCCTACGCCACGAACGCAACCGCGGCGTCGGCGCGGCGATCGTGACGGGGTACGAGGCGGCGATGGACGCAGGGATCGATGTCACGGCCGTGATGGCCGCAGACGGCCAGATGGACCCGGCGGAGCTCGCCATCTTCGTCGGAGCCGTTGCCGCGGGTGGGTGCGACTACGCCAAGGCGAACCGCCTGTTCATGCACGGCGCGCGCGACGTGATCCCGCGCCACCGCTACTTGGGCAATGCGATCCTGTCCTTCCTCACCAAGATCGCGTCGGGCTACTGGCACGTCGCCGACCCCGAGGCCGGCTATACGGCGATCTCGCTGGAGACGCTGCGCCTCCTCGACCTGGAGCGGCTCTACCCGCGCTACGGGTTCGAGAACGACATCCTCGTGCACCTGAATGTCTGGAGCCGCCGCGTACGAGACGTGCCGTCACGGCCGATCTACGGCGTGGGAGAGCGCAGCGGCATCCGCCTCAGGCGGGTCGTTCCGGCGATCTCCTGGCTGCTCGTAAAGGGCTTCTTCTGGCGCCTGAAGGAGAAGTACATGATCCGCGACTTCCACCCGCTCGTGCTCTTCTACGGGCTCGGGATCCTCCTGACCCTCGGCGGGCTGGGTCTGGGGATCGCGATCACGGTGCTCCGCATCCTCGGGAACGAGGTCACGGCGGCCACGGTCGTGCTCGTCGCCCTCATGCTCATCTCCGGGCTGCAGTTCACGCTGTTCGCGATGCTCTTCGATATGGAAGCGAACCGCGACCTCCGCTGAACGCAAAGGCGATCTCCCGCACGCCGTACGGCAGCAGGACGAAGAGGACGAGCGGCTCGAGGGTGGCCCGCGCCCTGAAGGACTCGTCCACGTCGGTGGAGAGCCAGGCGGCCACGACGTACAGCACCGCGAGGCAGATGTACGCGAGCGTCGCTTTGGTCGCGCGAGGGAGCCGGCGGTCCCGAAGCCAGGACGGCAGCCGCACGACGGCGTACAGCAGCGTGAGCACCCAGAGGACGCTGATCAGGCGGATGCGGATGCCGACGCGTTTGACGGAGAAGAACACCTTCCGGTAGGCGTCGTCCCAGGCGCCGAGCCGCGCGAAGTTGCGGTTGCGGTTGAAGGCGTCCAGATTCTCGATCGGGGTGAAGAAGATGCGTCCGCCGTTGGCGATGCCGCTCAGGTAGGCGCTCGGTCGGTGGCGGAGCGCCCAGCGCCAGTCGCGGAAGTACTGCGCGGAGATGTCGAGATAGGCCGAGTTGTTGTAGTTGTTGCTCCCGGTGGGCCCGTAGACCTCGCGGTCGAGCACGGTGACGTGCCGGGGCTCCACTCGCGTGTATCGGGCCGGGAACTCCCTCAATGTGCTGAACGGATACATGAGGACGAGGGACGACAGCTCGCCGCGCTGGACGAGCGCGGTCCGTTGCGAGAGCGGAATGTTCGGCATCGTCGTCTCCGCGAGGCTCATGCCGTACCACGAGCTCGTCACAAAGGTGCCGAACAGCACGAGGTTCTTGATGTAGACGACGAGGACGAGCGCCAGCGGTGCCGCCGCGACAGCCGGGAGCAACCGCCACCGTGGGCAGGCAACCGCCGCCACGGCGAACGCGAGCGCGACCCACGCGAGCTGGAACACGCTTCGCGTGAGGACGAGCGCGGCGATCAGGCCGAAGAAGACGGAGCCGCTCCATGCTGACGGACGCCGGACGAACCAGTTCAGCGCGAGGACGCTCCCGACGAGCAACGCGGTGACGGGGTAGTCGTAGAAGAGCCAGTTCTCGAGCAGCACGGTCTGCGGCGAGACTGCGTAGAAGGTCGCGATGCCGGCGGCGACCCACGGCGTGAACGTGAGCGCTATCAGCAGCCGATAGAGCAGCAGGGTCAGCGCCAGCCCGAAGAGGAAGTAGGCCGCCCAGAAGACGGGCTTCGACGGCCCCGGCAGCTTGACGACCACGCCGAGGAACGCGTTGAAGAGGGGCGGCTGGCTGTGGAGGTACCAGAGGCTCTGCGCCAGGTGGTGCTGCAGCAGGTCGGGGTCGATGAACTGGAAGTAGCGGCCAAACGGCGCGCGGTCGAGGTGCACGCCACTCGCCCAGAACACGAGCCTGGACGCGGCGAACGCTGCGACAAGGGCGGCGGTGGGCGCTCGCACGGGCCGCGAATCTACGCAAAAAGGGCGCGGTAAGAAGTTCGTTAGAACGCGACAGGCCCCGAGAAACCGCCAGTATCCTGCCTCGAATGGCAACCGCGCTCGTCACCGGCGGTGCCGGCAACATCGGCTCCTACCTGTGTGAATACCTCCTCGCCAACGGCGATCGGGTCATCTGCGTCGACAACCTCGACACGGGGACGCTCCAGAACATCGAGCACATCCGCGACGACGCCTTCGTGTTCTTGAACCACGACCTCGTCGCCCACCTCGACATCGACGAGCCGATCGACGTCGTCTACCACCTGGCGAGCCCGGCCAGCCCGATCGACTACCAGCGCCTGCCGCTGCACACGCTGAAGGTCGGCTCGTACGGCACGCACAACATGCTCGGGCTGGCGAAGTTCAAGCGGGCCCGCTTCCTGCTCGCATCGACGAGCGAGGTCTACGGCGACCCGGAGATCCACCCGCAGCCGGAGACCTACTGGGGGAACGTCAATCCGATCGGACCGCGCGGGGTCTACGACGAGGCGAAGCGCTACGCCGAGGCGATGACGATGGCCTACCACCGGCAGCAGGGCGTGGACACCAGCATTGCGAGGATCTTCAACACCTACAGCCCGCGCATGCGGCCGAACGACGGACGCGCCGTCTCCAACTTCGTGCACCAGGCCCTCGAGAACAAACCGCTCACGGTCTACGGCGACGGCTCCCAGACCCGCAGCTTCTGTTACGTGGACGACATGGTGCGGGGTCTCCACCTGCTCGCGGAGAGCGGCGAGCACCTCCCCGTGAACCTCGGCAATCCCGAGGAGATGACGCTGCTCGGGCTGGCGGAGACCGTGATCCGCGTCAGCGGCGCGAAGAGCGAGATCGTCTTCGAGGCGCTGCCGATCGACGACCCGAAACAGCGGCAGCCTGACATCACCCGCGCGCGCCAGGTGCTCGGCTGGGAGCCGGAGGTGTCGATCGAGGCAGGCCTGGGCAGGATGTTCTCCGCGCTGGGGCGGGAACCGGTCAACGTATGACCTTTCCTTTGCGGCGCCTAGGGCTGATAGCTGCGGCTGCGGTCGTGGTCGCGTCCGGCATCTTTCTGCCGAGCGCCTCGGCGTCGCGCTCCCTTCAGGTCGGGATCTACGACGACTCGATGGTGCTCGGGAATCCGGCGAAGACGTTCCCGATGCTGAAGCAGCTGCGGAGCCAGATCATCCGCGTCACGCTGCCGTGGGGCGGGCGCGGTGCGCTGAGCGTTGCCCGCCGCAAGCCCGCCGAAGCGAGCGATCCGGCCGACCCGGCGTACCGCTGGGGGCTCTACGACGCCCTCGTCCGCCGCGCGGCGGAGAACAAGATCAGGGTGCTCTTCGACATCATCGGCACGCCGGGCTGGGCCAACGGCGGCAAGCGCTGGAATCGCGCGCCGAGGAACACCGCGACGCTACGCGCATTCGCCCGCGCGGCCGCGACGCGCTACAGCGGCACGTTCAAGCCCGAGGAGGCCGACGAGCCGCTTCCGCCGGTGCGCCTCTGGCTCGCCTGGAACGAGCCGAACGATCCGGTGTTCCTGACCCCGCAGTACCGCCGGGTCGGCAAGCATCGCTACGTCATCCAGAGCGCCCGCGACTACGCCCGGATCTGTAACGCCGTCGTCTCGGGCGTGCACGGGACGAAGCTCAAGGGCGAGAAGGTCGCCTGCGGGGTCACCGGCCCGCGGGGGAACGACAAGCCCGCCGGCACCCGACCGTCGGTCTCGCCGCTCCCGTTCCTGCAGGCGATGAAGCGCGCCGGCGCCAAGGGCTTCGACGCCTACGCTTATCACCCGTACTACGGCAGCCCCAGGGAGGCGCCGACCAAGCGGCCCGCGACCGGAATCACGCTCGAGAACATCGGGAAGCTGATCAAGCAGGTCACGCGGCTCTACGGCCCGAAGCGGATCTGGATCACCGAGTACGGCTATCAGACGAGCCCGCCCGACCGGCTCTTCGGGGTCTCCTGGAAACGGCAGGCGAAGTACCTCGCCGAGGCGTTTTCCATCGCTCGCAGGAACCCGCGGATCGACATGATGATCTGGTTCCTGCTCCGCGACGAGCAGCGGTCGAGGCGCCACGACGGGTGGCAGTCGGGCCTGATCACGCGAAGCGGGAAGAAGAAGCCCGCCTACACCACCTTCCGCCGTCTACGCCACTGAGTGGCGACGCCCGCGCAGCTCGCCGGCCGCCTCGCAGCGTCGGTCTCGCGGGCGAGCAGGCGACGCAAGCTCGAGCTCTTCCTCGCCGCGCTGCATCCCGGGCCGCGGACGACGGTTCTCGATGTCGGCGTCTCGGACGTCGGTTACGGCGAGGAAAGCGGCCACGCGGCGACCGCGAACTTCTTCGAAGCCCATTACCCCTGGCCGGACCGAATCACCGCCGTGGGCGTCACCGACCTCGCTCGCTTCCGCTCCGCGTTTCCTGCCGTGACGGCGGTGACCGCCGACGGCCGCGACCTCCCGTTCCCTGACGGCGCCTTCGACGTCGGCTTCTCGAACGCGGTCCTGGAGCACCTACCTTCCCGGGCCGACCAGCGCCGCTTCGTCGACGAGCTCTGCCGCGTGTCGCGACGAGTCTTCGTGACGACCCCCAACCGCTGGTTTCCGGTCGAGGTGCACACGCTCCTACCGCTCGTCCACTGGCTGTCCGAGGACGCCCGCGACCGGATCCTGAACGCGATCGGGAAGGGCGAGCACGCGGGGCTACAACTGCTCGGCGCGGACGGGCTGCGCGGTCTCTTCCGACAGCCTGTCGTGGTACGCAATCTCGGGCTGACGTTGATCGCCTACACCGCAGCGCATGACGCATGACACCATCAACGTTCTCGCTGCGCTCGGCCTCGCCGGTCAGGTGTGTCGATCCTGACGCTGCTCGCTGCGCTGCGATCCGATTACGGGCCGGCGAAATACCTGCTGCCGCTCCCGATCGTCGGCGCCGGCATCTCGATCTAGCACAGGAGCGAAGAGTGACGGCAATGCCCGGCGCCGGCGGACGTGCCGAGCCGAGGGTCGCTGCTCGCGGCCGGGCTCCAGAACAGGATGTGACGCTCGCGTCTCCGGCGGACACGGGGGCGATCGCGGCCGCGATGGAGCGAGCGCAGAGCTGAAGCAGAGGAACCGCTAACAGAACGCTTGCATTCGAGCCACCTCGGCCCGGCTGGGGTGGGCCTAGAATTGGTCGTCCTGTGACGCGTCCAGCGCCGTCGGCCGAACGCCGCGCTGTGCGGAGGCCCGCCGGCGACATCCGTGCGCGCACGCCCTACGTGCTCTCTCCACGACCCTTCGTGGCGTTCGCGCGCCGCGCGGCGAGTGTCGCGGCGCTGATCGTGCTCGATATCTCCGGCGTGACGCTCGGCGTATACGCGGCGCTCGCGCTTCGCGAGATCTACTACGGCCACACGCCGCCGCTCTGGGGGGTGCTGTGGCGCTACGAGGGCGACTGGCTGCCGTTCCTGTCGCTCGTGACGGTGCTCGTGTTCTGGCAGGGAGGGCTCTACGGGCCGCGCGACCGCCGGCCCGGCGTCGGGCGCATCATTGGGTCGGTCGGGCTCGTCACGGTGGTAACCGTTGCGTTCGGGATCGGCACCGGCGTGCTCAGCTTTTCCACGTACGGCTTCTTCCCGACGGCGTTCGTGCTGACGGCGCTGTTGATCGCCCTTCTGCGGGAGAGCTACGAGCTTGCGACCGGCGACCTCCTGCGCATGCTCGGGGTCAAGCGCCGGACCGTCCTCGTCGGTGCACCCGAGACGCTGCTCCGACTGCGGGCGGCCCTCGGCTCACGGAGGAGCGGCATCGAGTACGAGTTCGTCGGGGAGGTTGCCCTCGACGAGCTCCCATCCGTGCTCGACGCCGGCGCGGTCGACGAGGTCATCGTCGCCGACTCGGATGCCGGTGAGGGGGAACTGCTCGAGGTCGTCGACCTGGCGCAGAGCCGCGGTGCGGCCGTACGTGTCGCCCCGAAGACGACCGAGCTCCTGACGAGCCGCGGGGAGTACGTGCCGGGACAGGGCGTGCCGCTGTTCGAGCTTCGGCCGCCCGTGTTCGCCGGCACCGACTGGGTGGTGAAGCGCGGGTTCGACCTGGTGGTCAGCACCGCCGTCGTCGTGGTCGGCTTGCCGGTCTGGCTCGTCATCGCGGCGCTGATCAAGGTCACGTCGGCAGGGCCCGTCTTCTACCGCGACCGCCGGATCGGGCTCAACGAACGCGAGTTCACGATGCTCAAGTTCCGGACGATGACCGCCGACGCCGAGCGGCACCAGGATCGCCTGGAGGCGCAAAACGAGGCCGACGGGGCGCTGTTCAAGCTCCGGGACGACCCGCGGGTGACAGGAGTCGGGCGGGTGTTGCGCCGCCTTTCGCTCGACGAGCTGCCGCAGGTGCTGAACGTGCTGCGCGGCGAGATGAGCCTCGTCGGGCCGCGACCGCTCCGGCTGCGCGACTTCGCCCTTCTGAACGAGTGGCACCGGAAGCGGAACCTCGTCCTGCCCGGTATGACCGGCCTCTGGCAGATCTCCGGGCGGTCGCTGCTCTCGTTCGACGACCTCGTCCGGCTCGACTTCTACTACCTCGAGAACTGGTCGCTCTGGCTCGACGTGACGATCCTGATCGGGACGTTGCCGGCGGTTCTGCGGGCCCGCGGCGCCTACTAGAGCGCCGTCAGGCCGCTAAAGAGGCGCTTCAGCCACGAAACCGGTCTCGTTCCTCGCGTCAGACCCATCGTCGTCCTCTCCTCCGAGCAGGCGCACGACGTCGGGTCTAGCGCTGATGGTCATCAGGACCATTCCGAGGCTCTCCAGCGCGCTCGACGAGCGCGCGGTAAACGGCCGCGATCACCGCCGGCGGTGCGACCTCGGCGGCCGACGGTGCGAGCTGATACGCCGCGGGGTACTCGGGGTCGGAGAACTCCACACCGGCCAGCGTCCGAGGGCCGACATATCGCGGGATCACGTGCAGGTGAACGTGGCGGTCCATGTTCATGAGGAACGAGTAGTTGAAGTGGTCGGGGTCGAACGCGCCCCGGACACAGTCGGTCACGTAGCGGATCTCGCCGAGTAACTCGGTCCACTCCTCGGTCCTCAGCCCTGCGACCGACTCTTCGTGCCGCTTCAGGACAATGATCGTCTTGCCGAGCAGGTCCTGGTTGCGGTTGACGGCGCTACGCCAGAACCGGCACTCGCGCAGGATCGGGGTCTGGAGCGCCGCGCGGCACAGTGGGCAGTCCCCGGGATGCAATACCGCGCTACCGCGCAGCCATTGCCGGCCGCGGCTCGCGGTACCAGGCGATCGTCTGCTGGAGGCCCTCGCGGAGGGGCGTGCGGGCGCGGAAGCCGAAGAGCGCCTCGGCCCGAGAGGTGTCAAGCCGCCGCCGCGGCTGGCCGTTCGGCTTCGACGGATCCCAGACGATCTCGCCGTCGAAGCCGGTCAGCTCGGCGACGAGCTCGGCGAGCGCGCGGATCGAGATCTCCTCGCCGCTGCCGAGGTTGACCGGCTCGGCGCCCGAGTACTGCTGTGCGGCGAGCCAGATCGCGTCGGCGGCGTCCTCGACATAGAGGAATTCCCGCGTCGGCGAGCCGTCGCCCCAGAGCAGCACGTGATCCTCTCCGCGCTCCTGCGCCTCGACCATCTTCCGGACCAGGTCGGGGATGACGTGTGCCGTCTCGGGATCGAAGCTGTCTCTCGGCCCGTAGAGATTCACCTCCAGCAGATGGACGACCTCGAGGCCGTACTGCTCGCGGTACGCCTGACCGCCGACGAGCAATGCCCGCTTCGCGACGCCGTACGGGGCGTTCGTCTCCTCAGGGAAGCCTTCCCAGAGGGACTCCTCGCGGAAGGGGACAGGCGCGAACTTCGGGTACTCGCACACGGTCCCGACCACAACGAGCTTGTCGACGGAGGCGAGGCGGCTCTGCTCGAGCACGTGTGCGCCCATCGTCAGGTTCGCGTACCAGTAACGCCCGGGGTTGGCCCGGTTCGCGCCGATGCCCCCGACCTCCGCGGCGAGATGGAGGACGAGCTCGGGGCGCGCGTCGGCGAAGAGACGGGCCGTGTCCTCCCAACGAGTGAGGTCGTAGTCGGCCCGCCGTGCGACGAACGGCTCGAGCCCGTCGGCGCGGAGCCGGTCGACGACGTGCGACCCGAGGAAGCCGCCACCGCCGGTGACGAGGATCCTCACCGCGTCGCCTCCTCGACCGGCGACGTCGTCGGCGCGAGCCAGTCGACGCGGCCGAACCAGCGATCGCGGTTGCGCGCGTACCAGTCGATCGTCCGCGAGATCCCTTCTTCCCAGGAAACCGCAGGCTGCCAGCCCGTCTCACGCGCGAGCTTGTCGAAGCCGACGCGCAGCGCCATGACGTCGCTCGCTCCTGGGCGGAACCGCTCGGGGACGCTCACGAGCTCGCGGCCCGACCAGTAGCCCTCCTCCTCGCCGATCCGCAGGATCAGTGACGCCCAGTCGGCCATGGAGATGTTCTTCCCCTGCCCGTAGACGTAGACGTCGCCGGGCACGCCGTTCGCCGCGACCGTGAGGTGGCCGCGCACGCCGTCGGTGCAGAAGCAGAAGTCGCGCATCGGCTCGAGATTCCCGAGCTCCACGGCCTCCCGCTCGAGCGCCTGCGTGATGATCGTCCCGGTCACGTACCGCGGATTCTGGCGCGGCCCGTAGTTGTTGAACATCCGCGTCACCACGCCCGGGACGCCGTAGGCGTCGTGGTAGTTCATCGTCAGGAAATCGGCCGCGACCTTGCTCGTGGCGTAGATCGACTTCGGGTTGATGGGCGAGCGTTCGTGCAGGATCAGGCCGCCCTCGTCGTCGAAGTCGTGATGGTGCGCGACAGTCTCGCGAACGTTCCCGTACTCCTCGGAGGTGCCGGCGGTATCGAACTTCTCGAGCTCCACGCGGCTGTCCGCGATCGACTGGAGAAGGTTGAGCGTCCCGACCGTATTCGCCATCACCGTCTCGTATGGACGGTGCCACGACTCGCCGACGTGCGCCTGCGCGCCGAGATGGAAGACGAACGGGCGGTCCGGCGCCGGCAGCAGGTGCTCGCGAACGAGGAGGTCGACCGACGTGCGGTCGGTCAGGTCGGCGAAGATCACCCGCACGCGCGGCGGAAGATGCCCGATGTTGTTGAGCGCACCGCTCGACGTCGCGCGGACGAACGCGACGACGTTCGCGCCCAGCGCGACGAGGGCGTCGGTCAGGTGCGAGCCCATGAAGCCGTCCGCGCCGGTGACGAGGACGGTTCGGCCGGCGTACGTGTCGCCATGCTCGCGGCGCAGCGCGGCGAGCGCATCCTCGGACCACACGGTGTCGTCGTGCCTCGACATCGGCCCACGGCAAAGCGTACCGGGCTGCCGGATAGACTTGTGGCCGTGGCCGCCGACCGTGACAAAAAGCGCGAAACTGCAGGGATTTCTTCTGCGCCGGTAGACGTCGCGGCCGCCTTCGAGCGCGTGAAGAAGGATGTTCGCCGCGGGGTCGCCGGGACCCCGTCGCGCCCGCTGCACGCGCCCCCCGACCGTTCGGCAACGCCGGCCGCGCTTCGCATCGACCGGGTGCAGCGCGCACGGGCGCGCCTGGCCCATCTCCGCACCCGGCTGGTCTCCCGGCTCCGCGACGTGGACGCCCGCTCGCCCGGTCGCCGCTCCGCGACCCAACGGTACGACGTCGCCTACTACTCGCCCCTGCCGCCGGAACACTCGGGCGTCGCGCACTACAGCGCTGTGCTCCTGCCGGAGCTGCGCGCAAGGATGGCCGTCGGCGTCGGCCGGCGCCGCGGCCGGCCTCCGGAGGCCGACGTCGCTCTCTACCACGTCGGCAACAATCCCGAGGCTCACGACTGGATCGTCGAGGCGCTGTTCCGGCGCCCGGGCATCGTCGTCCTGCACGAGGTCGTCCTTCACCACCTGGTCGTTGGCATGACGATCGGTCGCGGCGATCCCAAGGGGTACCTTCGCGCCCTCGAGCGGGACGCCGGCCCCCGGGGCCGGGAGCTCGGCGCCCGCGTCGTGGAGGGGAGCGTGCCCCCGCTGTGGGAAACGGAGCCGGAGCGGTTCCCCCTCGTGGGCGAGGTACTCGATGCGGCGACCGGAGTCGTCGTGCACTCGCGCTACGCGTTGGAACATGTGCGCGCGGCCGGCTTCTCCGGCCCGGTGCATCGCATCGCGCACCCGGTGCCCCGGCCCGCGCGCGTCGAGCCCGCGCGGTTGGACGGCGGCCCGGTGATCGGCTTCTTCGGCCATCTGACCGCGGCGAAGCGCGCGCCCGTGCTACTGCAAGCATTCGCCACGCTTCGCCGGTCCTACCCGGATGCGCGACTGCTCGTCGTCGGCCCGAAGGCTCCGCAACTCGACCTCGACGCGGAGCTCTCGCGTGCCGGGCTCGACGGCGGCGGAGCCGTCCTCACCGCGGACTGGGTGCCCGAAGAGCGCCTGTCGTCACTAATGGCCGCCTGCGACGTCTGTGTGAACCTGCGCGGGCCGACGATGGGGGAGACGTCCGGCAGCGCTCTCCGCTCGCTGGCGCTTGGACGACCGCTCGTGGTCAGCGACGTGGGCTCGTTTGCCGAGCTTCCCGACGAGGTCGCGCTGAAGGTGCCGCTCGACGAGTTCGAGGTGGCGACGCTCACAGCCGCGCTCGACCTGCTCGTCGGAGACGAGGCTCTGCGGCGGGCCCTCGCTGAGAACGGCGCTGCCTACGTGCTGCGTGAGCACGATCTCGAGCGAGTCGCCGACGACTACGCGGCCGTGCTCGGCGACCAAGGCGATGCCGTTCGCGATGTTGTCGTCAGCGGATCGTCGCGAGGGCTGACGGCCGCTCCTTGAGGATCGCCGTCGAGGTCTCCGCGCTCTCGCATCCGCGGACCGGAATCGGGAACTACATCCGCGGCTCGGTCGTCGGGCTCGCCGAAGCCGGCGCCGGCCGGCACGAACTTCTCGCCTTCGCGGCGGCGAACGTTCGCGGCGGCCCTGAAGCGATCCGCGCGGCGCTCGCCGGCGTCCCGGTTGAACTGCGGCTCGTGGGCGTCCCCTTTGCCCACCAGGCGCGGACGGCGTGGAGCAAGCTCGGGAGGCCGGCCACCGAGCGGTTCCTCGGCAACGTCGACGTCCTCCACTTCTGGGAGTGGGCGTATCCGCCGCAGCGCGCCGGCGTGCGAGCGACCACGATCCACGATCTGGTGCCGCTGCGCTTCCCGCACTGGGTACCGTCGCGGACGCGTCGCATGCACCGCGCCAAGTACCGGCATGCCGCGAGGGCGTGTGACGTCGTCTTCGCGAACTCGCGATTCACTGGCGACGACGTCGTGGAGCGTCTCGGCGTCGCGCCGGAACGGGTGCGCGTGGCCTATCCCGGAGTCGATCCGCGCTTCCGTCCGGACGGTGAGCGTGCCGATCTCGGGCCGCCGTACCTCCTCGTCGTCGGTACGGAGACGCGGAAGAACGTCGAGACGGTCGTCGCGGCGCACGCGTTGCTGCGCACGGACCACACGCTCGCCGTCGCGGGCTCCGACCCGCCGTTGGGGGTGGTCGGGCTCGGGTACGTGCCGGACGAGGAGCTCGCGCGCCTCTACCGCGGCGCCGACGTCTTCGTCTACGCGTCGAGGTTCGAGGGCTTCGGCATCCCGGTGATCGAGGCGATGGCGAGCGGCGTCCCGTGCGTCGTCTCGTCACACCGGTCGCTCGACGAGGCGTGCGGCGAGGCCGCCGTCCGCGTGGACGAGAACAGCCCCGAGGCGATCGCCGCGGGCGTCGAGCAGGCGCTCGCCGACCGCGAGCAGCTCGTCTCGCGTGGGCTCGCGCACGCGGCGCGCTTCACCTGGGCCGGCACCGGCCGCGCCCTGCTTGCCGGATACGAAGCTGCAAACTGACGACGCATGCCCCTCCTTGACGTCGGCATCGACGTGTCGCCGCTCAGCCGCACCCGTGCGGGCACGGCGCGGTATCTCGAGAGGCTGCTCGCCGAGCTCGACGGTGAGGAGGGCCTCGCGGTTCGCCGGCTGGGATTCCCGGGCGGCGCGAGCGCCTTCGGCGACCTCGCCTGGTACCCGGCGCTGCTGCCGCTTCGCGCGCGCGGGGTCGACGTGCTCCACTGCCCCGGGATCCGCGCGCCGTGGCGCTCGCCGGTGCCGCTCGTCGTCACGGTTCACGACGTCGCGGTGCTTCGGCACCCGGATGCCTTCCCGGCCTGGTCACGCCGCTACAGCCGGTTCGCGCTCCCGCGCGTCGTCCGGGCTGCCAGACGCCTGATCGCGGACTCCGAGTTCACCAGGCGCGAGCTCGTCGAGCTTCTGGCCGTCGACGCCGCGATCGTCCGCGTCGTCCCGCTTGCGGCCGGCCCGGCGTTCCATCCGGACGGCCCGTCCGCGCCGGGCCGGTATGCGCTCGCGGTTGGCACGCTAGAGCCGCGAAAGAACCTCGCCCGCCTCTCGGAGGCGGCCGGGCGCGCGGGCGTCGAGCTCCGCGTCGTGGGCGAGCGCGGGTGGGGCGGCGTCGAGCCGGAGGACGACGGCCTTCGCTGGCTCGGCCGCGTTCCCGACGAAGAGCTCGCGCGGCTCTACCGCGGCGCGCTCTGTGTCGCCTATCCGTCGCTCTACGAGGGGTTCGGGCTGCCGGTGTTGGAGGCGATGGCCTGCGGGGCGCCGGTGGTGACGAGCGTGACCGGGGCGACGGCCGAGGTCGCGGGCGATGCCGCCGTCCTCGTCGACCCGTTCGAGACCGCGGCGATCGCGGCAGGAATCGAACAGGCGATCGACCGCCGGGAGGAGCTCTCGGAGCTGGGGCTTGGCCGAGCCGCGTCCTTCAGCTGGCGGGCGACCGCCGAAGCGACCATGGCCGTCTACCGCGAGGCGGCTGCGTGAGGACGGTTGTCTTCGACGCGGACGTCCTCGGCCGGCAGCGAACCGGCGACGAGACCTATGCCGAGAACCTGCTCCGAGCGCTCGCAGCCTTGGCGCCGGATGCGGGCCTCCGCCTCGCCGCCGTAACACGGCGACCGGAGCTCGTCCCGGAGGGCATCGAGGCGTTGTTCCTGCCTGCCCGCAGCCAGGAATGGCGGATGGCCTGGACGCTGCCGCGCCTGCTGCGGAAGCTCCGGCCCGCGCTCGCGCACTTTCAGCATGCCCTCCCGCTGGCCTGCCCGTGCCCCGCCGTCGTCACCGTCCACGACCTCTCGTTCGCAAGCGCTCGCTCGCTCATGCCGCTGCGCGACCGGATCGTCTTCCGCTTCGCCGTCCGGCGAGCGGTGCGGCGGGCCGAGCGCGTCCTGACCGTCTCGGAGCGCTCGAAGCGCGACGTCGTCGCCGTCTACGGCATCGCGCCGGAGCGCGTGGTCGTCACCCCAAACGGCGTCGATCCCGCGTTCGCTCCCGGCGAGGGCCACGACTCGTACGCGCTGTTCGTGGGGGCGATCCAGCGCCGGAAGAACCCGCTCGCCGCGGCGAGGGCGGCTCGCGGCGCCGGCCTCCGCCTCGTGGCCGTGGGGCCGCGGAAGGACAAGCGGCTCGCGCGCGAACTCGAGGCCGCGGGCGCGGACGTTCGCGGGTACCTGCCGAAAGACGCGCTTGCGGCGCTGTACCGCCGTGCGGCGTGCCTCGTCCTCCCGACGCGGTACGAGGGTTTCGGGCTACCCGTGCTCGAGGCGATGGCCTCCGGGACGCCGGTCGTCGCCGCGCCGGATGCCGCCGTTCGCGAGGTCGCCGGTGATGCGGCGATCTACGCGGAGCCATCTGATCTCACGGCGGCGATCGAGCGTGCGGTGGCCGACCGCACGCGCCTCGTCGCGGCCGGGCTCGAGCGCGCGCGCCGCTTCACGTGGGAGGAGACGGCCCGCCGGACGCTCGAGGTCTACCGATCCGTCCTCGGCGGATGACCGTCTCCGCCGTCGTCGTCTCCCACGGGCATGCCACCGAGCTGGAGCGGCTGCTCCCGGCCCTCGAGCCGCAGATCGACGAGCTCGTCGTCGTGGCGAACGTGCCGGGCAGCGTCGGCGCGGTCCCGGCCGGAACGCGGGTGATCGAGAACGAGACGCCGCAGAGTCTTGCCGCCAACGTCAACCTTGGGGTCGCGGCGACCTCTGGCGACCTCGTCCTGACGGCGAATCCCGACACGCTGCCCGAGAAGGACGCGGTGCGCGTCCTGACGTCGTTCATGGAGGGACGGCCGCGGTGCGGGATCGCCGGCCCGGCGATGCGCTATCCGGACGGGAGCTGGCAGCCGTCGAGGCGTCGGTTTCCAACCGTCTGGGGCACCGTGGTGCGGCGCACGCCGATCCGGCTGCTCTACCCGCCCTTCGAGCGGCAGCGTTCGCACTACCTGCTCGACGAGCGGGCCGACGAGCCCGTTCCAGCGGATTGGCTGCTCGGCGCATTCCTGCTCATGAGGCGCTCGATGCTCGACGAGCTCGGCGGCTGGGACGCCGGCTTCCGGCACTACGGCGAGGACAACGACCTCTGCTACCGAGCGGCGAGGGCCGGCTGGGAGCGCTGGTACGTGCCGGCCGCCGTCGTCAGCCACGAGTACGCGGCCGTGATCGACCGGCGCTTCCTCACCCGGCACACGCTCTGGCACGCGCGCAGCATGTTGCGCTTCGTCCGCAAGCATCCCGAGCGGCTGCGCTCGCCGTAGCCGAACTCGGGATGGCGCGCCAAACGGCGTCCATAGAATTGCGGCCCGATGCTACGCCGCCTTGTGCGCAGGAGGACGGGATCGGTCGGGGACTTCAACGTCTTCCTCCATGAGCTCCGCTCATCGGAGCTCGCGCGACTGCCCGGCGGCGCGAAAACCGTGTTGCACGGGGGATGTGCGGGCGGCTGGTACTTCGACTGGTTCGCCGAGCGCTATGCGACGCGGGTCGAGCGCCACATCGGGGTGGAGGCGTTCGCAGGACGTCCGGATGGGCTCGGCGTGGACGTGGAGTGGCTCGAGCGCTCCCTCGGCGATCTCGCGCCGGTCGGCGACGGCGAGATCGACCTGGTCTTCGCGGGACAAGTAATCGAGCACCTCTGGCCCGAGGACGTCACGTCGTTCCTGCTCGAGTCGCGGCGAGTTCTCCGTCCCGGCGGTGTGCTTGCCGTCGACAGTCCAAACCGTCGTGTCACCACCGCAATCGGCTGGGAGCATCCGGAGCACACGGTTGAGTTCCGGCCGGACGAAGCGATCGAGCTCCTCGAGCTGGCCGGATTCGAGCAGATTCGCGTGCGCGGCCTGTGGCTGTGCTTCGATCGAAAGCGGAATCGCTTTCTTCCCCTCGAGGGCGACGCCGGGAGGCGGGCGGTGCCCGTCGAGCGCCGGGTCACAGAGGCCGAGAGCCGACCGGAGGACTCGTTCGTGTGGTGGGCGGAGGCCGTTCGAGGCGACCGCAGACCGGAACCGGCTCTCCTGGCGAGGCGCGTCGAGCGGATCTACGCAGATTACCGGCGCTTCCGCTTCAGCCGCCTTCGCCACACGGCGGGCGTGGAGAACGGCGTCGGCGTCGACCGTCTTGTCGAGGCCGCCGACGGCGAGGGCGGCCACGTCCTGTTCGGGCCCTACGTTCCGATGAAGGCCGGGCGGGGCGTGGTGCGGTTTCGCGCGGCGTGCGGGCCGGCGTCAGTTGCGCCGGGCGACGTGCTCGCGGTAGCCGACGTTGCGACCGGGACGACGGTTGTCGCGAGCAAGGAGCTGACCGCCGAAGATCTACCTCCCGACGGCACGTTCCACGACATCGCGCTTTCGTTTGACCTCACACGTGCCGAAGTGGGCGTGCAGTTTCGACTGCTGACAACAGGGCGCGTTCGGCTGGCGGCGTTCTGCTCGCTCGACGTCGACGAAGTCGATCAGGCATCGACGGTGGATTCCTCGCGCCGCCTCGACGTCGCGCACGCATGAAGGAGGCCCTCAAGCGCGTCGGCCGGGTGCTGCTCTGGCCGCTGCGCCGGTTCTTCGATCCCCGCTTCCAGGGGGTGGCCGCGGCCATGAACCAGGTCGTCGTCTCCAACGCGGAGTCGACGGCCGTCCTCGGCCGCTCGATCGCCGACGTGCAGGCGACGACGGAGGAGCTCCAGGCGGCCGCGGCCGACCTGCAGTCGGTGCTCGCGGAGACCCGATCCCACGCCGAGCGCGCAAGCGGCGCCTACTTCGAGCGCCTGTCGACCGGATCGCCGGAGGATCTGGACGCGAGCGTCGCCCAGCTCCTCAACTACGCGGAGAGCCATCGCGGCTTTGCGGCGCAGCGGCGGCTCTGGTTCAACCCCCCGCTGTCGCTCGCCTACGAGCCGCGCGGGGTCCGGCTCGTCGACGTGAACGAGCGCCTCGCCGAGGTGCCGTACGTCTACCGCGAGCTGTCGCGGCTCCAGCCGGGGGCGCGCGTGCTGGACGTCGGCGCGACGGAGAGCACCGTCGCGGTCTCGCTCGCCTGTCTCGGCTACGAAGTGACGGCGATCGACATCCGACCGTATCCGCTCTCGCACCCGCGGCTGCGCACGATCGTCGGGGCGATCGAGGACTGGGACGGCGGTGAAGCCTTCGACGCCGTGCTCTGCCTCTCGACGATCGAACACGTCGGGCTGCCCGCCTACGGCGGGGAGCGCAAGGAGGGCGCGGAGGAGGCCGCGATGCGGCGCATCCACGAGCTCACTGTCCCGGGCGGCCTGCTGGTCCTGACGACCCGGTTCGGCACGGCGGGGAGCGACGAGTTCGAGCGGACGTACGACCGCACCGGCCTCGACAGCCTGCTCGCCGGCTGGACGATCGACCGGCTGTCCGTCGTCAGGCGCGAGAACGCGACGACGTGGACGGTCACGGACGACGAGGGCGACGGCGACGCCGAGGCCGTCGCACTCGTCACCGCGACCCGCTCGGGCTGAACGCGTGTCCGTCCTATTCGACATCCAGGGCATCCAGAGCCCAGCGCACGGCGAGCGTGGCATCGCGCGGTATCTGCTCGAGCTCGCGCTTGCGCTCGACCGGTGGCATCCGGGCCGGGTCTCGCGCTTCGTCCTCAACCCCGACCTGCCGCTGCCGCCGGCGGTCGAGCCGCTCCTCGCCGGCGGGCAGCTGGCTTACAGCGACCGGCTCGACTCCTCGGACGAACGCCTCTACCACATCGGCTCGGCGTTCGAGTACGTCCACATCGACCGCGTCTGGCCGCAGGCCGCGCACGATCGGCGCATGCGCCTCGTCGTCACGCTGTACGACCTGATCCCGAAGCTCTTCCCGGACGTCTACCTGTCCAACCCGGCCACGCGTAGCTGGTACACGACCCGGCTCGAGCTCCTCCGCCGAGCCGACCGCTTGCTCGCCATCTCCGACGCGACCGCGAAGGACGCGGTGCGCGAGCTCGGCGTCCCGGCCGAGCGGGTCGTCGCCGTCGGCGCCGCCGTCTCGGAACACTTCCGCCGCCCCGCGAGCCGCGACGCCGCCTTCGCGACGGTTCGCAAGGCGCTCCCGTGGATCCAGCCTGGCTACGTCTTCTACGTCGGCGGGATCGAGCCGCGCAAGAACATCGACCGGCTGCTGGAGGCATACGCGCGCCTGCCGGCCGAGCTCCGCCAACGCCACCAGCTGGTGATCGTCTGCCGCGTACACCCGGACGAGCGCGCCCGGCTCGAGGGCCGACTGCGCCGCCTCGGCGTCGCCGGGACGGTGCGCTTCCCCGGGTACCTGCCGGACCCGGCGCTCGTGGCGCTGTACCAAGCGGCGGAGCTGTTCGTCTTTCCGTCGCTCTACGAGGGATTCGGACTGCCGATCGCGGAGGCGCGCGCGTGCGGGACTGCGGTGATCGCCTCTCGCTCGTCCTCGCTGCTCGAGCTCGTGCGGGACGAGGAAGCGCTCTTCGATCCGACGGACACCGAGTCGATCGCGGCCACGCTCGAGCGCGTCCTCCGTGACGCGTCGCTGCGGGAGCGACTGCGAGAGCAGGAGCTCGAGGAGCGCTTCACGTGGCGCGGCGTCGCCGACCGGACGGTCGCCGCCTACGACGACGTCCTCTCGCTCCCGCCGCGCCCGCGGCGGCACCGGCCACGCATCGCCCTCGTCACGCCGCTCCCGCCCCAGCGCTCCGGCGTCGCCGACTACAGCTACCGCCTGCTGCGACACCTGACCGACCGCTGTGCGGTCGACGCCTACGTCGAGATCGACCCCGCCGACGTTTCCGCGCCCGAGCGAGTCGCCGTCCTTCCCCTGTGGATGCTCGACGCGACGGAGCGCGCCCGCGGCCGCTACGACGCCGTCGTCTACTGCCTGGGAAACAGCGAGTTCCACGCCGAGGCGCTCGCCGCCCTGCGGCGCCGGCGCGGGATCGTCCTGGGCCACGACGTGCGCCTGAGCGGCCTCTATACGTGGACGGCCGCGAACAGGCCCGACCTCGAGCCGCGGGGCTTCCACGGCGCGCTTCGCTCGATGTACGGGCACCGCCTGCCGCCCGAGGTGGGAGCGGCCGGCTGGCTCTCGTACGAGGAAGCGACTCGCTACGGGATCTACATGGCGCAGGAGGCGATCGCGCTCTCGCAACGGTTCCTCGTCCACTCCGAGTACGCCGCCCAGATCGCACGGCTGGACGCGCTTCCAGGCGACGAGGAGAAGATCGAGGTGCTCGGGTTCGCCTGCCCCGACACGGAGGAGTTCCCGCGCCGTGAGAGTGCGGAGCCGATCGTCGCCACCTTCGGCCTGGTCGCGCCGGTGAAGCAGACGCACAAGGTCGTCGAGGCGTTCGCGCGCATCGCGGGCGCACATCCAACTGCCCGGCTCGCGATCGTCGGCCCCGCGGGCGCCGAGCGCGCGCTCGAAGACTGTCGGGAGCTCGTTGCGCGGCTCGGTCTCGCCGACCGAGCGGACGTCACCGGCGAGGTGGACGATGCGCAGTTCCGCTCGTGGATCGGCCGCACGACCCTCGCGGTCCAGCTGCGCCAGACCTCGAACGGCGAGAGCGCCGGCTCGGTGGCCGACTGCTTCGCCGCCGGGACGCCGACGGTCGTGCCTGCGTTCGGCTCCTGGCGCGAGCTCCCGGACGAGTGTGTCGTCAAGGTCGAGCGCGACGTGGACGCCGAGGCCCTGGCGCGGGTGCTGGACGGGCTGCTCCGCGACGAGAACCGCAGGACGGCCGTCGGGCAGGCGGGCCGCGACTACGCCCGCGCTCACTCGTTCCGGCACGTCGCCGACGCGCTCGTTGAGGTGCTCGAACGAGAATCGGCGAGCTGGCCTCGGACCGCGCGGGCTACCATCGCACGCGACCGGAAGGAGGCCGGTGTTCCGACGGTGTAGCGTGCTTGCGGTGCTGGCGGCGCTCGCCTTCGTGCCGACGGCGTCCGCAGCGGATCCCGGCGCCGTCTACAGCGACTACGCGCAGGACCACGTCCTCAGCTGCAATCACAGCCAGGCCGACCTGCGTGCGGCGCTCACGGACGCGACGCTCAACCAGTACGGCGACCCGTACACGCTCATCGGGCTCCAGCGCGCGATCCGGAAACAGCTCGCGGGCGGCTGTGGGAACACGACGACGACGCTCGTCGGCACCGATCGCGGCGGCACGGGCGCCGTCGGGACCGTTGCGCTCGCCGTCGGCTCCGGGCTGGCGCTGCTCGTGCTCGGCGCCGGTGGCTGGGCGGCACGGCGCGCGGTCGTGGGAAAGGGCTGACGGCGGCCGTCGACGGCGCATTCGTCGCCGCCCTGCGGCCGGTGACTCGGCGGCAGGTGGCCGTTGCGGCGTTCGCCCTGCCGCCGCTCGCGCTTCTCGCCGTCGCCCTCGACCTGGCGGTGCGCGGCGGCGGCGTCGACGCGGAGCAGTGGCAGGCCGTGGCGGCGGGGCTCGTCGCCTCCCTCGTCGTGCTCGCGGCGGTGGGAGCGGTCCCGCGCATCCCCCGGGCAGCGTGGCCGATGCTCGCCTTCTTCGCCGCGCTCATCGTCTGGAGCGCGGTCTCGCTCGCCTGGAGCGAGTCGCGCGAGGCAACGGCCGAGAACCTCGTCCGGCTGCTCCTGCTCGGCGCAGCGGCGCTGATCGGCGCGGCGTTCGCCGCCGCGCCGCGCGCCGCGCTGGCCCTCGCAGTCGGGCTGGCGCTCTCTGCAGCGGTGGTCGCCATGCTGGTCGAGGCGAAGCTCCTGGGCGGGGTGACGAGCGCGTTCGGTGCCGGTCGGCTCTCCTGGCCGGTGAACTACGCGAACGCCGACGCGGCGCTCGTCTGGCTTCCACTGCCGGCGCTGGCTGCGCTGTCCGCGGCCCGCCCGCTCCACCCGCTTGCGCGGGGGCTGTGCGGGCTCTTCGCCGCGCTCGCCCTCGCCGTCGGTCTGACGGCCGAAAGCCGTGGCGCCGCCATCGCTCTCACCGGCGGTCTGATCGCCACGGTCGTGATCGCGCACGACCGCCCACGCCTCCTGCTGACGCTGACCGCCGTCGTGCTGCCGCCCGCGGTCGCGGCGCCGCGGCTTCTCCACGGTGATCCCTCAGGCTCGGCGAGCACCGCCAGGGCCATCGGCCTGGCGGCCCTTGTGTCCGCCCTCGCCGCAGCCGCGCTCGTCGGCGGCCTGGCCGCGCTCGAGCGCCGCGGCCGGTTCCCGTTCGGCGGGCGGGAGCGCCGGGTCGCGCTCGTGGTATGGACAGCGGTGCTCGTCGTCGGCATCGCCGCGTTCGCCGTGCGAGCCGGCCGCCCTGACACGTGGCTGCAGGCGCGCTGGAACGAGTTTCGGGACGTTCATCCGGCGGCGGCCGACGTCTCGCATTTCGGCAGCGGCTTCTCGAACCGCTACGACTACTGGCGCGTCGCGTGGCACGCGTTCGCCGCTCACCCGGCCGGCGGCGTCGGCTCGGGAGCGTTCAGCGTCCCCTGGTTCCGTTCGCGGTCGGTGGACGAGAACGTCACCGACGCCCACTCCTGGGAGGCGGGCGCGCTCGCGGAGACGGGCGTCGTCGGCTTCTTGCTCAGCGCCGGCGTACTGCTCCTGCCGCTCATCGCGCTGCGCTCTGCCCGTCGCGGCCCCGGACCCTGGCCGCTGGCGGCCGTCGCCCTCGGCGGCTGCGGCGTCTACTTCGTCCTGCACTCGTCCCTGGACTGGCTCTTCCGCATCCCGGCCGTGGCCGTCCCCGGATTCGTCGTGCTCGGCGCCCTCGCCACGGGGGGAACGGCCGGCAACCTCGTGCTTCCGGGGCGACGGGACCGGCTGCTCGTCGCGGCCGCGGCGCTCGTTGCCGCCGTGGCCGCGTTCCCGGCCTACCTCGCAACGAGAGAGACGAACCGGGCCGAGGCGCAGGCGGCGGCAACCGCGACCGCGCTCGACGACCTTCGGGCCGCGGCGAACCTGAATCCGTTCGCGGCTGAGCCGCTCATCGTGCGCTCGGAGCTCCTGGCGGCCGCCGGGCGAGGGACGGCGGCGATCGCGGCCGCCGACGACGCGACCGGCCGCGAGCCGAACGGCTGGAC
>JBKPNC010000072.1:0-25267 GCA_046732435.1 Actinomycetota bacterium
AGCGCAGGCCGGTGCGGAGGCGCCGGCTCCCACGCAACCGGCCCCCCAACCGGCCGCGGCACCCGCACCGCCGCCCACCGCACCGGCGCCCGCGCCACCCGCCGAGGCCCCGCCGCCTCCCGCGGAGCCTGTGGCCCCCGAAGCGGCTCCAGGCGAGACCTTCGAGCCGGTAACGGCGATGCGCCGTGGAATCGCCGAGCACATGCGCCGCTCTCTCGACACGTCCGCACACGTGACGAGTGCGATCGAGGTCGATATGTCGAAGGTCGTCGCGATTCGCGAGCCGTTGAAGCAGGAGTACCAGTCGGCGTACGGGGTCAACCCGACGTACCTCGCCTTCATCGCCCGCGCCACCGTCGACACGCTTCGTGACTACCCGTGGATCAACGGCGAGCTGCGAGGCGACAAGATTGTCACGCGGAACTTCGTCAACCTCGGTTTCGCGGTCGAGCTTCAGGACGGGAAGGGTCTGATCGTTCCGGTCGTCAAGAACGCGGAGGGCCTGAACCTGCTCGGCATGGCGCGCGCGATCGCGGACGTGGCGCAACGCGCGCGGGACAAGCAGCTGCTGCCGGACGACGTGCAGGGCGGGACGTTCACGATCACCAATCCCGGGGGCTACGGCACCTTCCACGGCACCCCGGTCATCAGTCAGCCGCAGGCCGCGATCCTCGGCACCTACGCCGTCGTCAAGCGACCGTGGGTGGTGCAGGACGAGCTCGGCAATGACGTGATCGCGATCCGGCCGATCATGAATCTCACGCTCACGTACGACCACCGCCTGGTCGACGGCGCGCTCGCGGGGCGCTTCCTGCGCGACCTGCGGCGACGGCTGGAGGGCTCGGACGAGTCCGCCTACTGATCGGCCCTGAGGCGGGCGGCAGACGTGGATACGCGAGCCGCAGCAACACGATGGGCCGAGGTCTGGGCCCGTGGCTGGCGCGAGCACGACCCCGACGCCGTCGCCAGCCTGTACGCGGAGGACGCCGTCTTTCGCTCGCAGCCCTTCCGCCGGCCCCACGAGGGCTCGAAGGGCGTGCGGGACTACGCCGTCTGGGCGTTTGCCGACGAGGATGCGGTCGAGTGCTGGTTCGGCGAGCCGATCGCATCCGACGCGCAGGCGGCCGTCGAGTACTGGGCGGTAATCGAGTCGGAAGGACGCGAGGAGACGCTCGCCGGCATCTCGGTGCTGCGCTTCGGCGATGACGGGCTCGTCACCGAGCAGCGCGACTACTGGGCCATGCACGAGGGCAGGACGCCGCCGCCCGACGGCTGGGGACGATGAGCCGCGGTGCCTACCTCATGCACCTCGGCTCGGTGCCCTACACGGAGGCGTGGGAGCTGCAGCGGGCGCTGGCCGGGGCGGTCTCGCAGGGAGCGATCCCGGACACGGTGCTCTTCCTCGAGCACCCGCCCGTGATCACGCTCGGACGACGGGCCGGAGACGAGGAGGTGCACGTCCCGCCCGGCGCGGACGTCGAGATCGTCACGTCCGACCGCGGCGGTCGCTCCACGTACCACGGTCCCGGGCAGCTCGTCTGCTACCCGATCCTCGACCTTCGGCGGCACGGGCAGGATGTGCGGAAGTACTGTCGCGATCTGGAGCGGTCGATCGTCGGCACGCTCGACGCCTTCGGGTTGCGCGGAGAGACGATCGAGGGGCTGACTGGCGTGTGGCTGACGCCGCCGCCGCGCAAGATCGCCTCGATCGGCGTCCATATCTCCCGCTGGGTGACGACGCACGGGTATGCGCTGAACGTGGATCTCGACCCGGCGCCGTTCACCGAGTGGATCACCGCCTGCGGCCTCGACGACGCAGCGTTCACGTCCGTCGCCGCCGAGGTCGGCCGCCCCGTCGCCGTGGACGAGGCGCGTCAGCATGCGGTGACGGCGTTCTCCGAGGCGTTCGGGCTCGAGTTCGAGAAGCTGCCGGCGGAGGGCGGCGCCGGGCTCTGGCCGCAGCCGATCCACGATCGGGCACACGCCAGGCCCATCGGCGGGATCCGCTCCGGCGCCGCGTCGGGCGTCGAGCAGGTCGCGGCACAGGACTGAGACCCTAGACTGGACGCCATGCAGCGCTCCCTCCCCGTCGCAGAGCGGCCGCGACGCCCCGAGTGGATGAAGGTTCGGGCGCCCAGCGCGGGCACCCGCTACCACGAGATCAAGAACCTCATCCACGGGCAGCGCCTGCACACGATCTGCGAGCAGGCGCGCTGCCCGAACATCGCGGAATGCTGGGGTCGAGGGACGGCCACGTTCCAGATCCTGGGCGAGACCTGCACGCGCGCCTGCCGCTACTGCTACGTCCACTCCGGCCGCCCCGACGGTCCGCCGGACCCGCTCGAGCCGTTGCGCCTCGCGCACACGGCTGCGCAGATGGGCCTCGACCACGTCGTGGTTACGTCGGTCGATCGCGACGATCTCCCCGACCGGGGAGCGGCCCACTTCGCAGCCACGGTTCGCGCCATTAAGGCGAGGTCGCCGGGAGCCTCCGTGGAGGTGCTCACGCCCGACTTCCTGGGCGTCGAGGAACAGGCGCTCGGAATCGTGCTCGAGAGCCGACCGGACGTCTTCAACCACAACATCGAGACGGTTCGCCGGCTCCACCGCCGGATGCGGGGCGCCAAGGCGTCCTACGACAAGGCGCTCTGGCTGCTGCGCCGCGCGAAGGAGCTCGCCGCGTACCCGGTGCTAACGAAGTCCGGGATCATCGTCGGCCTCGGCGAGACGAACGACGAGATCGTGGACACGATGCGCGACCTTCGCCGGCACGACGTCGACGTCGTCACGATCGGGCAGTACCTTCAGCCGTCCCCGGCACACGCACCGATCGACCGGTGGGTGCATCCGGACGAGTTCCGCTGGCTCAGGGAGCAGGGCGAGGCGCTCGGCTTCGGGTCGGTCTTCTCGGGGCCGCTCGTGCGCTCCTCGTACCGGGCGGACGAGCAAAAGCACGCTGCGGCACGAGCGGTCGCCTACTAGCGGCCTCCGAACTTAGCGCGCGGCGAGCGCCGGCACCAGGTTGTTGGCCCGCGGAGAACCGAGCCCGCTCGCTACGTCCCACCCGAGCAGGGCCGGATAGCCGGATACAGACGGGAAGGAGTTGTCGCCCACGAGGATGTCGTGGAAGTACGTCGTCGAGTACGACGGGAGCTTGGCGAGGTCGTAGAGCGCCGGATTGATCGTTCCGAGCCGGCCGCCCTTGATCTGCCCGGCGAGCGCCGCCAGCCCGGCCCACTGCGGCGAGCCGGCGCTCGTCCCGCCGACGATGAAGACGTACGTGCCGGGGTCGAACAACGGTGGCCCGAGCGTAACAAAGACGAGGACGCCGCCGTCGATCCCCGCGTTGTACGAGACGTCCGGGACCCGCGCTGCGACGAGTAGATGTTGGCGGAGGCCTCGAAGCTCGGCCAGGCGAAGAAGCTGCTGAAGCCGCCGCCGCCCGCGGCGCCGAACGAGAAGTATTCGTTCCAGACGCGCTCGGAGAAGTAGTAGCCGGTGACGGCGTCCGCGCGCAGGCTCGTGCCGCCGACCCCGGCGACGTCCGGGTCGCTGGCAGGTGTCGAGGCGGCCTTGAAGATGTCGCTCATGTCGCACGTCGGCTGAGCGGCCCCGAGGTCGCCGGACGACGCGAACAGCGTGATCTTCTGCGCGAGCGCCTGCTGAAAGAGCGCGTGCTGGTTCGCGAACAGCGTCGAGTTCATGCACTGCTCGGCCTCGCCGAAGCTCATGGAGATTGTGTCGCCGAGGTTGTGGCTGACGGCGTAGGTGAGCGCGCTCAGGATGTCCGCGTCGTCGTTGCTCTTCGCGATGACGAGGTCGATGGCCGCGTTCGGTGCGATGACGTGGGCCCACTCCACGTCGAGCGAGGTCTCGATGGCCCATCCGAGCAGGTTCTCGGGATCACTCGTTCCGATGTCGTCAGGCGCGATGACGTTCAGCGTCGGGTCCGGGAGGCCCCACGCCTGATCGAAGATGTGGAGGTCCTGGGCAATCGTCGGGCTGCCGAACGCATCGACGATCACGATCGTCTTGCCGCTTCCGTTGATCCCGCGGTTCAGCAGCGTCTGCACGCCGTACGCGACACGGATCTGATCCGGCCCGTAGCACTTGACCGGAGCGGGGTTGGTATTGCTCTGGCAGTCGAAGAGCACTCTCCCCGACCGGGTCGCCGCCGGCGCGCGGCCCGCGACGACGAAGCGCGGACTCACGCGGACGGCCGGGTCATCCGCCCGTGCGAGGCGGTCTCTGGGCGGCGGCGTTGGCCCGAGCGGGCGCCCCGACGACGGCGGCCAGCGTGACGAGAACCAGCAGCCAACGCCGGCGACCGTCCGCCCGAAACACGAGCCGATTCAAACAAACGGGTCTGCGGGCGTTCAAACAGGGACCGAGGCGGCCGGTTCGGGCATACTCGGCGCGTGCGCCTGCTCCTCCTCACGGCGGTCGCCGCCGCGGCACTTCTCCTCGTCTCCGGGGCTTCGTCGGCAAGCCGGGCGAACGTGCGAGTGGCCATGCGCCAGCCCTTGACCATCGTCGGCAGGGGCTTCCAGCCGAACGAGCGCGTCACGGTGACGGCGATCGTCGCCGGCAAGCACGTCGCGAGGGTACGGGCGACGACCCTCGGCCGTTTCCGCGTTCGCTTCCGGCATGTTCGCGCGAAGCGGTGCGCGACGTTCCTCGTTTCCGCTCGCGGCGCGCTCGCAAGCTTCGCGATCGTCCGCGTCCGGAGCCGGTGCGCGGGCTAGCCGTGCGGTCGCGCCATCGCGCGGTAGTCGAGCGCCTTGTCGAGGATCTCCTCGTCGACGCCGGCCTCGCGCGCGACCTCGCGTAGCGGCCGTCCCGAGGCCGCCGCCTCCTGCACGATGGCAGTCCCGCGGTCGTAGCCGATGTAGGGGTTGAGCGCGGCCGCAGCCGAGAGCGTTAGCTCGGCGTAGCTTTCGGCCCGCTCGCGGTTCGCCTCCAGCCCGTCCACGCACTTCTCGGCGAAGATCCGCGCCGCGGCCGACAGCAGCGTGATCGACTGCAGCAGGTTGCGCGCCATCACGGGGACGAAGACGTTCAGCTCGAAGTGGCCCTGCATGCCGCCGCCGGTGATCGTGACGTCGTTGCCGATCACCTGCACCGCGACCTGCGTCACCACCTCGGGGATGACGGGATTGACCTTGCCAGGCATGATCGAGCTGCCCTTCTGCAGCTCGGGCAGACGCAGCTCCGCGAGACCGGCACGCGGTCCTGAGCCGAGCAGGCGGATGTCGTTCGCGATCTTCGTCAGCGAGACCGCGACGGTCTTCAGCGCACCGGAAACCTCAACGAGACCGTCGCGAGCGGCCTGCGCCTCGAAGGCGTCGGCGGGCGGATTGACGCGCAGCCCAGCCTCCTCGGACAGGCGGCGCCGGACGCGGGCGGCGAACTCGGGATGGGTGTTCAGCCCGGTCCCCACGGCCGTCCCGCCGAGCGGGATCTGAGCCAGCCGGTCGAGCGTCGCCTCGATGCGAGCGATCCCTTGCCGGACCTGCGCCGCGTAGCCGCCGAACTCCTGGCCGAGCGTCATCGGCACCGCGTCCATCAGGTGCGTGCGACCCGACTTGACGACATCCTCGAACTCGACCGTCTTTGCGGAGAGAGATTCGGCCAGTGAATCGAGCGCGGGAAGGAGCTCGTGCGTGACCACGTCGAGTGCGGCCAGGTGGACGGCCGAGGGAAAGACGTCGTTGGACGACTGGCCGAGATTGACGTCGTCGTTCGGGTGAACGTCATCCCCGGCGAGCGCCGCGAGCACCTCGTTCGCGTTCGTGTTCGAGGACGTGCCCGAGCCGGTCTGGAAGACGTCCAGCGGGAACTGGTCGTCAAGCTCGCCTGCGGCCACCCGGTCGCCTGCCGCGGCGATGCGCTCGGCCTTGTCGGGGTCGAGCAGGCCGAGCTCGGCGTTCACGCGGGCGGCAGCGGCCTTGATACGCCCGAGCCACCGGGCGACCGCGATCGGGATCGGCTCGCCGGAGATGGGGAAGTTCTCGATCGCCTTCCGCGTTTCCGGCCCCCACAGCTCCTTTCGCGTCTCCGTCTCGGCCACGGTTTTGAGTCTATCCGGGCCGTGTCGGCAGACTCAGCGGATGCCGGTGTCGATCGAAAAGTGGATCCGTCGCACCGCGCCCGCGATGACGCGGACGGTCTGCGGCTGGATGCTTCGGCCAGGGCCGGCCGCCTTCGTCCGCACCCGGTAGACGCCGGCCGGCAGCCGAAGCCGGTACGCGCCATTGCTCGCCGTCTCGACGCGTCCGACGGCAACGCCGCCGCGAAGGAACCGAAGCACGACGTGCGACGCCGGCCCGTCGCACGGTACGCCGGCTCGGCAGACAGGCGTGATCGGCCCGCGTGTAACGACCCCGCGCAACGTGCCGCTTCGCGTCGCGGCGGCATCGGCCCCTGCCGCCAGCGCTCCGAGGATCGCGATTACGGCGACCACTCGCACGCGGACAGGCTAGCGAAGAGCCGCGCGCGGTCCTCTAGTCGGTCGAGTACTTCGGCTGTACCTTCTCGCCCCGGATCCGCGCGATCGCGTTGTTGGCGGCAATCGCGGCCTCGGCCATCCCGACCGTGATCAGCGTGATCTTGCCCGGGTAGCCGGCAACGTCGCCGGCGGCGTAGACGCCGGGCAGGTTCGTCTCCATCGTCGTCGGCTCGACCCTGATCTGCCGCTTGCCTTCGAGCTCGAGTCCCCAGTTCACGATCGAGCCGAGATGCGAGTGGAAGCCGAGCAGCGTGATCAGCGCCTCGCAGTCGACGCGCTCGACCTCGCCGGTGCTCGTGTTCTCGATCGACACCGCGTCGATCGACCCGTCGCCGTGAATCTCGCGGATCTCGCACGGCGTCATGATCCGGACGTGGCCCTTGTTCGCGAGCTCGAGGGCCTCGTTCACGGAGGACTCGAGCGCGCGGAAGCGATCGCGGCGGTGGACGAGCGCGATCGGAAGCCGGGCCGTGTCCTGCAGGCCGAGCGTCCAGTCGAGCGCGGAGTCGCCGCCGCCGACGATGACGCACGCGCGGTCGCGGAAGACGTCCTTCTGACGGACGAAGTAGTGGAGGCCGCGGCCCTCCCACTCGTCGATGTCGTCGATGCCGAGCTTGCGCGGCTCGAACGCGCCGTGACCCGCGGTGACGATCAGAGCGCGCGAGAGAAACGTGTTCCCGCCGGTGGTTCCGACGGCCAGCAGTTCCTCGCCGTTCTGGGCGATCGGGTCGAGCGTCTGCACCTCCTCGCCGAGCCGCACGTCGGCCCCGTACTGGAGACCCTGCTCGGCACAGAGGTCGACGAGGTCGAGCGCCAGGATCTTCGGATGTCCGGCGACGTCGAACACGTGCTTCTCCGGGTAGACGGCGGCGACCTGGCCGCCGATCTGCTCCAGGCTCTCGACAATCCGGACGGTGGCGTCGCGATGGCCCGCGTAGTACGCAGCCGCGAGGCCGGTCGGCCCTGCTCCGAGGATCGTGATGTCGACGACGTCGTCGGCGCTCACGCCGACGAATGGTAGTCGCCTACGGCTCGGTCGCAGGCACCGCTGCCGGGCGGCGGTCCTCTGCCCAGGCACGGCCGGTGAGCGAACCGCTCAGCCCGAAGATCACCAGTGCGCCGAGCCCGTGGAGGGTCCGATGAAGGGAACGTCCTCGCCGAATCCTGCAAGCAGTATCTGGATGATGACGGTGACCGGGAGCGCAAGCACCCACCAGATGCGCGGCCTCCCGAGGCGGGCACCCAGCGCGAGCAGGAAGAGGATGACGGCGCCGAGGAAGATGATGTAGCCGAAGCCTGTGTGGAAGTCGAACCCCTTGTCGAACGTGTCCTTATTGATGAACTTGAACTCGTCGCTGTGCGCCGGCTTGTCCTCGAGCTTGTTGGCCGAGTAGAAGGCGCCGTAGGCGGCCGCGCACACCTGCGCGATCACGGCGACGAAAACAAGCGTCGCCCAGTACTTGTAGATCGCCCGCAGCGTCTGCACGCGGCCCGAGTCTAGAGCGGCCCCCGGCTGTCGCCTGGTGCCTAGTGGCCGCAGCCGGTGCCGCAGCCGTATGCGTCGGACGACTCGCCGCTCTCCTCGTCCACCTGGAACGAGTGGCCGCAGCCGCACGAGGTGACGACGTTCGGGTTGTCGATCTTGAAGCCCGACTCCTGCAGACCGCTCAGGAAGTCGATGACCGAGCCGCGGAGATACGGCGCGCTGAACGGGTCGACGACGACGTTGACGCCGTGCAACTCGAACTCGTGGTCGCCCTCCTGGGCGCCGCGGTCGAAGCCCAGGGCGTACTCGAATCCCGAGCAGCCGCCGCCCTGGACGGCGACGCGCAGCACGGTTGCATCCCCCTCCGGCTCCTCGGCCTGCAGCTCCTTGATCTTCGCCGCAGCGGCCTCCGTCAGGGAGACGAGCGTGATCTCATGCTCGGCAGTCGCCATCGCGACCGAGTGTAGCAACGTGCCCGCACGGCCCAGCTCTTGCGCGAGACTTTGTAACAGCGGCGTCAGGCTTGTTCAAGCCGTTTCGACGCGCGCTCGTGAGAGCAACACGGCGTGCTAAGTTGCCGCTCGGAGGCCCCGCAAAAACGCAGTGATTGGCGACTTCCTCGAGCCCTGGCTGCCGTTCCTGATCTACGGCATCTTCGCGCTTCTGATTCCGGCCTCGATGATCTTCGCGTCCTATAGGTTCGCGACGCGTCCGGCGCGCCGTTCGCGCGCACGCACGATCCCGTTCGAGTCGGGCGTCTCGCAGGGCCCGCCGCAGCAGCAGCGGTTCACGGTCAGCTTCTACCTGACGGCGATGCTGTTCATCGTCTTCGACATCGAGATCGTCTTCCTGTACCCGCTCGCGGTCGTGCTCCACGAGTTCGGCTGGTTCGGCTTCTCCGAGCTCGCGTTCTTCATCGTCATCCTCGCCGTGGCGTACGTGTACGTCTGGCGGAAGGGGGCTCTCCGGTGGCAGAGGTGAAGAAGAAGCGCCTTGCCGACTACGGCCTGAACAGCGAGCGCGTGCTCTGGCGCGGCAAGGGACCGGGCGTCTTCGAGCGCGAGATCGAGCCGATCGAAGATCGCCTCCTGCTCACGACAGTCCAGAAGGCCGTTGCGTGGGCGCAGAGCAAGTCGGTATGGCCGGACACCTTCGGGCTCGCCTGCTGCGCAATCGAGATGATGTCGATCGTCTCCTCCCGCTACGACATCGCGCGGTTCGGAATGGAGCGATTCAGCTCCTCGCCGCGGCAGGCCGACCTCCTCATCGTCTCCGGCCGTGTCGTGCACAAGATGGCAGCGCCGCTTCGCCAGGTCTACGACCAGATGCTCGAGCCCAAGTGGGTGATCGCCATGGGCGCTTGTGCGAGCTCGGGCGGTATGTTCAACAACTACACCGTGCTCCAGGGCGTCGACAAGATCGTCCCGGTCGACATCCACGTGCCCGGCTGCCCGCCGAGGCCGGAGGCGCTCATGGAGGGAATCATCCGGCTCCACGAGAAGATCCAGGCCGGCGTGCCGCCCGCGTACGAGATCCGGGGAGTTGCCAGCTAGTGCCCGGATTCGACGACGTCCCCGGCTTCGTGGAGGCGAAGGAGGGACACGGCGAGACGACGGTCGTCGTCGAAACCGCGCGACTCCCGGAGGCCGGCCTCTACCTCCGCGACGAGCTGGGGTTCAACTTCCTCTCGGACGTGACGGCGACGGACTACCTGGGCTGGGGTGAGAAGGGCGTTGCCGGCCACTGGGGCCACCCGACCGGACGAGATCTCAACCACCCGGGCTCGTGGGGGCTCGCCCGCGTCCCCGAGCCGAAGCCGAAGCGCTTCTCGGTCTCCTACCACCTGCTGGCGATCCGGCGCGGAGCTCCCCGGCTGCGCGTCCAAGTCTGGGTGGACGACGGCGAGCCCGTGCCCAGCGTGGTCGAGGTCTGGCCGACCGCCGACTGGCACGAGCGCGAGCAGTACGACCTGATGGGGATCACGTTCGACGCCCACCCCAACCTGCTCCGGATCATCATGGACGACGACTGGGAAGGCCATCCGCTCCGCAAGGATTATCCGATCGGCGGCGAGCCGGTCCGGTTCTCGGGGGAGGAGTAGATGGCGGTCACCTCCCGGCGGACGTCGGAGATCGACCCTGCCGTCTTGCGGGCACCGGAGATCTATCCCGGCTCGCACATCCCGGATCCGATCCCGACGATCCTCCTGGTCGACCCGGAGCTCCGCGAGAGCGGGGACATCCTCCAGGTCAACTTCGGCCCGAACCACCCCTCCACGCACGGCGTGCTCCGGCTCCTCGTCGACCTGAACGGCGAGACGGTCGTCGGCCTGCGGGCGATTATCGGATACCTCCACACCGGCTTCGAGAAGAACATGGAGCAGAAGACGTGGTGGAAGGCGATCACGTACCCGGAGCGCATCGACTACGTCGCCTTCCAGAACAACGAGCTCGTCTTCGTGCTCGCGATCGAGCAGCTCCTGGACATGGAGATCCCGCCGAAGGCCGCGTGGATGCGCACGCTCCTCTGCGAGCTGAACCGCATCCACTCGCACCTGATCTGGCTGGCGACCTCCGCGCTCGAGCTGGGAGCGATCGCGCTCTTCTGGTACGCCTTCCGCGAGCGCGAGCGCATCCTCGACCTGTTCGAGCTGGTCGGGGGCGCGCGCATGCACACGCGCTACTTCCAGACCGGCGGCCTCGCCGAGGACATCCCGGCCGGCTTCTTCCCGGAGTGCCGCGCCTTCACGGAGCACATGCCGGCGTCGATCGACGAGTACGAGACGCTGCTGACGAGGAACGAGATCTGGCTGCAGCGGACGGTCGGCATCGGAGTGCTGTCGGCGCAGGACGCGGTGGCGATGGGGCAGTCCGGTCCCGTGCTTCGCGCATCCGGCGTGGACTGGGACCTGCGACGCGACCAGCCGTATCTGACCTACGGCGACGTCGACTTCGACGTCCCCGTCTACACGGGCGGCGACGTCTATGACCGCTACCGGGTGCACGTCGACGAGATGCGACAGTCGGTCCGGATCGTCGACCAGTGCCTCGACCGGCTCGAAGGCATGGAAGGCGAGCCGTGGATCACCGACGACCGCCGCGTCGTCCTGCCGCCGCGCGACGAGCTCCACACGTCGATGGAGTCGCTCATCCACCACTTCAAGATCGTCACCGAGGGCTACCGCGTGCCCGAGGGAGAGGTCTACGCAACCGTCGAGTCGCCTCGCGGCGAGCTCGGCTGCTACGTCGTCTCCGACGGCGGCCCGAAGCCGTGGCGCGTGAAGTTCCGCACACCGTCGTTCGTCGCGTTGGAGGCGACCGCCACGCTCATGCGCGAGGCGCTCGTCGCCGACTTCATCGCGATCGTCGGCTCCCTGGACACGGTCATGGGCGAGGCTGATCGCTGATGGCCGTCGATCTCGATACGGAGGTCCAGGAACTCGCGGCGCAGTACCCTGATTCGCGCTCGGCGATCCTTCCGGCGCTCCGGCTGGCGCAGGAGCGCCACGGCGGCTGGCTCCCCCCGGAGGCCCTCGAGGAGGTGGGCCGAGCGCTGAACCTCACGCCGGCGTACTGCAAGTCGATCGCGAGCTTCTACGACATGCTCCACCTCCAGCCTGTCGGTCGGCGCATGATCGAGGTCTGCACCAACGTGTCGTGCGCGCTCGTCGGCGCCCAGCAGGTGCTCGAGGCGTTCGAGAGCGAGCTCGGCGTGCGGGCCGGCGAGACGTCCGAGGACGGCGCCTTCACGCTGCGCACGGTCGAGTGCCTCGGCGGCTGTGGATGGGCGACGATCGTCGCGCTCGACGAGCAGTACCGAACCGGAGTGCAGCCGGACGACGTCCCCGGAATCCTCGAGGAGCTTCGGAATGCCGACTGAGGCGAAGCAGATCGTCTTCGCGGGAACGGACGAGCGCGACCTCACGCAGCTGTCCGAGTACGAGGCGATCGGCGGCTACCAGGCGCTCGCGAAGGCGCGCGCGAAAGAGCCCCCCGCCATCATCGACGAGCTCAAGGCCTCGGCGCTGCGCGGGCGCGGCGGGGCGTTCTTCGCCACCGGCCAGAAGTGGAGCTTCATCCCGAAGCCCGAGGCGAACCCGAACCCGCACTACGTCGTCATCAACGCCGACGAGTCTGAGCCCGGCAGCTTCAAGGACAACGAGATCCTCGCGCTCGTGCCCCACCGGTTCCTGGAGGGCGCGCTGATCACCGCGCACGCGGTGGAGTCGGCTCACGTCTTCGTCTACATCCGCGGGGAGTACACCGGCCCGTACGCCGTCCTCGTCGCCGCCCTCGAGCAGATCCGGCAGCGGCCGGACATCCTCGACGGCGTGACGGTCATCGTCCACCGCGGCGCCGGGGCGTACATCTGCGGGGAGGAGACGGCTCTGCTCGAATCGCTCGAAGGCAAGCGCGGCCAGCCGCGGACGAAGCCCCCGTTCCCCGCCATTCAGGGCCTCTACGACTCGCCTACCGTCGTCAACAACGTCGAGACGGTCGCGACGGTGCCGGCGATCCTCGAGATGGGCGGCGCCGCCTACGCCGAGTTGGGCGTGCAGAACTCGACGGGGACGCGGCTCGTCTCGCTGTCCGGGAACATCGCCAATCCGGGCAACTACGAGATCGAGAACGGGATGAGCCTGTCGGACATCATCTACGGCATCGGCGGCGGGGTACCGGACGGCCGGGCGCTGAAGGCGGTGATCCCCGGCGGGTCGTCGACGGTCGTGCTCGCCGCGGACGAGATCGACGTCGGGTACGACTACGACTCGCTCGCGGCGGTCGGCACGGCCATGGGCTCGGCAGGGGTGATCGTGCTGGACGACCGCTGTTGCATGGTGCAGCTCGGGATCCGCGTCTCCGAGTTCTACGAGCACGAGTCGTGCGGGAAATGCACCCCCTGCCGCGAGGGAACCCGCTGGATGACCACGATCCTCCGGAACCTCGAGGCAGGTGACGGGAGCCTGGCCGAGCTCGACCTCCTGCTCTCGGTCTGCGACCGGATCAACGGCAAGTGCCTCTGCCCGCTCGGCGATACGGCGGCGCAGGCCGTCGCCAGCTACGTGGCCAAGTTCCGCGACGAGTTCGTCGCGCACCTCGACTTCAGGGGTTGCCCGTTCGGCGACGACTCGCCGCTCCACGACGTGACGGCGCCGGTGGCGCAGCATTTTCACCACCCGACCGTGCAGGTGCCGGGTTGAGGGCGACGCCCGACCTCGTCACGGTCACCATCGACGCGCGCGAGATCTCCGTGCCGAAGGGGACGGGGATCGTGGAGACGGCCGCCCTCGGAGGGATCGAGATTCCCGTCTTCTGCTACGAGCCGCGCCTCGGCGCCCCGGTCGGCGCCTGCCGGATGTGCCTCTGCGACGTCGAGGGGATGCCGAAGCCGATGGCCGCGTGCACGATGACCGCCCAGGACGGAATGGTCGTCCGCACCTCGCAAACCTCGCCGAAGGCGTACGAGGCGCAGCACGCCGTGCTCGAGTTCATCCTCGTCAACCACCCGCTCGACTGCCCCGTCTGCGACAAGGGCGGTGAGTGCCCGCTCCAGGACCTTACGTTCCGGTACGGCCCCGGCTCGACACGCATGCGCTTCCCCAAGCGCACGTACGAGAAGCCGATCCCGATCAGCCCGCTGATCGCGCTCGACCGCGAGCGCTGCATCCTCTGTTACCGCTGCACGCGGTTCTCCGAGGAGATCGCGGAGGACGGTCAGCTCGTCGCCGAGAACCGAGGCGCCCAGTCGATGATTGCCACGTTCGAAGGGCATCCCTACCGCGCGCCGTTCTCGGGGAACGTCACCGAGCTCTGCCCGGTCGGCGCCCTGACGTCCACGGAGTACCGATTCCACGCGAGGCCCTGGGAGATCCAGAACGTTCCCACGGTCTGCGGCCTCTGCCCGGTCGGCTGCAACGTCCACGCGACCACGCGCGAGGGCAAGGTGAAGCGCATCCTGTCGCGGAACCACGCCGAGATCGACGGCGGCTGGCTCTGCGACAAGGGCCGTTACGCCTCTCCGCACCTCGAGGCGCGAGACCGCATCGTCGATCCGCTGAAGCGCGTCCGACGGCGGGGGTTCGAGCCGATCTCGTGGGAAGCCGCGATCGACGAGGCGGAACGCCTGCTCCGAAACGCGTCCGGTCATACGCTGATCGCGCTGTCCGGCTCGGAGACGTGCGAGCAGGCGTACGCGCTCGCAAAGCTCCTCCGCCAGGGCATTGGTTCCCACGGAGCCGTTCTCCCCGAGGAGACGAGCGACGCGCTCGACCAGTTCCGCGCACCCCTGTCGACCATCGGCGCGGCGGAGCTCGTCGTGGTCCTCGGCGACGATCCGCCGGTCGAGCGGGCGCCGCTGGTCGATCTCTGGCTCAAGGCTGCGCGCCGTCGCGGGGCGGACGTGATCTCGATCGGCTGCTCGGGGTCCGTCAAGGTGGCGCCCGGGCAGACCGGAGACGCCTGCGCAGAGCTCGCCGATCCGGAGAACGAGCTCGGCAAGCGGCTGCGGAGCTCCGAGCGAGCAGTGGTGATCTGGTCCGGGCCGGGTGGGCACGGCGGCGCCACCCTCGCCGCGCTCGCCCACGAGCTCGGGTTCGAAGACAAGCCCGGCTGCGCAGCTTTCCACCTGCCCGCCACCCCCAACGGTCGAGGAGTCGCAGAGGCGTGGGCGGCGGCCGCCGAAACCGATTCAGCCAACCCGCAGCCGATCCGGCTGCTGATCGTGTCGGGTGACGAGGCGGCCGCCGACCCCAACGTGCGTGCGCTTGCCGAGCACGCCGACGCCGTGATCGCGATCACGATGTTTCAGGGCCTCGCCGTCGGCTGGGCGGACCTCGTCCTGCCGGCGACCAGCTACCTGGAGCGCGACGGCACGTACATGAACCTCGAGGGCAGGCTGCAGCGCCTGCGCCGGGCGGTCATCCCACCGGGGCCGGACGAGCTCGCCTGGATCGCGCCGCTGGCCGAGCGGTTCGGCGTCGAGCTGTCACCCTATGCGGCCCACGTCTTCGACGAGCTCGGAGGCCTGGCGTACGGGGCCACCGGTTTCAGCGACGTCGGCGAGCGGGCCGAGCTTGGTCCACGCACACCGCCGCATCCCGTCGAGGTGCCCGCAACGCCCGAGCCGCCGACGGTCGGCGGTGGACCGCTGCACCTCGTCCGCTACCGCCCGCTGTTCTCGGGCCCTGCGGTCGAGCGGGTCGCCGAGCTCCAGTTCCAGCGCCCGGCCCGAGAGGTCGAGCTCTCCCCCGACGACGCCGCATTGCGCGGGATCGAGGCGGGGGACACGGTCAGGCTCAGCTCGAACGGCACGAGCGTCGACCTCCGCGCCAGGATGAACGCGGCGTTGCGGCCCGGGGCCGTGCGCGCTGCCGAGGAGCACGTGGTCGGCCTGCAGGGCGGTGTGGAAGCGAGCAAAGCGCCCCAGAGCGGCGAGGCTGTCGCGTGACCGAGCCGTGGTGGATCTCCCTGATGAAGGCTGTGCTCGTCGTGAACCTCGTCATGGTTGCGTTCGCCTTCCTGACCTGGGTGGAGCGCAAGCTGATCGGCCGCATGCAGCGCCGGTACGGACCGAACCGCGCCGGCCCGTTCGGGCTTCTGCAGCCGATCGCCGACCTCGTCAAGCTGATCCGCAAGGAAGCCTTCGCGCCGTCCTCGGCGATCGACGTCCTGTACATCCTGTCGCCGGCGGTGGCGGCCGTGACCGCCATCGCGGCGTTCGCGGTCATTCCGTGGGGGCCGGGCTGGGACATCGGCGGCTACCGCGTCGACGGCTGGGTCCTGAACGTCCCGATCTCGCTCGTTCTCCTGTTCGCGATCAGCTCGCTCGGCATCTACGGGTTCATCGTCGGCGGCTGGGCGAGCGAGTCGAAGTTCCCGTTGCTCGGGTCGATGCGGACGTGCGCGCAGATGGTCTCGTACGAGGTCTCGCTGGCGCTGTCGGTCCTCGGCGTCGTGATCATGGGGCGCTCCCTGTCGCTCGTCGACATCGTCCACCGGCAGCAGGACACGATCTGGTTCGTGATCCCGCAGCTGGTCGGCTTCGTCTGCTTCTTCATCGCCGGCGTCGCCGAGACGAACCGGGCGCCGTTCGATCTGCCGGAGGCGGAGACCGAGCTCGTGGCCGGCTACCACACCGAGTACAGCGGCATGCGCTACGGCCTGTTCGCCAACGCCGAATACATCAACATGATCACGCTCTCAGGTCTTGCGGTGACGCTCTTTCTCGGCGGCTGGAGCGGCCCGTGGCTTCCCGGCCCGATCTGGTTTCTGATCAAGCTGTCCGTGTTCATCGTCGTCTTCATCTGGCTGCGCGCGACGCTGCCGCGCCTGCGTTATGACCAGCTGATGGCGTTCGGCTGGAAGATCCTCCTCCCTGTGACCACGCTCAACGCGGTCGTCACGGCTGCCCTGGTGGTCGCCTTTTAGCATGGTGGAACCCCTGGTTCCCCGATGGGCCCCCTCCTTGCGAGGCGCTTCCGGCTGCCTTTGTCGACAGGCCGAGAGGAACTAGGTGCCGCAGCCGCTCGACACGCTCAAGGGCTTCGGGGTGACGTTCCGGCAGATCTTCCAGAAGCCGATCACGCAGCAGTACCCCGAGTACAAGCGGCCGCTCTACCCGCGCTTCCGTGGCCGGCATCGCCTCTGGCGCCACGAGAACGGCCTCGAGAAATGCGTAGGCTGCTCGCTCTGCGCCGCCGCCTGCCCCGCCGACTGCATCCGCGTCGTCGCTGCCGAGAACACGCCCGACAACCGGGTCTCAGCCGGCGAGCGCTACGCCCGGATCTACGAGATCAACCTCAGCCGCTGCATCTTCTGCGGCTACTGCGAGCTGGCGTGCCCGTTCGACGCGATCACGCTCGAGCAGGAGTTCGAGATCTCCGAGTACTCCCGCGACGACCTCATCTACACGAAGGACATGCTGCTTTCGGAGCCGATCAAACGGGTCCCCGTCGCCGACCGCGACCTGTACGACACACCGGTCCCGTACTGGAAAGACCACTCATGAACGGGGGAAGCCAGGTTTCCCCCGTTAGCCCCCTTCTTAAATCGCAGACGCGCTTCCCGCGCTGTGGCTGCGCGGGGCAAAGCCCCGCTCCGCCGGAAACCCCATCTACCGCGCCGCCTCCGGCGGCTGATGCGAGGGTTGACCCGTGAGCGCTGAGGACGTCCTCGTCTGGATCGTCTGGGTGATCGCCGCGTTTGCGTGCCTCGGGTCGGGGATCGCCGTCGTCAGCTTCTCGAACCCGTTCTACTCCGCCCTGTCGCTGATCGGGAACCTCGGCTCGCTCGCCGTCCTCTTCCTGCTGCTCTCGGCGGAGTTCGTCGCAGCCGCCCAGGTGCTCATCTACGCCGGCTCGGTGATGGTCATGTTCCTTTTCGTGATCGCGTACCTCGGAGGTCGCGTCGATACGCCGTGGGCCGGCGGCCCGAGCTGGCAGGCGGTCGCCGCCGTGACGGCGGCCGCGGCGCTCCTGGCCGAGATCGTCCTCGCGATCGGGCTCAAGGCGGGCGGGCGGCTCGCCGACCAGGCGGCCATTCCCGGCAACTTCGGGAGCCCGGCGCAGATCGGACGCATCTTCCTCGACGAGCATCTGCTCGCCTTCGAGCTCACGTCTGTCGTGCTGCTCGTCGCCGCCGTCGGCGGCGTGATCCTCGGCACCCGGCCGGAGGACGAGGACGTCAACGGGATCCAGCCGTGACCGGGCCGAATCTCCCCGCGTACCTGCTGATCGCCGGCATGCTGTTCGCAATCGGCGCGCTCGGCGTGCTGATCCGCCGGAGCCCGCTGATCATCCTGCTCTCGCTCGAGATCATGCTCAACGGGGCGAACCTGGCCCTGATCGCCTTCTCGCGGCACGTCGGCAACCACAGCGGACAGATCTTCGCTCTCGCTGTGATGGCGGTCGCGGCCTCCGAGGTCGTGATCGGCCTCGGCCTGATCGTGGCGATGGCCCGCCGGCGCCTCGTCCTCGACGTTGACCGGCTGACGACGCTCCGCGGCTGAGGCATGAACGCTCCGCGTCCAGCAAGTCCCTACACGCCCGCTCGTCGGGATGTCTGCGTCGTCTGCCCGGAGTCGGCATCGGGGATATGACCACTGCCGCCTGGGTCTGTCTGTTCTCGCCGCTTGCGGCGGCAGCGCTGATCGTCGTCGGTGGTATGCGGATCCCGGCTCGAGCGGCCGGCTTCCTCGCCACCGCGTCGGTCGCCGTGTCGTTCGCCGCCGCGATCGTCTCGTTCGCCTCGATGCTGAGCCGCTCGAGCGGCGATCGCAGCGAGACCTCGACGCTCTGGACCTGGGTCTCGGCCGGCAGTTTTCACGTCGGCCTGAACGTCCTCGTCGACCCGGTCTCGGTCTTCATGATGCTTGTCGTCTCCGGGGTCGGCTGCCTGATCGTCGGCTACTCGATCGGCTACGTGGACGGGGTCGCCGAGGAGCGACGGTACTTCTTCTACATCTCGCTCTTCGTCTTCTCGATGCTGCTGCTCGTCGAGGCGGGGAACCTGCTCCTGCTGCTCGCAGGCTGGGGGCTCGTCGGCCTCTGCTCCTACTTCCTGATCGGGTTCGAACACGAGCGCCCGGCAGCGATTGCCGCCGCCAAGAAGGCGTTCATCATGAACGCGTTCGGCGACGCCACGATGGCGCTCGGCCTCTTCATCCTCATTCAGAAGACCAACACACTCGAATGGGGCCCCGTGTTCCAGCGCTCACAGGGGCTGTCCCAGACGGTGATGGTGCTCGTGACGCTGGGCCTGCTCGGCGGCGCGCTCGCCAAGTCGGCTCAGCTGCCGCTCCAGACCTGGCTTCCGGATGCCATGGAGGGCCCGACGCCGGTCTCCGCGCTCATCCACGCGGCGACGATGGTCACGGCAGGCGTGTACCTGATCGTGCGCGCGCACCCGCTCTTCGAGCTGGCGCCCAAGGTCCAGGACCTCGCCGCCGGACTCGGCGCGGCAACCATTCTCCTCGCCGGGCTCGTCGCGCTCGTTCAGACGGACATCAAGCGCGTGATCGCCTACTCGACGATGTCGCAGATCGGCTACATGTTCCTGGCCGCCGGCATCGGCGCCTACGCGAACGCCCTCTTCCATCTGATGACGCACGCGTTCTTCAAGGCGCTGCTCTTCCTCGCCGCCGGCATCATCATCCACGCGCTCGCCGGAGAGCAGGACATGCGCAAGATGGGCGGGCTCCGGCACCGGCTCCCGCGCACGTACATCGCCTTCCTCGCCGGCGGGCTCGCGCTCGTCGCCGTCCCGACGTTCGCAGGGTTCTTCTCGAAGGACTCGATCCTCGCGGCCGCCCTGGACGCCGGCTGGTACGGGGACATTCTGTTCGCCGCCGGCATGCTGGGCGCGTTCCTGACCGGCGTCTACACGTTCCGGATGATCTTCATCGTCTTCGAGGGCGAGCCGTCGGCGTTCGCGCGCGAGCATCTCCACGAGCCGCAGCGTGACCTGCCGGCGGTGGCCATGGCGATCCCGGTCGCCGTGCTCGCCCTGCTGGCGACGTTCGGCGGCTGGATCCAGTTCGCGCCGTTCTGGACGCCCATCTCCAACTTCATCAAGCCGGTCGCGCCGCCGCTCGTCGAGGCGACGAACTCCTACGAGGCGATCGCGAGCGTCGTCGGCGTCCTGCTCGGGCTCGCCGGCATCGGGCTGGCGTGGCTCGTCTACAAGCGCCGGACGGTGACGATCCCCGCCGTGCGTCCATGGCGGGCGCTGCTCGAGCACAAGTTCTATTTCGACGAGCTCTACGGGTACGTCTTCTACAAGCCCGCCGACCTCGTCGCGCGCGCGCTCGGCACGTTCGTCGAGCGGCCGCTGATCGAGGGCTCCGTCGACGAGGTCGGCGAAGAGACCACCGATCTCGGCTCGCGCGTCAGCGGCCTGCAGACCGGCTTCCTGCGGCTGTACGTGCTCGCGATCGCGGTCGGGGTGTCCCTGTTTGCCCTCTTGTTCGTGATCGTGAAGTGACCGCATGAACGACTGGGTCGTCACCGTCCTGATCCTGCTGCCGCTGGCGGGCGCGCTACTCGTGTGGCTGCTGCCCTGGACGCGCCTCGGCGCCGGCGGCTTCGCGCTCCTCGTTGCGCTCGCCGAGGTTGGGATCTGGATCCAAGCGGCAGTTCGGTTCGACTTCGACGGCGGTCTGCAGTTCCAGCAACGGACGCCGTGGTTCCCGGATCTCGGCGTCTCGTGGCACGTTGGCTTCTACGGCTTCTCGCTGTGGCTGACGGGGCTCACCGTCGTCGTCATGGCCGTGACCATCGCCTACGGCCTCTGGGCCGGACGAGAACGAGCGCGCGCGTACTTCGGCCTGATGCTGATGCTGACCGGTGCGATCGTCGGCGTCTTCGCCTCGCAGGACGCGCTGCTGTTCTACGTCTTCTGGGAGGCGATGATGATCCCGCTCTACGTGCTCATCGGCGTGTGGGGCGGGCCCGGTCGGCTTGCGGCGACGCTGAAGTTCGTCATCTACACGCTTGCCGGCTCGCTCCTGATGCTCGCTGCGGTGGTCGCGTTCGGGCTCTCCCAGGGCACGTTCGATCTCGTCGACAGCGGGACGAGCGGCAGCACGATCGTCCTGCTCGGCTTCCTCGCCGGATTCGCCGTCAAGGCGCCGCTCTTCCCCCTTCACGGCTGGCTCCCCGATGCCTACCGCGAGTCGCCGCCCGAGGTCGCAGCCGTGCTCTCCGGCGTCGTCTCCAAGGCGGCGACATACGGCTTCCTCCGCATCGCGCTGACGAAATTCCCGGGGCCCGTCGGTGACCTGCGCGTGCCGATCCTCGTGCTCGCGGCGTCCGGGCTCGTCTACGGCTCGCTGCTTGCGTTCCGCGCACCCGACGTGCGCGGCGTGATCGCGTACTCGAGCCTCGCGCAGCTGGGCCTGATCACATTCGGCGTCTTCGCCAACAACGACCTCGGGCTCGACGGCTCCGTCCTGCAGATGGTCAACCACGGGTTGCTCTCGGCGAGCCTCTTCCTGCTCGCCGGCATGGTCGAGCGGCGGACGACGACGGGCGAGTTCTCCCGCCTCGGCGGGATGGCACGCGGCCGGCCCCTGCTCGCGACCGTGCTGATGGCGACAGGCATCATCGCCCTCGCCGTTCCCGGCTCGACGGCCTTCGCGGGTGAGTTCCTGATCCTTGCCGGGGTGTTCCAACAGGGCTGGGCGTGGGCCGTGATCGGCGCGATCGCGATCGTGCTGGCGGCGATGTACATGCTGCGGATGATCTCGGCCGTGCTGCACCGGTCGCCCGGCCCGGCCGTCTCGGAGCGCGCGCTCGACTTACGGCCCGCGGAGCTGGGCGCCGTCGCGCCGCTGGTGCTGATCCTCGTCGGGCTGTCGGCGTGGCCGGCGCTCATCAGCGACCGCTCGTTCCCGCGCGGTGGCGCGAAGCAGTCCATCGCCACCGGCCTGCAGGCGTCGCCGAGCTCCTCGATCGCGCAAGAACGGACAGCCGTCGGAGCCGGGCCGTGAGACCGCCGATCGACTGGTTCGCCCTCACGCCGGAGCTCGTGCTGCTCGGTGCCGCCGGTATCTGCCTGCTCGTCGCCGTTCTCGGCCCGCACGGCCTGCGCACCCACATCGCCGCGTTCGCGACGGCGCTCGGCTTCATCGGCGCCTTCGTGTGCGGTGTGCTCCTCTACGTCCAGACGCCCGACGGAGAAAGCGTCATCGCCGGCGCCATTCGACTCGACCGCTACGGGGCGTTCGCGCAACTGATCGTCGCCGGCGCGGGCCTGCTGACCGTCGCGCTGTCACACGGAGCCCGTCGCGAGCGACAGCACGGAGGCGAGTACTACGCCCTGCTCGCCGCCTGCGGCGCCGGCATGTGCTTCCTCGTCCAGGCCAACAACCTGATGGTGCTCTTCCTCGGCCTGGAATGGTTCTCGATCTGCCTCTACATCCTCTGCGCCATCGACCTGGACCGCGTGGGCTCGCTGGAGGCAGGCCTGAAGTACCTCGTCGTCGGCAGCTTCGGCTCCGGCGTCCTGCTCTTCGGCTCCGCGCTCGTGTACGGCGCCACCGGCGCCCTCGAGTTCTCCGGGATCGCGCATGCGACCGCGGCGCAGGGGCTCGAGGACGACGCCCTCCTCCTCGCCGGCCTCGCGATGATGATCGCCGGGCTCGGGTTCAAGGCCTCGGCCGCGCCGTTCCACATGTGGACACCGGACGTCTACGAGGGCGCACCAACGCCTGTGACCGCGTTCATGTCGGCGGCGACGAAGACGGTCGCGCTCGTCCTCATGCTTCGCGTCCTCGTGACGGCGTTCCCGCAGGAGTCGGAGCTGTGGACGGCAGCGGCGGCCGCGCTCGCGTGCGCCTCGCTCGCCTGGGGCAATCTCGCGGCGCTCGTCCAGAGCCGTCTCAAGCGTCTGCTGGCGTACTCCTCGATCTCGCACGCCGGCTTCCTGCTCATCGCCGTGGCGGCCGACAGTCAGCTCGGGGGCCGTGCACTGCTCTACTACTTGATCCCCTACTCCGCCGCCTCGGTGGGCGCCTTCGCGATCGTCGCCGCACGCGAACGCGAGCTCGGCCGCGCCGTGACGATCGACGGTCTGGCCGGCTTCGGATGGGAACGCCCGGTACTCGGCGTGGCAATGGCGACCTTCATGCTCGCCTTCGCGGGCCTGCCTCCGACCGGCGGATTCACCGGCAAGTTCTACGTCTTCTCCGCGGCCTACGACGCCGGCAAGAGCTGGCTGATCATCGTCGGCGTCGTCGCCACGATGGTCAGCCTCTACTACTACCTGTCGATCATCCGCGCGATGTTCATGCGGGCCTCGGAGGTTCCCGTCGAGGTCGCGGCAGTCGGCGGGTCACCGCCGCGCGACCCGTTGCTGCAGGGCTCGGTGATCGCGTCGCTCGCGGTCGTCTTCGGCTCCTTCTTCGGGCTCCAGCCGCTGATCGACGTGGCGACGCACGCCGCCAACGCGTTGCCGCTCTAGCGCCGGGAACTACAGCTCGGGCTCGAGGTTTGGGATCCGCGCCGGCTGACGGATCTGCGCAGCGCCTGCCGCTACCGCCTGCACGAAGAGGACGACGAGGCAGAGCACGAGCGCGGACGTCGAGAGCCGCGGGACGGCCCCTTCCCCGACGAGCGGCGCCCGCGCGGCTGTGCCGACCACCAGCAAGACGACCGCAGTGCCGGCGCAGACGGCCTGCAACCGCTCGCCACGGCGGTCGCGACCCGCCTCGTCGGCGTCGATCAGCTCGCCGTAGGCGGCAAGCGCAGCGACGGCGGCGAACGGAACTGCGACCACCAGCGCTCCAAACGCCAGTTGGGGTGCCGAGAGGACGTCGGCGATCGCCGCGGTGACGACGAGCCCCACCGGGAGCGCACGACGGAACACGGAGACATAGCTTCGCTGCCGCACCGGACATCCCTCTACCGCGGACGGCTGGTGAATCCCGTTGGTTACGCTCCGGTCAGGCGACTGAAGGGAGGCCGATGGCAGGCCAGCTGACCTGGCTCGGGCACGCCGCCTTCCGGCTGGACACACCGGGAGGGAAACGTGTCTACATCGATCCGTGGCTGAGCAATCCGAAGTGCCCGGACAACGAGCGCAACCCCGAGCGCGTCGACCTGATCGCGCTCACGCACGGTCACGCCGACCACGTCGGAGAGACGGTTGAGCTATGGAAGCAGTTCAAGCCGCCCGTCGTGGCGGTGGTCGAACTCCGCGGCTGGCTGGCCGAGCAGGGCGTCGAGGAGGAAATCGCCCACGCCCCGAACAAGGGAGGGACGGTTGACATCGACGGCGTGAAGATCACCTTCACGGACGCGAAGCACTCGTCGAGCTCGGAGGACGGCAGATACCTCGGCGAGCCGGCCGGCCTCGTCGTCACGCTCGAGGATGGGACGGTCATCTACTTCGCGGGCGATACGAACGTCTTCGGCGACATGCAGCTGATCGGTCGCCTGTACGAGCCCGACGTCGCGGTACTCCCGATCGGCGACCACTACACCATGGGCCCGCGCGAGGCGGCGCTCGCGATCGAGCTGCTGGGCGTGAGACGGGTCGTGCCGTCGCACTACGGGACGTTCCCGCTCCTGGCCGGGCACCCTGACCAGCTCAAGGACCACGGCGTGGACGCCGAGATCGCCGCGATCGCGCCCGGCGAGAGCCTCGATCTGTGAGAGAGCGCTGGTTCGGCGCCACCGGAAGGCGCGTGCCCGAGATTGTCGTCGAGGGCGATCCGGCCGTGCCGCTCGACGAGGCGCTCGTGCTGGACGACGTCCGTGACGCCGATCGCCTCCGCGAGGCGCACGACCGCGGGACGCCCGTCGTCGTCCGGGCCGCGAGCGCCAAGGCCGTCCACGCGGCGCTCGCCCGACCGGAAGTCGCGTCCGTGGTCGTCCCGCGGAGCGCGGCGTCGTTGCTCGATCTCGACTTGACCGAGCTCACGTACGGTCGCAAGCCCGTGTCGACGTACTCGATCGTCGCCTGTGACCTCGATGCCGGCCAGTGGGGCGTCGCCGTCCAGTCGAAGTTCCTCGCGGTCGGCGCGGTCGTCCCGTGGGCGGAGCCGCACGCCGGCGCCGTGGCCACCCAGTCCTACGCCAATCCGCGCTACGGCCCGGACGGCCTGGCCCTTCTCCGGCAAGGACGGTCGGCCCAGGAGACGCTCGACGAGCTCGTCGCGGCCGACGACGAACGGTCACATCGTCAAGCCGGAATCGTCGACGCCAGGGGCGGAAGCGCGACCTACACGGGGGAGGAGTGCATGGACTGGGCCGGCGGGAGAACCGGCACCGGCTACGCGGCGCAGGGCAACATCCTGGTCTCCGAGGAGACGGTCGACGCGCTTGCGGACACGTTCGAGGCGACCGCCGGCAAGCCGCTGACCGAGCGGCTGCTCGATTGCCTCGACGCCGGGCAGGCCGCAGGAGGAGACCGGCGGGGCCAGCAGAGCGCGGCCCTGATCGTCGTCGAGAAGGACGCCGGCTACGCGGGCCTGTCGGATTCGCTCGTCGACCTACGCGTCGACGAGCACGAGCAGCCGATCGTCGAGCTTCGACGCATCTTCGAGATCCACAAGCTGCTTTTCTTCCAGACGCCCCGCGCCGAGTGGCTGGACGTCGACGACGCCCTGGCGGCCGAGCTGAAGGACCGACTCGGCCGGCTCGGCTACCAAGGCGAGCTTGCGCATGCCTACGAGAGCTGGGCCGGTACGGAGAACCTCGAAGAGCGCGTCGACGGCGTCGAGTCCGTCGACCCCGTCGTCATCGACGAGCTGCGGAAGATGACAGCGTGAACGGC
>JBKPNC010000073.1:0-29908 GCA_046732435.1 Actinomycetota bacterium
GGCGGCGATCGGAAGAGTCATGTGCTGCCACGCGCCGAAGAGATCGCAGAACTTCAGGTCGACCATCGCGGCGCGCGTCTCCTGCGCGAGCTCGAGCGCGTCTCGCGCCGCGGCGGTCGTCTCGGCGCCGCCCGACAGAAAATGCCTCAGCTCGGCCTCGGCCATAGAACTTCCTCCTCTCTGTCCAAAAACGAAAAGAGCCCCGGAGCGGGTGGCTCCGAGGCTCCATTGCCTCTCCTGACGCAGCCCCTCGCGGGCGACGTCCTGAAGGAGCACGCTAACCGATCGCGCGGACGGCGTGTGCGGCCAATCGGCCTTGCGCGGCGGCAGAGCCGTTCGCTAGTGTGGATGGGCGATGTTGCTCCTCGGCTGAGAACCCATACCTGCGCCCGCGCCCGGCTGGGTTTCTCGGCCGCGCGCGCCTGTCGCTCGTTCTCGTCTTTCCGAAGGAGCTCCATGTCCACCACAACTGCACAGTCGATGACTTCCCTGGCCGAGGCACCGGACCGCCGTGACGGCGTGCCTGCGGTCGAGGCTGTCGACCTCCGGAAGGAGTTCCTCCGCGGCAAGCGCAAGTGGCCGTTTGCGCGCCGCCGCCGCGTCGCGGCGCTGAAGAACCTCACGTTCAGGATGGAGCGCGGCGACACGGTTGCGATCCTCGGGCAGAACGGATCGGGGAAATCGACGCTGGTCCGCCTGCTGTCCACGCTCTTGCTGGAGGACGGAGGCAGGGCGGTCATCTTCGGGCACGACGTCTCGAAGGAGCCGCGGGCCGTGCGCCGCCTCGTCAACCGCGTGTCGGTCGAGGCGAGCTTCTTCAAGAAGATGTCGGCGGCAGAGAACCTGTCGTATGCGGCCCGGTTCTACGGGATGTCCTCCCGGCAGACGCGCGACAAGATCCCCGAGATCCTCGAGCGCGTCGGCTTCCCGCCGGACCGGCGGGGCGAGCCGATGGAAAACCTGTCGCGCGGCATGCAGCAGAAGGTCGCGCTGGCGCGCGCGCTGCTGACGGCGCCCGTGCTGCTCCTCCTCGACGAGCCGACCACGGGTCTCGATCCCCGCTCCAAGCTCGAGGTGCAGGAGTTCATCCGGGAGATCCGGGATACCCACGACTCGACGATTCTGCTCTGCACGCACGACCTCGCCGAGGCGGAGAGCCTGGCGGAACGCGTCGGCATTCTCGACCGCGGCGAGCTGCTGGCGCTCGAGTCGGCCGACGACCTCAAGCGCCGCTACGACGCGGAGACGCTCGAGGAGGCGTTCTTCGCCGCGACGGGCCGCTCATTCGAGGAGGAGCAAGAGGACGACGAAGACCGGGAGGTGCTCGCATGACGCAGGGAGCCGCAGCGACGTTCCGCTACGAGTTCATCAGCCTCGCCGGCGTCATCGAGCGCAACGTATACCTCGTCCGCCGCTACATCTGGTGGGATCTCGCGTTCTTCATCTGGACGGTCGCGAACACGCTCACGATCGTCTTCATCGCCAAGGGCATCAACGCGACCGGCGAGTCGATCAACGTCGACAAGTACACGACGATCCTCCTCGTCGGCGCGGTGATCTGGGCGTACCTCGGGATCATCTTCGAGATCGTCACCGAGACCGTCGCCTGGGAGCGATGGGAGGGGACGATCGAATACACCTTCATGGCGCCGCTGGCGCGCCCCGTGCACCTGTTCGGGATGGGGCTCTTCGCGGTTGCGTACGGCCTCGTGCGGGCCGCACTGCTGTTCGTCGTGGCCGCGCTGTTCGTCAATCTCGAGCTGCCGCACGCGGATTACGGAGCGGCGATTGTCGTCCTGCTCGTCGCCTCGGTCTCGTTCATTGGCATCGGGATGATGACCGCGGTGCTGCCGCTCATCTCGCCGGAGAAGGGCATGCAGCTCGGGTTCGTGGCCCAGGGCATCCTCTTGGTCGTCTCCGGCGTCTACTACCCGGTGAGCGTCCTGCCCGTCTGGATGCAGTGGATCGCGAAGATCTCGCCGGCGACCTACGCGATCGACGGTTGTAGGAAGGCGATCGTCGACGGTGCGGGGCTCGGAACGATGTGGGGGGACATCTGGCCGCTCCTGCTGATCGGGGCCGTCGCGATTCCGCTCGGGCTCAAGGTGTTCAGCATCGGCGAGCGCCACGCGAAGCGCCACGGAAAGCTGAAGCGCTCGGGCTAGCACGTGCGGCTGCGCGCGACCGGCGTCTACTACGGCCTCGAGTTCTTCCTCCGCTGGCCGACCTGGGTCGTCATGGCCGTCTACCTCGTTCGGGAGCTCCATCTCTCACCGTTGCAGCTCGTGCTGATGGGAACGGCGATGGAGGCGGCGGTCTTCCTGTGCGAGATCCCGACCGGTGTCGTCGCGGACACGTACAGCAGGCGGCTGTCGCTCATCATCGGGTACCTCGGCATGGGCGCCGCGTGGATGCTCGTGGCGGCCGTGTCGGCCGCGTGGGCGATCGTCCTGCTCTGGGCCCTCTGGGGACTCTCGTACACGTTCACGAGCGGTGCGTACGAGGCCTGGATCGCCGACGAGGTGGGCCCGGGAAACCTGGGGAGCCTGTTCCTGCGCGGTCGCAGGTTCGGGTACGTCGGCGCCGTCGTCGGGCTCGCGCTGCAGGTGGGGGTTGGGGTGCTCTCGCTCCGCGCCGGCGTCGTCGTCGGCGGCTCGGTCACCTTTGCGTGCGGGCTCGCCTGCATCCTCGTCATGCCCGAAACGGGATTTCGGCGCCGGCCGCGTGCCGACCGTTCGTCCGCCCTCGTCGAGTTGCGAACGACTGCCCTTGCCGGAGCCCGCTTCGCCTGGGTGCGACCGGTCGTTCTCATGCTGGTCGCCGTCGAGCTGTTCCTGGGCATGTCGAGCGAGGCGTTCGACCGCTTGAAGGAGGCACATTTCCTCCGGGACGTCGGGCTTCCCGCCGTCGGCCACCTCGATCCGGTCGTGTGGTTCGGGATCTTCTGGCTCGTCGGGATGGTCTTCGGGTTCGCTGCGCTCGGGCCGATCATCAGAAGGGTGGAGCGCGGCGGGCGGAAGGCCGTTACCGACCTCCTGTTCGCGTTCACGCTCGTCGCGATGGCAGCCATGCTCGTCTTCGCCCTCACCGGCTCGACCTGGCTCGCCATCGCCGCGCTGCTCGGCGTCTTCTTCGCCCGCGACCTGACCGACCCCCTCTATATGACCTGGCTCAACGAGCAGATCACCGACTCGAGCGTCCGCGCCACCGTCTTCTCCCTGAGCGGCCAGGCCAACGCGATCGGACAGGCGGCCGCCGGGCCGTTTCTCGGCGGCATCGGGAACGTGTGGGGCATCCGCGCAGCGCTGGCCGTCGGCGGCGCGCTGATCGCCCCGGCGCTCGCGCTCTATGCGCGCGCAATCGCCCATCAGGGACGCGTACCGGAGCTACGCCAGCCGGTCGAGGTCGAGCAGCAGGTCGCGCAACCGGGTGAACCGACTCGGGCCTACGAGACAATGCGACGATGACCTCGGCCCTGTGTACTTCTTCTAGGTGAGATGGCACACCCGGATCCGAACGGCGCCCCTGACCTGACGCCGATTCGGGTGGGCGAAGTCTGGGAGAACCCCGTGACCCGAGAGCGCGCCACGGTCCTCGAGCTCCCGCACGAGAACCCTGAGGGCCGCGCCACTGCCGAGCTGACTGCGCTCGTGGGGGCGCGCGTCGTCGGGGAGCACCTCCATCCCGCACTCGTCGAGCGGTTCACCGTCCTCGAGGGCGAACTGACGCTGAAGCGCGACGGGGAGACAAGCGTCCTGCGCGAAGGCGGGACGGCCCTCATCGATGCAGGTGTGTGGCACGACTGGTGGAACGCGGGCGATCGTGATGCTCGGGCGCGCGTCGAGGTGACGCCCGGCGAACCGTCGCCCACATGATCGAGACCCTGTTCGGACTCGCCCGCCTCGGCTACACGAATCGGAAGGGCATGCCGTCGCCGCTCCAGCTTGCGCTCGTCGCTCAGGAGTTCAGCGATGTCATCGTCTTTTCGCTCGCCGCCGCGGGTCGTTCAGCGTGCGATGTTCGGCGTGCTCGCACCCGTGGCGCGCTGGCGCGGCTATCGCGCGACCTACCCGCAGCTCTCGCGCACGGTCCTCGCGCCGCGATGATCGGCTACGGCGCCCGGTAGTTCGGTCGCAGGTAGCGCTCCTCGAAGCCGGCGCGGCGGATGTTCCGGTACGAGCCCGACGCACGATCGGGCCGGCGCTCCCCCGTCTCGGTGACGACCAGCGAGCAGCCGAGCTCGGCCGCGCGCTCGATGCGCCGGGCCAGGATCGCCGTCTGCGAACCCCGGCCGCGGGCTCGCGGAAGGGTGGCGGCGATGCCGAGCCAGCCCGCCTCGGCGTCGACGAACAGCGCGCCGGTGCCGACCGGCCGCCCCGCGTCGTAGGACACCGCGCACGACCAGCGCGAACGGCCGGGAAGAGCGGCAAGCCAGGGAATCAGTGCCGCCGGGAAGCCGTACGCGGCGCAGGCGATCTCTGCGAAGTCGCCGGCTCGATCCGTGCCGACGAAGTCGACGTCGAGGTCGGTCCGGTAGCTGGACGCTTCACCCGTCTCCCGGCTGAACTTCATCCACGGGTAGCCGGCCTCGTACCCGCGCCGCTCGAGCTCCGCCTCGAGTCCGGAGCCCGGAAGCGGCGATACCGCCCAGAACCGACCCTGGGTCGAAGAAGTCCTCGGCGGCGTTCAGCTCGCCGACGGTACTGACACCGAGCGCACGATTGAGCTCGACCGCCGGCAGCGCGCGGCAGCAGAAGGCGCAACCACCGCCGAGCGACGTCGCCGCGAGGCCCAGCCGGCGACGGACATCGGGGCCCGCGGCCTCGAAGAGGTCGATCACGGCGGCCATCTCGACCCGCTCGGTCGCAGGGATGGCGCCGGACACGGCCGCACCGTATACTCGTGTGGTCAGCAGAGGCGACGAAGCCTCGGGCGTGCGCGCCCGGGGTTTTCACGTTTAAGGAGGCAAGCATGGCGCAGGTCGAGAGCAGGGCGCGGGCCACGAGCAAGGTCGAGGATCGCCAGCAGGTTTTGGAGCGCGTTCGCGATGAGGTTGTCGAGTTCATCCTCCTCTGGTTCACCGATATCGAGGGCCATCTCAAGAGCTTTGCGATCACGCCGAGCGAGCTCGAGGACGCCCTCGACGACGGGATGGGCTTCGACGGGTCCTCGATCACCGGGTTCAACGCGATCGAGGAATCGGACATGGTCGCGATCCCCGACCCGGCGACGTTCCAGCTCATGCCGTGGCGTCCGGGAGAGACGAGGGCCTGCCGGATGATCTGCGACATCGTGACGCCGGACGGCAAGCCGTACGACGGCGACCCGCGGTACGTCCTCCACCGCGCACTCGAGCGGATGCGCGGGCTCGGCTTCGACACCTACAACATCGGCCCCGAGCTCGAGTACTTCCTCTTCCGTGACAGCGCCGGCACGGAGCCGCTCGACGAGGGCGGCTACTTCGCGATGACGACGATGGATGCGGCGAGCGAGCTGCGGCAGGAGACCGTGCGCGCGCTCGAGTCGATGGGCATCCCGATCGAATACGTCCACCACGAGGTCGGCCCGTCGCAGCACGAGATCGACATGCGCTTCGCGTCCGCGCTCGACATGGCCGACCACACCGTCACCTATCGCCTGATCGTCAAGGAGATCGCCAAGAAGGCGGGCTACCACGCCACCTTCATGCCGAAGCCGATCTTCGGCGAGAACGGCTCCGGGATGCACACGCACCAGTCGCTCTTCGCCGATGGGCGCAACGCGTTCTTCGACGCGGATGACGAGTGGTCGCTCTCGGAGGCGGGCAAGGCGTTCATCGCCGGGCAGCTGCGTCACGCGCGCGAGATCACGGCGGTCTTCGCGCAGTGGGTGAACTCGTACAAACGGCTCGTCCCCGGCTACGAGGCTCCGGTCTACGTGGCCTGGTCGCGGCGCAACCGTTCCGCGCTCATCCGTATCCCGCTCTACAAGCCGGGCCACGAGCAGGCGACGCGGGCGGAGATTCGCTGCCCCGACCCGGCGTGCAACCCGTATCTCACGTTTGCCTGCCTGCTCCACGCGGGGCTCGAGGGCATCGAGCGCGGGTACGAGCTGCCCGAGCCAATGGAGACAAACCTCTATCACCTGACCGCCGAGCAGCGCGCCGAGCGGGGCATCGTCGGCCTCCCCGAGACGCTGGGCGAGGCGATCGACGAGCTCGCCCACTCGGAGCTGGCGAAGAAGGCGCTGGGCCCGCACATCTTCGAGCGCTACGTCGAGCTGAAGCGGAAGGAGTGGGACGAGTACCGCGTGCAGCTGACACAGTGGGAGCTCGACCGCTACCTCTCGGTGCTCTGAGCATCGACGCGATGGCGCCGGCCGACTGGCCGGCCGTCGCCGCGATCTACCGAGAAGGCATCGAGGACGGGGACGCGACCTTCGAGGTCGCCGTCCCATCCTGGGCCGAGTGGGACGCATCCCACCTGCGCGGACACCGGCTCGTCGCCCGCGCTGACGAGGAGATCGCCGGTTGGGCTGCACTCGCGCCCGTGTCCGACCGCTGCGCGTACCGAGGAGTGGCCTGGGACAGCGTCTACGTCCGGCGGCAGGCTCGCGGTCACGGGATCGGCCGGCTCCTGCTCGAGCGCCTGGTTCACGACGCGGATGCCGGCGGAATCTGGACCTTGCAGGCGGGGATCTTCCCCGAGAACGCCGCGAGCATCGCGCTCCACCAGCACTGCGGCTTCCGGATCGTCGGCGTCCGCGAGCGGCTCGGCCGGCAGGACGGAACGTGGCGCGACGTCGTCCTGCTCGAGCGCCGGAGCCGGGTCGTGGAATGAAGCGGTGCCGGCCTGGCCTCCGCCCGGCCCGCGACGAGAACGTACTAGACCTCCACGGGGCCTCCCTACAATCGCGTGAATGGAGGCACCCGAGCGTCACCTCCGCCTGCTGACCGACACGATCGAAGCGGTCAACTCGACGCTCGATCTCGAGGAGGTGCTGGGCCTCATCGCACGCAAGGTTGCGGAGGCGCTCGAGGCGGACGCCTGCTTCGTCTACCTGTACGACGAGCAGACGGACGAGCTCGTTCTGCGCGCGACGTACGGGACGCGGGTCCAGGACATGACGCGGCGACCGAAGATGCGTCCCGGCGAGGGGATCACCGGAGCGGCGGCCGCCGAACGCGTTCCGGTGATGCTCCCGGAGAACGCGCACCTCGATCCGCGCTTCAAGGCGTTTCCGAACCTCCGCGAGGACGAGTACGAGTCGATCCTGGCCGTCCCCGTGCTCGCCCGCGACAAGCTGGAGGGTGCGCTCAACGTCCGCACGCGGCGACCCCGTGCGTTCTCCGACGCGGAGATGGAGCTGCTGCTCACGATCGCCGCGCAGGTCGGGCAGACGATCGAGCACGCGAAGCTCTACGCGGCGGCTCGCCGCCGGGTTCGCGAGCTCGAGGCGCTGGCACGGATCTCGGAAGCCGTCTCGGAGTCCCTCTACCTGGAGGAGTCACTGGAAGCGATCGTCGAGACGACGATCGATGCAGTCGGGGCGAGCGGCGCCGCGCTCGTGCTCGAGGACGGACAGATCGCCTGGCCGGAGGGTCGCTCCGGTGCGCACGCGGTGCGGCTGCCGCTGCGCTCCAAGGGGCGCCGCATCGGCGAGCTGGTCTGCGACCGCGACGTGCCGTTCACGGAGGAGGAGCAGATCCTGCTCGCCTCGATCGCCAACCAGGCGGCGGTCGCGCTCGAGCACGGCCGCGCGGTCATGCGCGGGGTGCTCGCCCAGGAGATCCACCATCGCGTGAAGAACAACCTGCAGACGGTGGCGTCGCTCCTCCGGCTCCAGGCTCGCGACGTCGAGAGCGTCGACCCGCGGAAGGCGCTGGACGACTCCGTCAACCGCGTGCTGGCGATCGCGGCCGTCCACGAGGTGCTCACGGAGCGTCGGGACGACGACGTCGACCTGGCGGAGCTGCTCGATCGCCTCCGCGCGATGCTCGTCCAGGGGCTGGGCGCCGGAAAACAGGTCGACGCGGACCTGCAGCCGATCCTGCTGGCCGGAAACCGCGCCACCGCGCTCGCCCTGATCTTCAGCGAGCTGTTCCAGAACGCCCTGGAGCACGGCGGCTCGTCCGTCCGCGTCGAGCTGGCCGGCACGAACGGCGAGGTCACGCTCGCGATCGCCGACGATGGCGAGGGAATGACGGCCGGGAGCGACAGCGGCACCGGCCTGTCGATCGTCGAGGCGCTCGTCCGCGACGAGCTCGGCGGCAGGCTATCGCTCGACTCGACCGCGGGGTTCCGCGCCGAGGTCGTCTTTCCCGGCGACTGACTACAGCGCCGCCGCGATCCGCGCCAGCGGCCACGCCCGCTCGGTCAGGCGATAGAGCGTGGCGGGCGGGTAGTCGTCGGTGACCGTCCGCTCGACCAACGCGGCCGCCTGGAGATCCTTTAGCGCGAGCGTGAGCGCCCGCGCCGAGATCGAGGGCAGTGCCGTGCGGAGCTCGGAGAAGCGGCGCGGCCCTCCGGAAAGCGCCTGGACGACGGGCATCGACCACTTGCGAAGGGCGACGTCCTCGAGCCCGTCCAGCGCGGAGAGCAGCCGGTCGCAGACGGCGGCCACCTTGGTCCCGGCGGGCGTCAAGACATACTCCGGGCGCAGCGGATGACCGTAGCCAGGGTTGCGAGCGACGAGGCCGTCCCCGACGAGCGCATTCAGCGTGCGCCGGAGCGAGTCGCGCGTCACGCCGAGCCGGTTGACGAGCGTCACGAACCGGCTGCCGCGCTCCCGCCGCAGCTCGGCGAGAACCGGGACGGCCCAGCGGTGGTGGAACAGCCTGACGGTTGCGGTTGACATGGAAAGTAGTCTTAGTATAAAAGTACGTCAGTAAACAGACAAGGCGAGGAGGACGTTCATGAGCGAGCAACAGGTGAAGGCAGCAGCGGCAAAGGCTCCGTTCGCCTACGACGGCCACCTGGTCATCTCGGTGAACGTGTCCGATCTGGACCGGTCGATCGAGTGGTATCGCGAGATGCTCGGATTCGAGGTGGCCTACAAGCTGGACGAATACGGGTGGTGCGAGGTGCAGTCGCCGATCGAAGGCGTGACCCTCGGTCTCGGCCAGGTCGAGAGCCCCGACGTCAAGGGCAACACGCCGACGTGGGGCGTGGCCGACATCGATGCGGCGAGAGACAGCCTCGAGAGCAAGGGCGTCCGCTTCGACGGCGAGACGCAGGACATCTCGGGCATGGTCAAACTGGCGACGTTCTACGACCCGGACGGCAACCCGTTCATGCTTGCCCAGAACGCCGAGCGCCATCCGTACGCGTGAGGTTCGAGGAGCACACGCTCGTCCTGCTCCGCCGCCCGCCCGATGCACCGCAGCTTCCAGAGCCGGAGCTGGACGCGCTGCAGGAGCGGCATCTCGCGCATCTTGCGGCGATGCGCGAGCGCGGCGTCGTGGTCGCGGCCGGCCCGTTCAGCAACCAGACCGACGAATCGCTGCGCGGGTTGTGCGTCTACACGATTCCAGCCGACGAGGCGCGCCGGTTGGCGGAGCAGGACCCCTCGGTGAAGGCGCGGCGTCTCGCGGTCGATGTCGTGACCTGGCACGCGCCGCCTGGAGGCGTTCGCTTCGAGGAGGTCGGGGGCGGCTAGACTCGCCGCGCGTGGCGGTCGATCCGTACGCGCATCTCAAGGACAACGCGTGGCGTGAGCTCGCCGAGATCGACGGTCGGCTCGAGCGCGGAGAGATCGACGAGGCCGGCTGGCACGAGCAGGTTGCGGCGCTCGTGATACCGGCGTACCTGGCGGCGACGACGCCGTGGGAGCAGTCCGGGAAGAGCGGGACGCGAGCCGACTGGGAGTACTCGCGCAGCCTGATCGCCGATGCCATCGACCGCGACGGCACGTTTCTCGACGTCGGCTGCGCGAACGGCTTCCTGATGGAGTCGATCGTGCGCTGGACGCCGTTTCACGTCGAGCCCTTCGGCCTCGAGATCGCACCCGAGCTGGCGGACCTGGCTCGGCGCCGGCTCCCCTCCTGGGCGGAGCGGATCGCCGTCGGCAACGCTGCGCACTGGCGGCCGCCGCGGCGCTTCACGTACGTTCGGACGAACCTCGACTACGCTCCCAGGCCGCGGCGGCGAGAGCTCGTCGCGCATCTGGGCAGCTTCTGCGGCAGGCTGATCGTGGGGGTCTTCAACGAGCACGAGAGCGAGCGGACCATCGAGGACGAATTGTCGTCCTGGGGCATCGGAATCGATGGTCGCAGCGCCCGCCCAAACCGCCGCAAGCCCGGCATGGAGTACCGAGTGCTCTGGATCGACGCACAATGAGTGCGATGCGCGTGCTGATCGCCGAGGACGAGACGATCATCCGCCTCGATCTCCGCGAGCTCCTGGAGCGCGCAGGGCTCGAGGTCTGTGCCGAGGCGAAGGACGGCATGGAGGCGGTCGAGCTGGCACGAGCCGAGCAGCCCGATGTCGCCGTCCTCGACGTGAAGATGCCGCGGCTCGACGGCATCGAGGCCGCGAAGAGAATCCTCGACGAGCGCCCGATCCCGATCGTGATGCTGACGGCGTACGGACAGGACGAGCTGGTGGCGCGCGCCGTCGAGGCGGGGGTGTTCGGCTACCTCGTGAAGCCCTTCCGCGAGGCCGATCTCCTGCCGGCGATCCGGACGGCGCGCGCACGCCACGAAGAGCTGGCGGCGCTGCGCGAGGAGGCGGACTCGCTGGCCGAGGCGCTGTCCGCGAGGAAGGTGATCGAGCGCGCAAAGGGCCTGCTCATGGCCAAGGAAGGGCTCTCGGAGCAGGACGCGTTCGCGCGCTTACGGAAGGCCAGCCAGGTCTCGGGAAGGCCGATGAAGGTGGTCGCGGAGGCCGTGCTCGCGACCTTCGATCACTAGGGCCGGCCCCGCGGGCACAATTCTCGCGATGCGGATCCTGGAATCCCCGCGTTGGCGCCGCCGGCTGACCATTACCGGCGTCGTCACGGTCGTCCTCGCCGTGCTGATCTTCCTGGGCGTGCACTTCTCGAACCCGGGGAATCCGGGCAACGCGAATGGCCCCGAGGTCGCCGGGTACACCGCGCCGAAGCACGCCCCGTTCACGGCCGCCAAGAAGCGGGCCGTGCGGCGTGTCCTCAGGCAATTCATCAGCACCGCCGTGGTCCGCCACGACGTCGGCCGGTCATGGGACATCGTCACCGGCGACCTGAAGGCAGGCGTGTCCCGGCGCGAGTGGAGCCACGGCGACATCCCGGTCGTGCCGTACCCGGCGGCACCCAGGGGGCTGGGAACCTGGACCGACGTCCGCTACTCGTATGCGAAGACGCTCGGCCTCGAGGTCTTCCTCTTCCCGAAGCCCGGGTCCGGGTACTCGGCCATGACTGCCGACGTCGAACTCGTCCAGGGCCACGACGGTCGCTGGCGCATCGACTACTGGCTTCCGAACAGGTTCCATGGGCCGCCCGCCGTCACCGCGAAGGCGAAGAAGAAGGTGCAGCACGTCAAGAAGCGGCAGCGTCAGCGGCAGGCGCATGCCGCAAAGCGGGGCGGAGAGACGCGTCAGGCGGCGCCGCCGCCTGCCGCCCCACAGTCGCCGCACGCCGGCGGAGCCTGGTGGGCGCTTCCGCTGGGGTTGCTCGCGCTGATCGTCGTCATCCCGGTTGTGATCTTCTCCGTCCTCTGGTACCGGAACCGCCGTGCGAAGGCCGCCTACCTGCGTTGGAGAGGCCAATAGCAGCGGCGGTCGCCACACCGACCCGCCGTCGAGCGCCCGGCCGGCCGGGAAGCCGGCGCGGCGACTCCTGGCGCGTGATCGTCCTGAACGACGACCACAACACGTTTGAAGGTGTCGCGTTCGCCCTCGCGTCCGTCATCCCGGGCGTCTCCTACGAGCAGGGCCTGCGCATCGCCGACAGGATCCACAACGCGGGCCAGGCGATCGTGTGGTCGGGCCACCGCGAGCGGGCGGAGCTGTACTGGCGGCAGCTCAACGACTACGGGCTGACGATGGCGCCGCTCGAGCACTAGCACGGGGGAAACCCCATTTCCCCCGCGATCGGTGTCGGTTGTTCTTACCGCCGGAGCCGGGCTTTGCCCGGCGGGAGGCACAGCGCGGGACGCGTGTCTAGTTCTGGTTCTGGGAGGGGGTCTGTGGGGGAAACCCCATTTCCCCCACAAAGAATGTGTCGTCGTCCCGGTAGGGCGGCGCGCAGCAGCAAAGGATCCGAATCGGGCCATCCTGGGCGCGGAGCTGGTGCCATGCGCCCGGCGGGATGAGGACGGCATCGCCGGGCGCGACCGGCCTCCGTTCGCCGTCGATCTCCATCTCGCCGCGCCCCTCGACCACGACGTAGATCTCCTCCGTCTTTGCGTGATAGTGCCGCTCGGTCGCCTGCCCGGCCGGGAGCTCGGCCTCGGCGAGGCTCTGGTTACGAGCTCCCGCGATCTCGCCGTCGAGCAGCACGCGAATGGTGCTTCCGTCGAGCGTCGTGAACGGGACGGCGTCGTCTCGCGAGCGGATGTCCATCGCGGAGAGAGAGCCTACGCGTTCGTCTGCGTCTCTTCGAACAGGTCCTCCCACCGCGCGAGCAGAGCCTGGAGCTCGTCGCGCGCCCGGCGGTGGGCCGCGAGCACGTCGACGTTGGTCCAGTCGTCGGCGAGCTGGCGCTCCAGTTCCGCCACGGCGCTCTCGCGCGTCGCGATCTCGGCCTCGACGCGTTCGATCTCGCTCGGCCCGCGCGCCGGCGCGCGGCGCTTTGCCGCCACGACCGGCTTCCGCTTCGGTTCCGGTTCCGGCTCCGGTTGCTGCGAACGCTCGAGCTCCCCGCGCCGACGCACGTAATCCGCCCAGCCGCCGTCGTACGAGCGGAGCCGGCCCTCCTCGATCGCGAGCGTGCGCTCGGCCACGGCGTCGACCAGCGCTCGGTCGTGCGAGACGAGCAGCAGCGTCCCCGGGAACGCTTCCAGTGCCGTCTCGAGTGCCTCGCGGCTCTCGAGGTCGAGGTGGTTCGTCGGCTCGTCGAGGACGAGGAAGTTTGCCCCCGACGCGACGAGCAGCGCGAGCGCAAGTCGACGGCGCTCGCCGCCCGAGAGGATCGCAACCGGTTTCTGGTGCGTGTCCCAGCCGCTGAACAGAAAGCGTCCGAGGAGCGCCTGCGCGTCGGGTCGTGAGAGGCCGGTGGCGCGTTGGGCGCACTCGAGCACGCTGCCGCGCTCGTCGAGCTCAACCGCGTGCTGGGAGAAGTAGCCGGTCTCGACGCCGTGCCCGACGCGCGCACGTCCGTCGGCGGGCTCTCGCCGTCCGACCAGCGTCTCGATCAGCGTCGTCTTACCGGCGCCGTTCGGCCCTACGAGCGCGACGTGCTCCCCGCGCTCGAGGGCGAAGTCGACCTCCTGCAGAAGCACCCGATCGCCGGCAGCGACGGCGAGGTCGTCGGTCTCGACGACGATCCGGCCGCTGCGCGCGGGCTTCAGGAAGCCGAACCCGAGCGGCTTGCTTCGCTGGGTCAGGCGGATGCGCTCCTCGGACGCCTTGGCACGCTCCGTGTCGAGCCGGGCGATCTGCGTCAGTTTGGCCTGCGCCTGCTTGGCCTTCGTCTTCTTGTAGCGGAACCGTTCGACGAACCGCTCGAGCCGCGCGATGTCCTCGGCGTAGCGCTCCTCCGTCTTTGCGGCATGCGCCGCCCGGGCCGCCTTCTCGCGGCGCCAGACGTGCCACGGGCCGGCGAAGTAGATCGAACGTCCGTGGTCGAGCTCGAGCACCGCGGTCGTCGTCGCCTCGAGAAACCAGCGGTCGTGTGCGACGAGGATGACGGCGGCGTCGAGAGACTGCAGCTCGCGCTCGAGCCACTCCAGGTTGGCGACGTCGAGGTGGTTCGTCGGCTCGTCGAGGAGGAGGAGGTCGGGATCGCCGCCGAGAGCGCGGCCGAGCGAGGCGCGCGTCAGCTCCCCGCCGGAGAAGGAGTCGAGCGGCCGGTCGAGATCCTTGTCCGCGAATCCGAGCCCGCGAAGCACTGCCGCGGCCCGCTCCCGCCAGGCGTAGCCACCCGCGTGCTCGAGACGACCCTGCGCGTCCGCGTAACGACGGAGTGTTGCCGGGTCGTGATCCCCGGCCGCCATCCGCTCCTCGAATCGCCGGAGCTCGGCCTCGGTCTCGACGAGGTCGGAGGCGCCCGAGAGCGCGTACTCCCGCAACGTCAGGCCCCGCGCGAGCGGCGGCCTCTGGTCGTGGAGGGAAATGCGTGTCCCCTTCTGCAGGGCGAGCTCGCCGCCGTGCCGCTCGGTCTCGCCCGCGAGCATGCGAAGCAGCGTCGTCTTGCCGGCGCCGTTCGGGCCCGAGAGCGACAGGCGCTCGCCGCGCTCGACGCTGAATGAGACGCCGTCGAAGAGCACGCTGCCGGCGAGCTCCTTGCGCAGGTTCGAGGCAATGACGACCGCCATGCCTCTAGGGTAATCGCGGTCTAGCGCCCTTCCTGCTCGGGCTTCCAGAGGCGGTCGACGGCGAAGTTGACGACGAGGTTGACCGCCCAGACGATCACGGTCGCGCCCGCGACCGACCAGAAGCCGCCGACCGTGAAGCCCGGGACGATCCACGCGGTCAGGGCGAGCATCCCCATGTTGATGAAGAACAGCACGATCCCAAGCGTGAGGATGATCAGCACACAGCCGACGAGCTTCGCCAGCGGCTTGATGATCAGGTTGACGACGCTGAACACGGCCGCCGCCAGCGCGAGCTGCCCGAAGCTCGAGAAGTTGACGCTGTCGATCAGCAGGCTCGCGACCCAGAGCGCGAGCAGGTTCCCGGCCCAGCCGAGGACGATGCGAATGAGGAGGTCCACCGGCCGGGGGGAAGCTACCAGTCGTGCGGCTCGGAACGCTTGGTCCGCACGGCCGACGAGGATCGCCCGGCCGAGCAGCGCGCGCCGGACGCTAGAACATGCCCTGGGCTGCTTTGCGGGTCCCTAGGCCGTGACCGCTGCGCCGACCAGCTGGCGCGCGGCATCGGCGATGTGCTCGGCGTCGATGCCCGCCGCGGCCAGCAGCTCGGCCGGCTTGCCGGAGCCGGGCAGCTCCCGAGGGGCGAGCATCACCACCCGCGGGCGCTCGTCGCCGTCGGCGAACGCCGAGAGCACGGCCTCGCCGAGGCCGCCTTCCGCCCAGTGGTCCTCGACGGTGATCACCCGGCCGTCCGTCGCCTCCGCAGCTGCTTGCAAGGTCTCGGCGTCGATCGGCTTCACGGAGTACAGGTCGATCACGCGAGCGTTCAGGCCCTGCTCGGCGAGCAGGTCGGCCGCCTTGAGCGCCTCGTGGAGCGTGATGCCGGCGCCGACGATCGTCACCGCGTCGTCATCCGTAGAGCGGACGACCTTGCTCCCGCCGATCGCGAACTCCTCGTCCGGCCCGTAGATGACCGGTGTCGCGCCGCGCGTCGTGCGCATGTACGTGATGCCCTCGCAGTCGGCCAGCTCGGCGACCAGTTTCGCGGTCTGGTTCGGGTCAGACGGGTAGACGACCGTGCTGCCCTCGACGGCCCGCAACATCGCGAGATCCTCGAGCCCCATCTGGGACGGCCCGTCCTCGCCGATCGACACGCCGGCGTGCGAGCCGCAGAGGTGCATCGTCGTGCGGCTGATTGCCGACATGCGGATGAAGTCGTACGCGCGGCTGAGGAACGCCGCGAACGTCGACGCATGCGGATTCCAGCGGCGGACGTGGAAGCCGACGGCGGTGGCGATCATCTGCTGCTCGGCGATGTACATCTCGAAGTAGCGCTCCGGAAACGCCTCGGCGAACTCGTCAGCGTGCGTCGAGTTGCTGACCTCGCCGTCGAGGGCAACGACGTCGCCGCGGGCGGCGCCGAGCGACTTGAGCGCGTCACCGTACGCCTTCCGGGTCGCCACGTCGTCGCCTCCCAGCTCGTACGTGGGCAGCTCCAGCGTCCCGGAGGCGTCGAACCGATGCGGCTCGCCGTCGTCGCTCGGCTTGTGGACGTCGACGAGGATGTTCCGGATCCCACCCAGCTCCTCGACAGCGCCCTCCGGATCGTCGAGCGCCTTGCCGTGCCAGCCGTTCTTGTTCTCGACGCGCTTGACGCCCTTGCCCTTGATCGTCTTGGCGACGATGACCGTCGGGCGACCCTTCGTCGCGAGCGCCTCCTCGAACGCCTGGTCGATCTCGGCGACGTCGTGGCCGTCGATCGTGATCGCGTGCCATCCGAAGGCCTTCGCCCGCTCCGAGTACGAGAAGAGATCCCAGCCGTGCATCGTCTCGCCGCGCTGGCCGAGCCGATTGACGTCGATGATCGCCGTCAGGTTGTCGAGCTCATAGAAGGAGGCGTGCTCGAACGCCTCCCACTGCGAGCCCTCGGCGATCTCGCTGTCCCCGAGCAGCACCCAGGTGCGATACGGGAGCCGGTCGAGCCGCTTGCCGGCGAGCGCGATGCCGACGCCGTACGGGAGCCCCTGTCCAAGTGACCCCGTGGCAACATCCACCCACGGGAGCACGGGGGTCGGGTGCCCTTGCAGCCGGCTGCCGAAGATCCGGAACGTGAGCAGCTCCTCTTCCGAGACGGCGCCGACGGCCTTGTAGATCGAGTACAGGAGCGGTGAGGCGTGCCCTTTGGAGAACACCAGGTGGTCGTTCTGCGGGTTGCCGGGATTGTCGAAGTCGTAGTGGAGGTACTTCGAGATCAGGACGGCCATGAGATCGGCGGCCGACATGCTCGACGTTGGATGTCCACTGTGCGTGACCGCTGCCGCGCGGACGCTGTCGACGCGAAGCTGCTGCCCAATCTCGTGCCACCGTTCGAGCTCGTTCATCGTGCCCCCAATCTCAACGTTGGGGACCCCATCGTTCCGCCACGGGCCCCCTCCTTCTTGGAATCGCGTGGCGGATCGCTGTTGCGCTGCGGCGAGGGCGCGGTCTCGCCTCCGCGCGCGGACTGCCACGGTTCCAAAGCGGCTTCTTCAGGATCATCATTCACTACAACCAACAAGGGTCAGCGCCATTCTAGGTCGGCAACGGCGGTGTAAGTTAGGTCGACACAAGCAGAAAAGCAGACGAAAGGGTGAAAGCAATGGCCAAGAGCCGGCTTCACGGGTTGTCGGAGCAGGGCCAGAGCGTCTGGATCGACTTCGTCTCCCGCGAGCTCATCCACACGGGCGGGCTCGCGCGGATGATGGACGAAGATGCGATCGTGGGCGTGACCTCGAATCCGACCATCTTCCAGAAGGCGATCTCGCACGGCAGCGACTACGACGACGAGATTCGCGAGTCCCTCGACGAGGTCGACGATCCGAAGGAGATCTTCTGGCGTCTTGCGGAGACCGACATCAAGGACGCCTGCGACGTGCTCCGCAGCGTCTACGACGCGACGAGCGGCCGCGACGGCTACGTCTCTCTGGAGGTCGACCCGAACCTCGCCTACGAGCAGCAGGCCCAGTACGACGAGGCAATGCGCCTGCACGGGCAGGTCGACCGGCAGAACCTGCTCGTCAAGATTCCCGGTACGAAGCCCGGTCTGGGCGCAATCGAGGACGCGATCGCCCAGGGCAAGTCGATCAACGTGACGCTGATCTTCTCGCTCGAGCGCTACCGCGAGGTGGCCGAGGCCTACGTCCGTGGTCTCGAGCGGCTCGTCGAAGCAGGCGGTGACCCGTCGCCCGTGGCGTCGGTCGCAAGCTTCTTCGTCTCTCGCGTCGACACCGAAGCGGACAAGCGGCTCGACGCGATCGGAGGCCACGACCACCTGAAGGGAAAGCTCGCGGTTGCGAACGCGAAGCTCGCGTACCAGGACTACAAGCGGATCTTCGCCGGCGAACGCTGGGACGCCCTTGCGGCCAAGGGCGCGAGCAAGCAGCGCTGTCTGTGGGCCTCGACCTCCACGAAGAACCCCGCGTACTCCGACGTCCTGTACGTCGAGGACCTGATCGGCCCGGAGACCGTCAACACGATGCCGGAGGAGACGATCCAGGCGTTCCAGGATCACGGCAACGTCGCACCGACGCTCGAGCAGGGGATCGACGAGGCGAAGCGCCTGTTGGACGACCTGGCCGATGCCGGCATCGACTACGACGACGTCACCGCGACTCTCGAGCGCGAAGGGGTGGAGAAGTTCGCCGAGTCGTTCCGCGACCTCCTCGACGGCATCCAGGCCAAGCGCTCGCAGCTCGCAGGAGTGGCGTGATGCCCGCGGCTCGCCGCTGATGGCGACGCAGACCTCGCGCCGCCTGCGGGTCGCGGAAGCCTCGCCCGAGGACGCGGCGGTCGAGAATCCGCTGCTCGAAGGGCTTCGGCTCACACGGACGCCCGAGCCCTGTGCGCTGGTCATCTTCGGCGCGTCGGGCGACCTGACGCGGCGCAAGCTCTTCCCCGCGCTGTACTCGCTCGCGTACCGGCGCCTCTTGCCCGAGCAGTTCGCCGTCGTCGGCGTCGCCCGCTCGGAGATGAGTGACGACGAATTCCGGGAGCGCATGGAGGAGGCGGTGAAGCAGTTCGGGCGGGACGAGTACCGCGAGGACGTCTGGAAGCCGTTCGCCGCTGGGATGCGGTACGTGTCGACGGAGTTCGCGAGCGACAAGGGCGAGGACAAGGTGGCGGCAACGCTCGGCGAGCTCGACCAGGAGCGTGGCACGCGCGGCAATCGCGTCTACTACCTGGCGATTCCGCCCGACGCGATCGCCACGCTGGTCAAGGAGCTCGGCCAGCGTCGCAGCACCGAGGGTTGGACGCGTCTGATCATCGAGAAGCCGTTCGGGCACGACCTCACATCCGCGCGCGAGCTGAACCGGCGTCTGCACCGCCACTTCAAGGAGGAAGAGATCTTCCGGATCGACCACTACCTGGGCAAGGAGACGGTGCAGAACATCGCCGCGCTCAGGTTCGCCAACGGCATCTTCGAGCCGATCTGGAACCGGCAGTTCATCGACCACATCCAGATCACGGTTGCCGAGTCGATCGGAATCGAAGGACGCGCCGGCTTCTACGAGCAGGCGGGGGCGATCCGCGACATCTTCCAGAACCATATGCTCCAGCTGGTCGCGAACACGGCGATGGAGCCCCCGATCGACTTCACGGCGGACTCGGTCCGCAACGAGAAGGTGAAGGTGCTGCGCGCGATGCATACCCCGTCCCCGAAGAACGTGATCCGCGGGCAATACGGGCGCGGCTACGTCGAGGGTGTCGAGGTGCCCGGGTACCGCGAGGAGCCGGGAGTGGCGCCGGACTCGATGACGGAGACGTACGTCGCCGCGAAGCTGTTCGTCGACAACTGGCGCTGGGCCGATACGCCGATCTATGTGCGGACCGGCAAGCGTCTTCCGCGGCGAGAGACCACGATCGCGATCCAGTTCAAGCGGGCGCCGCACCCGCCGTTCGCCGAGGTCGCGGGCGACGAGCTTCAGCCGAACGTGCTCGTGATCCACGTGCAACCGAACGAGGGCGTCTCGCTCGAGATCGGCGCGAAGGTGCCGGGCCAGGGCATGACGATTCGCACGGTGCACATGGATTTCCTGTACGGCGGCACGTTCCGCACCGGCCTGCCGGAGGCCTACGAGCGCCTGATTCTCGACGCCATGCTCGGCGACGCCACGCTGTTTACGCGCAGCGACGAGATCGAGGAGCAGTGGGCGCTCGTCGACACGGTCGTCGCCGCCTGGCGGCGCGACCGGCCGAACTTCCCCAACTACCCGGCAGGAACGTGGGGGCCGACCGCCGCGGCCGAAGTCCTGTCGCGCGACGGCCGCTCCTGGCGCACGCACTAGGCCGATGGACGCCGAGCAGCTCGGATCCTGGGAGGGCGAGGGCGTCTCGATCGGAATGATCGAGAGCCGGCTCGCGGAGCTTCGTCACTGCGAGGACGGCGACGCGGCCGAGCTGCGCACGAGCGTCATGACGCACATCGCCTGGGTGCCGCAGGAGTGGGAGCAGGCGGCAATGGTGACCCGTTCCGGGCTTGGCGCTCGACACCCGTCGCGGGCGATCGTGCTCTACCCGCGGCCGGACGCGGATCCCGACGGCATCAATGCTCGCGTCACTCTCGAGGCCTACGGCCTGCCCGGCCTGGAGCGGCACGTCTCCGCGGAGGTGATCGAGCTCTGGCTGTGCGGCAGCCGCTGTGTCGACCCAGCCAGCATCGTCGCGCCGCTTCTGATGGCCGATCTTCCCGTCTTCCTTCGCTGGCGAGGCCGGCCGACGTTCTCCGGCGCGGGCTTCGAGCGTCTCCTCGACCTCGTCGACCGCCTGATCCTGAACTCGACGGAGTGGCCCGACGTGCCGGGCGCCTACGCCGATGCCGCGACCTGCTTCGGCCGTGCGGCCTGCTCGGACATCGCCTGGCGTCGGACCGAGCGCTGGCGGGCCTCGGTGGCGGCACTCTGGCCGGAGATCGCGGAGGCGACGGAGCTGCGGGTCACGGGGCCGGCCGCCGACGCCTACCTCCTCGCCGGGTGGCTGCGTTCACGCCTCGAGATCGACCTCGACCTGAAGCATGAGGAAGCGGAGCCGCTCGAGCACGTGGCCGTCGGCGAGGCGCCGGTCCCCGAACCGGCGGGAGAGGAACCGACTCCGAGTGACCTCCTCGCGGCCGAGCTCGACCTTCTGCAGCGCGACCGCGTCTACGAGGCTGCGGCAAAAGCGGCCTGCGAGCTCGCCCCGGTCGCTGCGTAAGCTCCACGCTCGTGTCTGCTCGGGAATACCCGGGTGCGGCCGTCGGCACGGTCTTGATGGGCGCAGCCGCCGGGTACTCGGCCGGCGTGGTAGGACCGCCGGTGCGGGCGATCAGCTCCGAGTTCGACGTCTCCCTGACGGCCGTCGGCCTGCTCACGTCGGTGTTCTTCGCCGGCATCGTGATCCTGAATTTCGGCGCACCCTTCGTCGAGCGGTACCTCGGAATCCGCGGCGCGGTTCGGCTCGCACCCGTGCTGATGGGGCTCGGCGGCGTGCCTTCGGCGGTCGCCCCCGCATTCTGGATACTCCTCCTCGGCCGCCTCGTGGTCGGGCTCGGGGTGGGGCTCGCACTCGTCCTGGGCGGGATCGTCGGCCGGGCCGTTGGCGGCGGCCCGCTGATCGGCCTCTACGGCGGGGCGATCACGGTCGCCGTCGCTGTCTCGCTCGCGCTGGGAGGCGTTCTCGCAGGCGCGGGGGTCAGCTGGCGCGCGAACTTCGTCGTCTCGACGGTGCTTGGCTTCTCGGCCTTCCCGTTCTTCGCGGGCCGGCTTCCCGACACGCCTCCCGTCGCGAGCCGGCCCGGCCGAGCCCTTGTCCGCTCGTTCGTCATGTGGCGCTACTGGCGCGTCGCGCTCCTGTTCGTCCTCTCTGCGGGCGTGCCGCTCCTCGTCAGCGCCTGGATCGTCCATTACCTGACCGCGGACGACGCCATGAGTGCGGGCGTCGCGGGGGCGCTCGGCTTCGTCCTCTTCGCCGTCTCGACCGTGGCGCGGCCGGCCGGCGGCAAGGTCGACGAACGTCACCATCCGCTTCTCCTGCTCGGGAGCCCATTCCTCGCCGCCGCGGGATTCGTCCTGCTCGCGATCGACAACAGCCCGCCCCTGGCCGTCCCCGCCATCGTTGCGCTCGGCATCGGGTTTTCTCTTCCGTACGCGGTCTCGTACATCCGCTCTGAAGACCTCGTCCCCGGCCGGCCGACCGTCGGACTCTCGGCCGAGCTCCTGGCGGTCAACGTCACGCCGGTCGTCGCGTCCCCCGCCGTCGGCGCCGCGTTCGAGCATGGCCGTGCGGGCGTGGCCTGGCTCGTGCTTGCCGCCTTCTGCGCCTTCGCCGGCGTCGCCAACCTCCCCCGGCCCCCCGCCCGATGAGCGAGAATCGGCGTGTGGGCGGGCCGAGCGAGCAGGGGAAGATCGTCGTCGGCGTGGACGGGTCGGATCCGAGCCGCAAGGCAATCCACTGGGCGGTCGGCGAGGCGCGCCTACGCGGCGCGAAGCTGGTTGCCGTGCACGCATGGTCGTACTACCCCTCGCTTCCGTCCGACTCGCTCGACCCGATGCTGGTGACGCCGGACTTCAACACCGCTCTGGGACGGGACGCCGAGCGCTTCGTCCAGCAGGAAGTCGAGAAGATCAGCGGCGATGCCGGCGGGATCGAGATCGAGGCGCACGCGGTCGAGGGCCCGGCGGCGAGCGTGCTCGTCGACCTCGCGAAGGAGGCCGACCTGCTCGTGCTGGGCACCCGGGGCCACGGTGGCTTCAGCGGGCTCCTGCTCGGCTCCGTCAGCCAGCAGGTCTCGCACCACGCGCCCTGCCCGCTGGTGCTCGTGCCGCACGCTTAGAGCTCCTGTCGCCTTCGGCTCGGTCGCTTTAAGTTTGACGCACCGATGACGACGGGGTCGCTCGCGTACCCGCTCCTCTTCCTGCTCGTCGCGGCGGAGTCGTCGGGCGTGCCCGTCCCCGGCGAGACGGCCGTGATCACGGCCGGGGTGCTCGCCTCGCAGGGAAAGCTCTCGCTCTGGGCCGTGATCGTGGTCGCCTCCGTCGCCGCGATCGTCGGCGACAACGTGGGCTACCTCCTCGGCCGCAAGGGCGTGCGGCGGCTGCTCGTCCACGGGAAGAAGCGCGAGGAGCTGCTGCGGCGCGCCGAGGAGTTCTTCGGCAAGCACGGCGGCAAGGCCATCTTCTTCGGGCGCTTCATCACCGGCGTGCGCGTGGTCATCGCGTGGGCGGCGGGGACGAGCCGGTATCCCTGGCGGCGCTTCTTCGTCTGGAACGCCGCAGGCGGCGTCTGCTGGGCGGCGGGCGTCGCGACGGCCGCGTACCTGCTCGGCGAGGCGGCCAAGCGCGACCTCACGCTCGCCGGGCTGATCCTGCTCGGTCTGGTGCTCGTCGGGGCGGCGGTCTACGGCGGCATCTGGTACCGGCGCCGTCGTCACGCCGCAAGCGCCCCGCCGCCCGAGGCAGCGGGGCGCTCGTGACGCTAGATCGTTAGGTGAACTTGAAGTTCGCGCGCAGCTCCTGCCCGTCCGCGAACTGGAGGATCAGCGTCCGGCACTGACCCTTCCAGGAGCTCGGCGTCTTCCAGTTGTAGGTGTACGTGCCCGTGGTTGCGTCGTAGGTCAAGCCCGAGGGATTGGACGTCGTCGTCTCGACCGTGTCGGGCTCTGCGCTGCCACATGCGAGCGCCCCCGACGCCGGGTACCCGCTCGCGAAGATGCCGAGGCCGTAATCGCCTCCGAGCGAGAACTTCACCGGCACCGTCCGTCCCGCCTTCATCACGTTCTGCGTGGGCTGCGGGTCGACGGGCTGGTACGGCCCGGACAGGTTGAACGTGTAGTAGCCGACGGCGAACGGCGATAGCGAGCTGACCTGGCCGCAGACGGTCTGGTTCGGCAGCCCGGAGATCGACGTAATCGGCACCTTGACCCACGCGCCGTTCTCGAAGTGCTGGATCACCGGCGTGACGCCGGCGGGAAGCGACCCGTACGGCAGACAGATCGTGAACGGGGGCGTGCCGCTTGCCGTCGTGGAGATTTCGTACACCGCCGGCGGGCTCCCGACCTGGAAGCCGCTCGGCTGATCGGGCATGCTCGAGAGCAGCGTCACCGTGGTATTCCCGGCGGTGCTGACGCTGCTGAACGTGACGCTGACGCCGCCGACTTCCCCGCCGGGTCCGCCGAAGTTCGACACCGTCACGTTGGGGCCCGTCGGCGTCGAGGCCGTGCCGGACGTTCCCTCGGCCGGGCGCGTCGACCCGAACTGCAGCCGGAAACCGCCCGTTGCCGGGTCGATATAGCTCGGCGGGTTCCCGGGCCCGGGCGGCGTGGCGTTGCAGCAGGTGGCCAGCGCGTTCGTGAAGTACGCCTCGGCCTTGTTCGTCTCGCCGAGCAGGCTCGCCGGCCCGGAGGTGACCTGGTAGTTGAGGACGCCCGCGTTGACGACGTAGAAGGCGCCGGTAATCGGGGCGGTGCCGCCACCCGGGTTCGCACCGCTCGGCTGCTGCGCAAACGTGCGGCAGATGCCCCAGTTGCCTCCGTTCGGCACGGTGGAGACGGTCGCGACGATGTCGGGATTCGAGTCGCCGTTCGTGTCGATCCGCACCGTACCCGTGAGATCGAGCGTGCCGGTTTGGAACCCGAATGAGCCGATTCGCGTGCCGTCGTCCGGAAACGGCTGGATCTCGGGCATGACCGGACCGGTCTGCTCGCCGATGCTCGCGGTCAGGTCCCAATGAACGGTGCCGTTGAGCCAGGACGGCGTTTGAGTCGGCACCGACGCCGACCCCGTTATTCGGTCGACGTGGATTGTCGAGCCCGTCGCGTTGCACGCGGTTGCACCGGTGTCGACCGCGGGAAACGCCCGTGGCTGGTAGTTCGCGTCGAAGCAGTCCGACACGGCCGGTGGGTTGTTGTGGTCCGTCTGAAGCGGACACGGGTAGAAGTTGTCGGCGATCCGCACGTCCGGGTCGTAGAGATCCGTGTTCGGCGCGGCGCTGGCCACGCCGGCCACGGCAACGAGCGCGGTCGCCAGGACGAGGCCAAGTGCGGCGATCGGCGCACGCCGACGCCAGTTGGCTGGCAGCATGTGAGTTACCCTCCCTCGTTGAAGCCGCAGTCCGCCGGAAGGTAATGCGGGTAGTCACGACGGTCAATAGGCCGGATGGCCCGTTTGCCGGGGCCGGACGGCCTACCCTGGTCGGGCCACGAGCGTGCGCTCGAGCAGCTCGCCGGCGGCGAGCACGAGCGCGTCGGCGCCGGGCCGACCGACGAGCTGCACCGAGGCCGGCAGCGCGTCCTCGGCCGGCCCGCAGGGCAGCGCGAGGGCGGGCCAGCCGACGGCGTTGACCGGGTAGGTGCGCTCGATCAGGCGTTCCCTGAGGTCGTCGTCCTCGCGCGCTCCGACCGGCGGCGCGACGACCGCGAGCGTCGGTGTCAGGAGAAGGTCGACGCCGTCGAGTGCCTCCTCCAAGCGTTCCCGATACGCCTCCCGCTCGGCGAGCGCGCGGTCGTACTCCCCGTCGGAGACCGTCAGGCAGCGCTCGATCTTCCGCCGCACGTCCGATCCGTACAGGTCGGCGTACTCGGCGAAGAGCTCGCGATGGACATCGGCGACCTCACGCGCGAACACATCGCCGCCGACGTCCCCGCGCGGGACGTCGAGCGCCCAGCGCCGAGGAAAGCGCGCTGCGGCCTCCTCGACGCGTGCGCGGACGAGCGGGTCGGAGCCGTCGAGCCAGGCCACGCCGATCTCGACGTCCTCGAGCGAGTCGAGCTGCATCCGCTCGAACCCCGGGACGAGCGCCTCCATCATCGCCGCACAATCGCCGGTCGAGCGAGCGATCGGCCCGCCGTGGTCGAAGCTCGGCGCGAGTGGGAAGCAGCCGTCGAGCGGCATGAGCCCGTGGGTGGGCTTGAAGCCCGCGACGCCGCAGCACGCCGCGGGGATCCGAATCGAGCCGCCGGAGTCCGTTCCCAGGCCGCCGTCGGCGAGCCCGGCCGCGACGGCGGCCGCCGAGCCGCCGCTGGAGCCGCCAGCGATCCGGCCGGCCCGCAAGGGGTTCGGCACGGTGCCGAAGTGGGGGTTCTCGGACGTGACCCCGTAGGCGAACTCGTGCATGTTCGTCTTCCCCGCGATCGCGTAGCCGGCCACCTCGAGCCGGCGGACGGCCTCCGCCGTCTGGGCAGGCACGTGGTCGGCGAAGATCACCGATCCGTACGTTGTCGTCATCCCGGCGGTGTCGAACAGGTCCTTGACCGCCAGCCGGATGCCCTCGCCGACCGACGGGGGCCGCGCGAGGAAGATGCCGTCCGTAATAGTCACGTCGTGAGGATTGCCGATCTCAACTGGTTGCAGGTCGAGGAGTACCTCCGCCGGGATGACCGGATCGTCCTGCCGATGGGCTCGACAGAGCAGCACGCGTACCTCTCCCTCACGACCGATAACCGGCTCGCCGAGCGGGTTGCCGTCGAGGCGGCCGAGCCGCTCGGGGTGCCCGTCCTCCCGGTGCTGCCGTACGGCGTCGCGCCGTCGTTCCTGGCCTACCCGGGAACCGTGTCACTGCCGGTACAGACCTTTCTGACCGTCGTCCGCGACGTTCTCGATGCCCTCTACGCCCAGGGCTTCCGCCGCGTGCTGGTCGTCAACGGCCACGGAGGCAACACGCCGGCGCGCACGGTGGGGCAGGAGTGGGCTGCGGCGCACCGCGGCGCGCAGGCGCTCCACCACGACTGGTGGATGGCGCCGAAGACGATGGCCGCCGTTCGCCGGATCGACCTCGAGGGAAGGCACGCCTCCTGGATGGAGAACTTCCCGTGGACCCGGCTCGCGGGCGTCGAGCTCCCCCGCGACAAGAAGCCGATGGTCGACGTCGACCTCTTGAACCGACTGGATCCGGCCGGCGTCCGCGATCTGCTGGGAGACGGCTCGTTCGGCGGACTCTACGAGCGTTCGGACGAGGAGATGCTCGAGGTCTGGCGGGCGGGGGTCGAGGAGACGCGCGAGCTCCTCGAAGACGGCTGGGCCTAATCCACCGCCAGGTAGATGAACGCGATGGCGATCGTGCCGCCGAAGAGCACGAGCGCGATCGCGAACAGGCTCAGCCCGAACAGGACGTTCCTGCGCGCAAGCTCGGGCGTGGGGTCGACAGGCTCGGGCATCAGGCGATGAGCGGGTCGAGGGCCATGGCCACGAACAGCAGCGCCAGATACGCCAGCGAGAAGTGGAACAGGAGTCGCGCGCGCGCGGGCGTCGTCTCGCGCCAGAGCCGCCAGGCGAGCCAGACGAATGCCGCGCCCAGCAGCGCGGCCGCCACGGCGTAGGCGGCGCCGACGGTCCCGAGCAGGAATGGGAGCGCCGTCACCGGCAGCAGCAGCACCGTGTAGAGGACGATCTGTCGCGCCGTTTCCTGCTCGCCGCGGACGACCGGCAGCATCGGCACTCGTGCGGCCTCGTAGCTGCGACGGATCAGCAGGGCGAGCGCCCAGAAGTGCGGCGGCGTCCAGACGAAGACGATCGCGAACAGCGCCACGGCGGGAACGGTGAGATCGCCTGTCGCCGCCGCCCACCCGACGAGCGGCGGCACGGCGCCCGCGGCGCCGCCGATAACGATGTTCTGCGGCGTCGAGCGCTTCAGCCAGCGCGTGTAGACGAGCACGTAGAAGAGGTTCCCGACCAGGGCCAGGCAGGCGGTCAGGACGTTGACCGCGCTGGCGAGCAGGACGAAGGAGGACGCGGACAGCGCCAGGCCGAACTCGAGCGCGTACGGAGCCGGAACCCTGCCCGCCGCCACCGGGCGTGAGCTCGTGCGTGCGCCCATGAGCCGGTCGATGTCGCGGTCGAGGAAGTGGTTCAGAGCGCTGGCCCCGCCGCAGGCGAGCGCCAGGCCGACCATCGTGACGACGAAAAGGGCGGTCCCGGGCCAGCCGCCGGCGCCGACCACCATTCCGCAGGCGCCGGTCAGCAGCAGCAGCGTCATGATCCGCGGCTTCGTGAGCGTCACGTAGTCGCGCAGGGGACCGGCCGGCGCGGGTTCTCCGCGGAACGCCGCTGCGAGCGTCACCAACGTGGCGGCAAGGGCAAGGCTCGCGAGCGCGACGTGAGGCACCGGCGGGATGACCAGCGCTGCGCCGCCGAAGAGGACGAATGCAGCGGCGGCGAATGGCAAGATCGTCCGGTAGGCGATCCACCCGGCGACGACGAGCGCCAGGATCGGCGGCAGCGCGAACGCCGACAGGATCTCGTGGGCGGTGCCGAGGCCGAGCGCGCCGCTCAGCACGGCGACGAGCGTCGCGGCCGCAGCACCCAGCGCCGTCAGGCGCAGCGAGAAGCCGGGCCGAAGGCGCGCGGCGTCAGGCACGCGCTTCCTCCCGCAGTTGCCGCCGCAGGTCGCGCAGCGGGCGGGCGCTCGTCACGTACGGGACCTCGTCGAAGTTGTGCGGGGGAGGCGGCGACGTCGCATACCACTCGAGCGTGTCGCCGAGCCAGGGGTCGTTCGGGGCGCGAGTTCCGCGGCGGCCGTACGTCAGCATGTTGATCAGGATCAGCAGCAAGCCGAGACCCATGATGTACGAACCGAGCGTTGAGACGAGGTTGTACGTGTTCCAGAGCGTCTCGTTCGGATAGGTGTAGACGCGCCTGGCCATCCCGAGCAGGCCCAGGAGGTGCTGCGGCTGGAATGTGACGTTGAAGCCGATGAAGACGAGGATGAAGCTGATCTTCCCGAGCCGCTCGTCCAGCATGCGGCCGAACATCTTCGGCCACCAGTAGAACAGCCCCGCGATCAACGCGAACGCCGACCCGCCGAAGAGGACGTAGTGCAGGTGGGCGACGACGAAGTACGAGTCCTGCGCCTGCCAGTCGAACGGGAAGACGGCGACGAAGATGCCGGAGAGACCGCCGATCGTGAACACGACGAGGAACCCGAGGGCATAGAGCATCGCCGTGTCGAAGTGGATGTTTCCGCGCCACGTCGTCGCCACCCAGTTGAAGATCTTGATCCCGGTCGGCACGGCGATCGCCATCGACGAGACCATGAAGAAGACCTGCAGGCCGGTCGGGAGTCCCACCGTGAACATGTGGTGGGCCCACACGAGCATCGACAGGAAGCCGATCGCGGCCGTGGACAGGGCGATCGCCCGGTAGCCGAAGATCGGCTTGCGGGCAAAGACCGGAATCACCTCGGAGATGATTCCGAACCCGGGCAGGATCATTACGTACACCTCCGGGTGCCCGAAGAACCAGAAGACGTGCTGGTAGAGGATGGCGTTGCCGCCGCCGGCGGGATCGAAGAAGTGCGTGCCTACCTGTCGGTCGAGCAGCATCAGCGTCAGGCCCGCCGACAGGGTCGGGAGCGTCAGGATCAGCAGGAGGGCGTAGATCTCGATCGACCACACGAACAGCGGGATCCGCGACCACGTCATGCCGCGCGTGCGCATGTTGTGGATCGTGACCATGAAGTTGATCGCGCCAGCCAGCGACGAGAGGCTGAGGATGTGCAGCGAGAGGATCCACAGGTCCTGCCCGGACCCGGGGATCTGGATCGAGAGCGGCACGTAGCTCGTCCAGCCCGCCTTGGGCGCCCCACCGCTCGAGAACCAGCTGGAGTAGAGGACGATCCCGCCGGCGACGAACAGCCAGTACGAGAGCGCGTTGAGCCGCGGGAACGCCATGTCCCGCGCGCCGATCATCAGCGGCACGAAATAGTTGGCGAGGCCGGCCCACACAGGGACGATCGCGAGGAAGATCATCGTCGTCCCGTGCATCGTGAACAGCTCGTTGTAGGTGTTTCGCGTGAAGAGCTGGTCGTTCGCGTGGATCAGTTGCGTGCGCATCAGGAGCGCGAGCACGCCCCCGGCGAGGAAGAAGAACAGCGCCGTCCCGATGTAGAGGATCCCGATCCGCTTGTGGTCGGTCGTGACGAGCCAGCGGGCGTAGCGGCCCTCATACCAGGGCACGGGATAGGTCTCGGTCCTAACCGCCACTTGCCGCGCCCCCCGTCTTCGGAGCCAGATTCCTGCGCAGGTAGCGCAGCACCGCGACCATCTCGCGCGCGCTCCAGCCGCGGCCGACCTCGGGCATCACAGCGGTTCCCTGCCGGGTTCCGTTCACGAGCAGTTGCCGCGTCGCGGCCGGGTCGTCGAACAGCGCGTTGTTCGCGATCGGGCGTGCGTAGCTGCCCTGTCCCTGGTCGCCGTGGCACTTCGCGCAGACGCCGGCGAAGACGTCGTGCCCGAGCGTGGACGCACCGCGGCGCTGCGCGGCCGCCTGCCGCGCGAGCCACGCGTCGAACTGGTCGGCGGGCATCACCTCCACGTCGGTGAGCATCAACGCGTGCATGACGCCGCACAGCTCCGCGCAGCGACCCTCGAAGACCCCGGTCCGGGTCGCCTTGAACCACATGTGGTTGACGATCCCCGGAATCGCGTCTCGCTTTCCACCCAGCTCGGGGACCCACCAGCTGTGGTTGACGTCCCAGGCC
>JBKPNC010000074.1:0-30344 GCA_046732435.1 Actinomycetota bacterium
GCCCAGCTGTGGTCGTCGATCGCCAGGATCAGGGCAATCACCACCGGCGTCGCCGCCATGCGCAGCGCGCTGAGCGCGTTCAAAAACGACAGCGGGTGCGTGGACGAGGCGGCGATACCGGAAGCTTACGGCCGAACCGCCGGTGCAGCCGTCGCGGACATCCGGCCGTGTACGAGCTCCCGAACCTCCGCCGAACTTGCCAGCCCGCGCGCCTCCGCCGCAAGCTCCCGGGCGGCGCCCGAGTCGAGCCCGCGCACGACCTGCTTGACGCGCGGGAGCGCGCGGGGCACGGCGGACAGCTCGCGGACGCCGAGCCCGACGAGGAGGGGGACGGCCACCGGATCCCCGCCGGCCTCGCCGCAGACGCCGACCCAGATGCCGTGCGCGTCGGCAGCCTCGACGACGCCGGCGACCAGCTCGAGAACCGACGGATGCAGCGCATCCGCGAGTGAGGCGACGCGGTCGTTCTGCCGGTCGGCGGCGAGCGTGTACTGCGCCAGGTCATTGGTGCCGATCGAGAAGAAGTCGACCTCGGCCGCGAGCCGGGACGACACGACCGCCGCGGCCGGCACCTCCACCATGATGCCGACGTCGAGGGGAGCCGTGGACGCGAGTCCGGCGCGCGCGTCGGCGAGTAGCGTCTTCGCGCGTACGAGCTCGTCCAGCGACGACACCATCGGGAACATCACCTTCAGCGGAAACTCGGCCGCGACCCGAAGCGCTGCCTTCAGCTGGGTCACGAGCAGGTCCGGGCGCTCGAGGCCGAGCCGTAAGCCGCGGACGCCCAGCGCCGGATTCGGCTCGGGCGGCTGCGGGAGCGACGGCAGCGGCTTGTCGGCGCCGACGTCGAGCGTGCGCAGGATCAGCGGCCTGCCGGCGAGCGCGGCCGCGATCTCGCGGTAGGTGCGGGCCTGCTCGTCCTCGCCGGGAAGCTCGGCCCGGTCGAGGAACAGGAACTCGCTCCGCAGCAGCCCCACTCCTTCGGCGCCGGCGGCGATCGCGCCCTCGACGTCCGCCGCCGAAGCGATGTTGGCCGCGACCTCGATGCGAACGCCGTCGAGCGTGACGGCCGGATCCGCTGCCTCGGCCCACGCGGCCCGCTCCAGCTCCTCCCGCTCGCGGCGCCGGGCGGCTATTGCTGCCGCGGCGTCCGGCCGCGGCGCGACCTCGACGCGCCCTGTGTCGCCGTCGACGAGGAGGTCGGTCCCCTCCGCCACGCCCAGGAGCCGGGCCCCCGCACCCACGACCGCGGGCACACCGAGCGCCCGGGCGAGTATGGCGCTGTGCGAGGTCGGACCGCCGTACGCGGTCGCGATGCCGAGCACGACCACCGGATCGAGCCCGACCGTCTCGCCGGGCGCCAGCTCGTCCGCGACGAGGATTCCAGGGCGTTCGAGGACGGGCGCGCCGACGTCGACGCCGAGAAGGTGCGCCAGCACGCGCCTTCCGATCTCGGCCACGTCGTCGGCACGCGCCCGCAGGTAGTCGTCGTCGAGCGAGCGCCAGACCTCCGCCGTCGCGCGGACGGCCTCGTCCCAGGCGACGGCCGCGTTCTCCCGGCGCTCGAAGATCGACGACCGGGCGGGCTCGAGCAGCGCCTCGTCGTGGAGGAAGAGCAGGTGCGCGTCGAAGATCTCGGCTTCCGCGGTCGCGCCGCGCGCCGCCGTCGACTCGCGCGCCCGGCCGATCTCTTCGCTCGCCTCGGCGAGCGCCCGCTGGAGCCGATCCCATTCGGCCTCCGGATCCTCGGCCAGCCCCCGCGGAACGTCCAGCTCCGGCCTCGCAAGCCGTACGACCGGCCCGACGGCGACACCCGGCGAGACGGGCAGGGCAGCGAGCTCCGTTCCCGGACTCGGCGGCGGCAGAGGCCCCGTTTCCCGCTCACGGGCACGCGCCGGCGGCGAAGCGGGTGCGCCGATCTCGTCGCCGAACCCCCTGTCCGCGAGCTCCTGCAATGCGGCCAGAACGGCGGCGGCGTCCCTCCCGCGCGCGCGCACGGCGATCTCGTTGCCCTGACGGACACCGAGCGTCGCGATCCCGTTCAGGCTCCGGGCCGAGGCCGGTCCCCGGCCGGTGGACACGTTTTCGACCTCGACGTCGGCATCGAACCGGCCGGCGGTCTGGACGAAACGGGCAGCCGGACGGGCGTGCAGGCCGAGCGGATTGCCGACGGAGATGCGAATCCCCTGCCAATCGGCCACGTCGTCCTGCTGCGCCGTGGCCGCGGCGTCGCCGACCGCGGGCACGCCGAGATGCGCCGCCTTCGGGTCGAGCCCCCGACGCGCCTCCGCGACCACGTCGGCGAGGGAGGCACCCACCTTCGCCGAGACGGCGGCGGCGACGGCGCCCTCCACGAACGGCGCCTCGCAGAGCACGACGCGCTCGCGCCTCTCTTCGGGCAGGAAGTCGAGCGCGGTCTCGGCCGAGAGCACGGCGCTGCCGAGGTCCATCAACACGACGACGCCGTCCTCACTCCATGCCCGCTCGACGGCGTCGATGACGCGCATGGCGTCGGTTCCGACGGCGCCGTCGTCGAGCCCACCCGCGGGCTCGATCCGCACCTCCTCGCCGCCCATCTCGCGCGCGAGCTCCGCCGCGCCTTCGGCGAGCTTCGCCGAATGCGACACCAGCACGAGCCCGACCATCAGCGCGGGCGCGGCTCGTCGAGCCCGTACGCGCGGTACAGGAGCTCGATGGGATGCACCGAGCGGACCCCCGAGCCGTGGGTGATCTGCCAGCGGCAGGTCTCGCTGTCGCAGACGGAGAGCCGTGCACCCGATTCCCGAACGAGCCGGAAGAGCCGCTCGCCGACGCGCATGCCGATGTCGTACTTCTCGCGCTTGAGCCCGTACGTCCCCGCGACACCGCAGCAATCGGTGTCGAGCTCGTCGACGTCCAGCTCGGGCACCAGCGCGAGCAGGTCCAGCGCGGGCTTCCCGATCGCGTGGCCGCGCTGCTGACAGGGTGCGTGATAGGGGACGCGTATCGGTAGCGGGCGGAAATCGGTGGGCAGCCGGTCCTCGTCGAGCCGGTCGCGCAGCCACTCGCAGATGTCGTATGTCCGCTCGGAGACGACCCGGAGATCGTCATCGTCCTCCAGATCGAGGATCTCACGCGCCTCGCGCTTCAGCATCAGGCCGCAGCTCGTCGACGTCGCGACGATGTCGAGCCCGGCGCGGGCATACGGGGCGAGGCTGCGCGCGAGCCGGAGCGCGTAGCTGCGCGCGGCCGGGAAAATGCCGTTCGACTGCAGCGGCAGCCCGCAGCAGTCCTGCGGCGGCACGATCACCCGGTAGCCCGTGTGCTCGAGCAGCGCGACCGCCATCCGGCCGGTGCGGGGCTCGTAGTAGTTCGTCGAGCAGCCGTGGAAGTACACGACGGCCGGCCCGCCCAGCGGCGCGCGATGCCGCCGCGCCCACTGCTGGAACGTGCGCTTCGCAATCGGCGGCAGAGGCGCGTCGCGGTGGATGCCGATCGTCCGCTCCATCGCCGCGCGGACCGGCGGTCCGCGAAAGCTCAGGTTGACGAGCGGGGCGAGCGGCATGGCGAGGCGGCCCGTGACTGAAGGCCGGGCGAGCAGCTGGTCGCGGAGCGGAATCCCTCGTTCTTCCTTCAGCGCCGCCCGCGCCTGCGAGTTGATCTCCGCGATCTTGACTCCCTGTGGGCAGACCTGCGTGCAGATCCCGCAGCTCGAGCAGTAGTCGAGTGAGTCGTCGGGCGACCGCCCCGAAGCGCGGAAGCGCTCGCTCTGCGGGCCCGCGTATTTCGGTCCCGGAAACAGCGGCGTCGCGGCCGAGAACGGACAGTGGGACTCGCAGATCGTGCACTTCACGCAGTGATCGAGCGAGGCTCGCATCTCGGCTGTTGCGAAGGTTGGGAACGTTGGCGAAATCACCGCAACCGCTCCCCGATCGCCTCGGCCGCGCGGACGCCGCTCGCGATGCTGATCCCGTCACCGGACTTCTCCCGCCAGGGCTCGGCGCCGGCGAGCATGGCTCCGACGGCGTGGACGTTCTCGTAGACGACCTTTCCGTCCGCGTCCACAGGGCGGAGCTCGTCGTCCACCGCGAGGCCCGCACGCGAGAGCGGCTGGGGTTCGAGCGCGCCGGCCGCGAAGGCCGTGCCGTTGGGCGTCCCTGCAACCGGTAGGCCGAGCACCGGCTCGCGCACGGTGCCGCCGAGCTCCAACTCGAGGCCGCCGGACGCGAACCCGCCGGTGGCGAGGACGAACGCACGGCCCCGGTACGGCCGCCTACGGGCGGCGTCCTGCACGACGACGGCGTCGATGCTGCCGTTCTTCCCGCTTTTCGCCGCGCCGACGGCGACGCCGCCGACGATCGAGCGCGCGCCTCCCTGCCGCAGCGCTGCGGCGAGGTGCCGGTGCACGCGCATCCCCGGAACGCTCGGCGGCAGCGTCGGGATCTCGAAGATCGGTGCGCCGACGCGGTCCTGGAGCTCCCGCCAGACCTCGGGCGCCTTCTCCAGCCCGAGCAGAGCCGGCAGGCCGACCGCTTCGCCCGGCTCGACGCGCGCCGCCAGCTCCTCGGCGAGGCGGCGGCGAAATCCCCCGTCCGCGTCGAGCGCGGCCGCGTAGGTCAGGCCGTTGACGTCGGCCTCGCCGGGCCGGGGGCTGGTGGCGAGCAGCACCGAGCGAGCCTCGAGTCCGATCCGCGCCAGGTTGTCCGCGAGGTACGCGGGATAGAAGTCCTTCAGCGGGCGGAACCCTGCGATCAGCAGCCGCGGCGACGGGCGGAGGTCACCGTTTGCCATGGAGGCCGGAGCGAGCGCCGTCGGGCGCTTTGCGCCGACCGCCGAGGGAAGCAGGAGGTTCTCGTCGATGGAGCCGCTGTACGCGAGCGGGCCGGCGGCCTCCGCGAACCAACCGAGGCTCCGCTCGAGGAGCTCGAGGTCGAGCCGAGCGTACGGGTGATCCGGCCGGGACGCGACCAAGTCCGAGACGGCGGACCGCGGGCTCTCGACACGGTCCGGCGCATAGCCGAGCACGTCGATCGTTCCGCCGGTGAGGTGAGTCGCGCCCACGCCCTTCGCCACGATGACGACGCGAAGACCGTCCTGAACCAGCCGGAGCGCGGCGGTCAGCCCGGCGAGCCCGCCGCCGACCACGACGACGTCCGGCGTCAAGCCAGCTCCTTGGCGACGGCGGGCTCGGCCTCGATTCCCGCCTCTCCGTCGGGGACGTGCTCGATGTCGAGCAGGCCCTGGAAGATCCATTCGTCTAGGCGCGCCTGCCGCAACTGATCGCCGAAGAGGATGGGCTGCACGCCTTTCCAGCGCTCCTGGACAAACGCCCGGAGCGCGGTGTTTGCGGCCGGCCCGTCGAGCCGGCGCTCGTCGTGGAGGATCCCGGTCGCGCGGTAGATGCAAAAGCCTCCCTGGCACGGCCCCATGCCGAGCCGCAGGACGCGCCGGATGTCGTCGAGGTTCTCGGTGCCGCGCCGCGCAATCACCTCTTCGAGGCGCCGGCGTGAGACAAGCTCGCACTCGCAGATGAGCTGGTCGTCGTGCATCGTCCGTTCTCGGCGGGCGAGCCGCGATCCCAGCCAGTAGTGGTCGTCGGGATTCTCGCCGGGCAGAACCTCTTCGGCCGTCCGAGACCGGCGCTCGACGCCGAGCTGCTTGCACATCGCGTCGACCGCCACCTCGGCCATCAACCGGAACGTCGTCGCCTTGCCGCCCGTGATCGTGATCAGACCGCCGAGACCGTCCCGCTCGGCATGGTCGACCACGGCGAGGCCGCGGCTGATATCGCGGGTGTCGCCGGCCGGCGCCCTGTCGTCCTTGAAGAGCGGCCGGGCGCCGGCCCAGACGCGGAGCTGCCGCGCGGAGCTGAAGCCGGGAACGAGCTGATCGCCGGCGTCGAGCATCGCCCGCACCTCGTCGGCGGTGATCGGAAGGTCGTCGGGGTCGTCGACCGGCGAGTCGGTGGTGCCGATGACCGACACCGTCCGGATCGGGACGATGATGTCGCCGTCGCCCGGCATCTCGCAGCGGTTCACCACCGTGTTCACCAGTCGGTGGTTCGTCGCGATCATGATCCCCTTGCCCGGGACGACCGTGACACCGGGCGCGCCCGCCAGATCCGCGAGACGGCCGGCCCAGGCGCCCGTCGCGTTGATGGTGAACCGGGCCTCGATTTCGACGTCTTCCCCGGTGCGCTCCTCGCGGCAGACCGCGCCCGCGACCCGGTCGCCGTCGCGCAGGATGCGCACCACCGGGTGGTACGGCAACGCGCGCGCACCGTGCTCCTGCGCGGAGCGCACGCAGCCCCAGATCGTCTTCCACGCGTCCATGGCCGCGTCGGGGACGACGAACGCCTGGGAGATCCGCGGATTGAGGCGAGGCTCCCGTCGCAGCGCCTCGCCGACGGCGATCTCCTCGACCGGCACGCCGGTGTCCCGGCAGCCCTCGACGAATCGATCCGCGTAGTCCGGGTCGTCGGCAGGTGTGGTCACGAAGACGCCGCCGGTGTCCTCGATGCACTCGCCGGCGATCCGGCGGAGGATGACGTTTTCGGCGATGCATTCACGGGCCGAGACGGGATCCTTGACCGCGTAGCGGGCGCCCGAGTGCAGGAGGCCGTGAAAGCGCCCCGTCGTGCCTTCGCCGAGATCGACGCGGTCGACGAGGACGGCATCGAAGCCCCGCATCGCGACATCTCTCAGAACCCCTGCGCCCGTCGCCCCGCCGCCGATCACCAGCACCTCGGTGGAGATGCGCGTCATGGCGGAAGTATCGCTGCGCTAGCCTCGTCGTGACAGCGCGACGAGGAGGGTGACGAATGGCCGACGAGAACGAGCACGACCGCAAGCACCGCGGCTCTTTCGCCGAAGGACAGGAGGTGGAGGACCACCACCCTGAGGACCACTCGCGCGGGGACTTCGGGCGCGGTCAGGAGGTCACGCCGGAGGAGGAGCACGAGCACGAGGGCGATTTCGGCGAGGGCCAGGAAACGCTCGAGCGCCACGCGGAGGAGGAGCCGAAGGGCGACTTCGCCCGCGGTCAAGAGGAGGAGGAGGAGTAAGGCTGGCGGGGCCGGGCGCTCCCGGCCCCGCGAGTTACAGCCCTATTCTTGCCAGTCGAAGGTGCGAGTGACGGCCTTCTTCCAGAAGCCGTACTCCTTGTCGCGCTCCGCGGCGTCCATCTGAGGCTCCCACTGCTTGTCCTTGCCCCAGTTGGCCCGCAGGTCCTCGACCTCCTTCCAGAAGCCGACGGCGAGCCCGGCCGCGTAGGCGGCACCGAGCGATGTCGTCTCGGCCACGGTCGGCCGGATCACCGGCACGCCGAGGACGTCGGCCTGGAACTGCATCAGCAGCTCGTTGTAGACCATGCCGCCGTCGACCTTGAGCGAGGTCAGCTCGACGCCGGAGTCCTGGTTCATGGCGTCGACGACCTCCTTGCTCTGCCACGCGGTGGCCTCGAGCGTGGCCCGCGCGATGTGACCGGCGTTCACGTAGCGCGTCAGGCCGGCGATGACGCCGCGCGCGTCGCTCCGCCAGTACGGCGCGAACAGCCCCGAGAACGCGGGCACGAAGTAGACGCCGCCGTTGTCCTCGACCGTCTTCGCCAGGTCCTCCACCTCGGGGGCCGCCTTGATCATCTTGAGGTTGTCCCGGAGCCACTGCACGAGCGCACCGGTGATCGCGATCGAGCCCTCGAGCATGTAGACGGCCGGCTGGTCGCCGATCTTGTACCCGAGGCCGGTGATGAGCCCGCTCTTCGACTGCACGGCCTCGGTGCCGGTGTTGAGCAGCAGGAAGTTGCCCGTCCCGTACGTGTTCTTGGCTTCCCCGACGGAGAAGCACGTCTGGCCGAACAGCGCCGCCTGCTGGTCGCCGAGATCGCCCGCCACCGGGATGCCGGCGAGCTCGCCGACCGCCTCGCCGTAGACGCCGCTCGACGGCTTGATCTCGGGCAGCATCGCCCGGGGAACGCCGAGCAGGTCGAGGATCTCCTGATCCCAGTCGAGGGTCTCGAGGTGCATCATCAGCGTCCGGCTCGCATTCGTCACGTCCGTGACGTGCGCGCCGCCCGAGGTGCCGCCGGTCAGGTTCCAGATGCACCAGGTATCGATGTTCCCGAACAGGAGGTCGCCCGCCTCCGCCTTGCTGCGGGCGTCCTCGACGTTGTCGAGGATCCACTTGATCTTCGGCCCGGAGAAGTACGTCGCGAGCGGAAGCCCCGTCTTCGGGCGCAGCCGATCCTGGCCCCCGTCCCGCGACAGCTCGTTGACGATCTGGTCGGTGCGCGTGTCCTGCCAGACGACCGCGTTGTAGACGGGCTCACCGGTCGACTTGTCCCAGACGACGGTCGTCTCGCGCTGGTTCGTCACACCGACGGCGGCCAGGTCAGATGCGCTGATCCCGGCCTTCTGAAGCGCCCCGCCGATCACCTCCTGACAGCGCTCCCAGATCTCCCTGGCGTCGTGCTCGACCCACCCGGGCTTCGGATAGATCTGCTCGTGCTCCTTCTGGTCGACGGCGACCACCTGGCCGCCATGGTCGAAGACCATGAAACGCGTGCTCGTCGTCCCCTGATCGAGCGCGCCTGCGTAATCCGCCATTTGCGTCTCCTTTCTCCTACGGCGAGCCTGCCGGGCCGCCGAGCGAGTCCGCAGCGGCCCTGAGCAGGAGGTAGCTCGACGTCGCGCCCGGGTCCTGGTGTCCGGCACTCCGCTCGCCGAGGTAGCTGGCCCGACCCTTGCGTGCGACCAGCGGCGTCGTTTGCTCCATCCCTCCCTCGGCGGCGTCGGCGGAACGCCGAAGCGCGTCGGCAAGCGAGGCCCCCTCTCCCAGCGCACCCGAGAAGGCGTCGCGCGCCGGGATGAGGGCGTCGATCATCGTCTTGTCGCCCGGCTCGGCCTTCCCACGCGCCTGGACGCCCTTGACCGCCGCATCGAGGGCGGCGGCCCAGTCGTCCGGCTCGAGGTCGGTCTTGCCGGTGACCGCAGTTCCCATCTGCAGGAACAGCGTCCCGTAGAGCGGCCCGCCGGCGCCGCCGACGGTGGAGATGAGAGCCATCCCGACCGTCTTCAGGAGCGTGCCGGGGTCGGCGTCGTCCAGGCCCTCGATCTTGCCGATTGCGGCCTGCATCCCACGGTTCATGTTCGTGCCGTGGTCTCCGTCGCCGATCGCCTGGTCGAGCCGCGTCAGGTACTCCCTGTTCTCGGCGACGACCGCCGCGTAGCGTTCGATCCAGCCGCGTACGTCCTGAGACGTGACGCTCACCGGCCGGGCCCTTCGGTCATGCGCCCCACCGCAGCGCCGGGGTATTCACCGGCGCATCCCACAGCCGCGTCAGCTCGTCGTCGAGCCTGAGCAGGGTGATGGAGGTCCCGGCCATCTCCAGCGAGGTGATGTAGGGGCCGATCAGGTTCCTCGCGATCGTGATGCCGCGGCCGTCGAGCAGCTTGCGGAGCTCGTTGTAGACGATGTACAGCTCGATCAGCGGCGTGCCGCCCATGCCGTTGACGAAGGCGAGTACCTGGTCGCCCCGCTCGAACGGGACGTCCTCGACCACCGTCACGGTGAGCGTCTCCACGATCTCGGCCGCGGGCGCGAGCTTGCGGCGCTCGCGGCCCGGTTCCCCGTGGATGCCGATGCCGATCTCCATCTCGTCGTCGCCGAGCTCGAAGGTCGGCGTCCCCGCTGCCGGCACGATGCAGGAGGTGAGCGCCATGCCCATGCTCCGGCCGTTCGTGTTCACCTTCCGGCAAAGCTCCGTGACCTGCTCGAGCGACTGCCCCTCTTCTGCCGCCGCACCGCAGATCTTCTCGGCGAGGACGGTCGTGCCGACGCCGCGCCTGCCGGCCGTGTAGAGGCTGTCCTGGACGGCGACGTCGTCGTCGATGACGACGGCCTCGACGTCCGCGCCTTCACCGCGGGCGAGCTCTGCCGCCATCTCGAAGTTCATCACGTCACCGGTGTAGTTCTTGACGATGTGGAGAACGCCGGCGCCCCCGTTCACGGCCTTGGTTGCCTCGAGCATCTGATCGGGCGTCGGCGAGGTGAACACCTCGCCCGGACAGGCCGCGTCCAGCATGCCCATGCCGACGAAGCCGCCGTGCATCGGCTCGTGCCCCGAGCCCCCGCCCGAGACGATCCCGACCTTGCCCTGCTTGGGCGCGTCCGCGCGGACGATGTAATTCGGCTCGTAGCTCACGCGGACGAGGTCGGGATGCGCCGCGGCGATGCCCTCGAGCGACTCCCGGACGACGTCGTCCGTCTTGTTGATCAGCTTCTTCATCGCAGCTCAACTCCTCGCCATCAGTGGGGGAAGAAGGCGTTGTAGAGCAGGGCGCCGAGGAGCCCGCCGATGATCGGGCCGACGACGGGAATCCACGCGTACTCCCAGTCCGAGGTCCCCTTGCCCGGGATCGGCAGGACTGCGTGCATGATCCTCGGTCCGAGGTCTCGAGCCGGGTTGATCGCGTACCCGGTCGGGCCGCCGAGCGACAGGCCGATCACCCAGACGAGGAAGCCGATGAGCAGCGGCACGAACCCGGTGGCGGTCGCGCCGACCAGCACGCCCCCGGCGAAGTGACCGATGATCGCCAGGACCCCGAAGACCAGGATCAGCGTGCCGATGATCTCGGTCGTCAGGTTGGCGGCGGTGTTCCGGATCGCGGGGCCCGTCGAGAAGACGGCAAGCTTGAGCCCCGGATCCTCCGTCTCGCCCCAGTGCACGTAGTAGGCGAGGTAGACGAGCGTCGCGCCGATCATGGCGCCGGCGAACTGCCCGAGGATGAAGAGCGGCACGTCAGCCCAGTTCGGCGGACCGGGCTGGTGCGTCGCCGCCCAGGCAATCGTGACGGCCGGGTTGATCATGGCGTTGCTGTACGCCCCGACGGCGTAGACGGCGATTGCGACCGCAAAGGCCCATCCGGCGGTGATCACGATCCACCCCGCGTTCTCCGCCTTCGACTTCGCCAGCAGCACGGCCGCCACGACGCCGTCCCCGAACAGGATGAGGATTGCCGTCCCGAACATCTCCGCGAGGAAGTACGAACCCTGCGTACCCCTCGCGACGAGCGCGGTGGCGAGCAGTGAATGGCCCATACGCGCACCTCCCTTGAGCGTTAGAACCGACGATTGCTCCCGCTTGCGGGGCGCAACCATCCCGAACCGCGAGGCGTTAAGTCAAATTTGGAACGAGCCGCTGCGCATTGCGTGCTCTACGCGAGCCAGACGTCGACGGCGTACAGCTGTCGCAGCCGCATCGCCATCCGCTCGTCACCGCCGATCAGGAAGAGCTCGTAGGGGTACGCGAACTGCGCGCGGTAGCCCTTGTCGCGGACGAGGACCCGGCCCCAGAGCGACGTCTGCCCGAGGGCGATCGGCCGTCCCGGCGGCGGTGGCGCCGGCTCCGGCGACCCGCGTCCGTAGCAGTGCCGAACGCCCGTGTACCGGCGGAAGAGATCCTCGGCGAGACGGCGCGTCCGGAACGAGTAGATCCCGCAGTCGTGCTCGCCGTCAGGCGCCTCCGCGCCGTGGGTCGGGCAGGTGGCGACGAGCGCTTCTCTGGCCGGCCACGTGACGTGGTGCCACGTGAACGATTCGAGGCGGTGCTCGCCCTGATGGAGCCGGACGTGCCAGAGGCGCCAGCCGAGGAGGACGTCGTGCGAGACGTGGTTCACGCGGGGGTGGCAGTCATGCCGGCAGCGGCTCCTCGGCCGGCTGCTCGACCGGCGGCGAGGGAACGGGCTCCTCGACTGGAACGACCTCGATCTCCCGCTCGGTTTCGGGATCCCCGATGTCCATGCGTATTCGCGACCAAGCGTACGAGGACGTCCGGACAACATCCGGCCGCGCCGCGTCAGGTCCAGGGAAGTGCCGAGCGCTTTTCCCAGTAGATTTCGGCGGATTCGCGCAGCGACTGCAGCCACGGATCCAGCGCGTCGTCGTCCACGTCGAGGGCGCGCAGGTTGCTCTCGAGCTGGTCGACGGCCGCGGCGCCGCTGAGGACGACGTCGGCCCAGGGACGCGCAAGCACGGCTGCAAGCGCCAGGGCGTCCGGCGTCGTTCCGGCCGCTTCCGCTGCCTCCCGGAGCACCGGTAGCGCGCCGCGTGCGGTGAGCCGCCCGTTCGCCACCGCCTCCTTCACGATCACGACGAGGCCCGCGTCGTGCGCCGCTTCCAGCGCGGCCTCGGCCGATCGGTCGAGCAGGTTCCAGGTCGCCTGCACGGTGTCGAAGCGGTCGAGCTCGAGCGCCCGCTGGATCGTTGCCGCCTGGTCGGGCCCGGTGACCGTGAAGCCGACGGCAACTCCGGTCGCGCGCAGCCGCGCGAGCTCCTGGAGCACCTCCGCATCGTCGAGCACGCCGCTGTCGAGGGTGGCCGAGTGGATCTGGTAGAGGCTCAGATACCGGCCCAGGAGCGAGCGCGTCTCGTCGAGCTGCCGCCTGAGCGTCGCCGCGGACAGGTCTTTCACCTCGTGGCGCTCGGCGGCGACGCGCCATCCGCCCGTGTACCTGTACCCCCACTTCGAGCCCACTGCTATGTCGCCGGGAGCGAGCCCCCGGCTCTCGAGCCAGGTGGCGAGGAAGTCTTCGGCGCGACCGTAGGAACGGGCCGCGTCGACGTAGCGGATGCCCCGCTCGTACGCCGCGTCGAGCACGGCGTGCGCGCGTTGGCGGAGCGCCTCCACGCCGCGCTCCGAGCCGAGGTCGGCGTCGTGCCCGAGGTTGATGTAGGCCGGGCGGCCGAGCGCGGCCAGGCCGAGCCCGATCCGGCTCACGCGCAGGCCCGTCCGCCCGAGCGTGGCGTCGGTCACGACCTGCGAACGAAGTCGACGCTCACCGGGACGCCCTCGAGGGCGAAACGGTCACGCAGCCGGTTCTCGAACCAGTACCCGTAGTCGCGCGTGACCAGCCCCGGATCGTTGACGAACACCCGGAAGCGCGGCGGCCGCACGCGGATCTGGGCGGCGTAGAGGAGGTTGAGCCGGCGGCGGCCGTCCCGTGAGGGCGGCTGCCGCTCGCCGCGGAGCTCGCCGAGAAATCGGTTCAGCTCGGGCGTGGGAACCCGGCGGACATGCTTGTCGAACAGCTCCTCGAGGCGGTCGAGGAGCCGGTTCAGGCCGCGCCCCGACCTCGCCGACACGGCGAGGATCGGCGGGCGCTGCCGGAGACGTGCCTGCAACCGGGGGCGCACCTCCTCGATCGTCACGGTGCCGATGTCCCATTTCGAGAGCACCACCAGCGTCGAGCACTGAGCCCTCCGGGCGATGTCCGCCACGGCGAGGTCCTGGTCGACCAGGCCCTCGCTCGCGTCGACGAGGACGAGCGCGACGTCCGCGCGCTCGGCCGCCTGGAGCGCGCGGAGCTCCGAGTAGTACTCGACGCCCTGCCGCTGCCGCCGCTTGCGGCGCAACCCGGCGGTGTCGACGAGTACGAAGGTGCGGTCGCCACGCTCGAGCACGGTGTCGACGGTGTCGCGCGTCGTGCCGGGAACGTCGGAGACGATTACCCGCTCCTGCCCGACGAGGGCGTTGAGCAGGCTGGACTTGCCGACGTTCGGCCGCCCGAGGATGGCCACGCGAATTGCCTGCTCCCCCACCTCGACCGGACCGTGGCCGGGGAGATGCTCGAGCACCGCGTCGAGCAGGTCGCCGGTCCCGTGCCCGTGAAGCCCCGAGACCGGAATCGGGTCGCCGAGCCCGAACCGGTGAAACTCGAGCGCGTCGGCGTCGCGCGCCGGGTCGTCGATCTTGTTCGCGACCAGCAGCACCGGCTTGCCGGCGCGCCGCAGGAGCGCGGCGAGCTCCTCGTCGCCGGGCGTGACGCCCGCACGGGCGTCCACGACGAAGGCGACGACATCGGCGTCATCGATCGCCGTGCGCGCCTGGTCGACGACCGAGCGCGTGATCGGCGACGGATCGGCGACATCCACCCCGCCGGTGTCCACGAGGAGGAACCGCCGGCCTCGCCACTCGCAAACGACCTCCTTCCGGTCGCGCGTCACGCCCGGGGTCTCGTGGACGACCGCCTGGCGGGATTCGCTGAGGCGGTTGACGAGCGTCGACTTCCCCACGTTCGGGAACCCCACGACCGCCACGACCCCTTCGAGGGGAGCCTCCATCACGCCGGCGGCACGCCGTGCGGGCGCCCCAGGCGATGGATCTCGACCAGGAATTCCCAGAGGCTGCGGATCCGCCGTTCGATCTCGACGGTCGCCTCGCGGTAGCCCCGGCCGCTCCTCGGCAGCCCGTCGAAGCGGAGCGGCTCGCCCCACGCGACGGACACCGGGTGGAAGTTCCCGAACTTCCACGTCTGCGAGCCGTGGATCGCGCCGGCGAGGACGGGGACGTCCTCCTGCAACGCCACCATCGCTGCGCCCGGCATCGCCTTGCCGGGGACGCCTGAGCGCTGCCTCGTCCCCTCGACGAAGAGGCCGAGCGCGTTGCCGTCGCGAACCAGACCGCGCATCCCTCGCACGGCCTCGCGGTCCGATTCCCCGCGCCGGATCGGGGTCGCGCCGAAGGCGCGGATCAGGGCCGCCAGGGGCGCAAGCTCGTAGGCCTCGATCTTGGCGACGTAGTAAATCGTGCGCGGGCACGCCGCCCCGAAAGACGTCGTGTCGATCCAGGAGAAGTGGTTGACCGCGAGCACGATGCCGCCCGAGCGGGGAATGCGCTCCTTTCCGTACACGCGGAGCCGCGTGAAGATCTGCGTCGCGGGCTGCGCCCAGAGGCGCCCGACCGCCCAGAACAGGTCCGGAAAGGCCATTGGTTACGCCGGCTGACGGTCGCGCACGAGCTCCTCGATCCGGCGCACGACGTCCTCCACCTGGAGATCGGTCGTGTCGACGACCTCCGCGTCGGCTGCCGGCCGCATCCGCGCTGCGTCGCTCTCGTCTCGCGCGCGGAGGTCGGTCTCGAGCGCCTCTGCGCCGATCCCGGGGCGATCGGCCATCCTGCGGTGCGCGCGAACGTCGCGATCTGCGACCAGGTAGATCTTCACGTCCGCCTCGGGTGCGACCACGGTGCCGATGTCGCGGCCCTCGACGACGACGTCGCCCTGCTCGACGAGCTCCCGCTGACGCCGGCGCATGACGGCGCGAACCTCGGGGTGGCGCGCGACCACGGGCACGAGCCGGTCGACTCGGGGGCGGCGGATCACGTCCGTCACGTCCGTTCCGTCGATCCAGACGCGCCCCTGGTCGTCGAACCCGACCGGACGCTCCTCCGACAGCGCTGCCAGCGGCGGGCCGTCGCCGAGCGGCACGCCGCGGTGGATTGCAAGCCACGTGAGCGCGCGGTACATCGCTCCCGTGTCCAGGTAGCGGAACCCGAGGCGGCTGGCGACGGTGCGCGCCACGGTGCTCTTCCCCGCCCCGGCCGGCCCGTCGATCGCGACGATCACCGGCCCTGTCCCCTGGTGGGGCAAACGGCAGCGGTCGAGGGTCGAAGGGCCACAGGCGTGTTCTAGAGGAAGTCGCTCATCGCTGAGCGACTTCCTCGAGGAGCTCGTAGAAGCCGGGGAAGCTTATCGCCGCCGCTTCGTCGCCCTCGAGCTGCACGCCCTCGCGGGACGCCAGGCCGGCCACCGCACCGAACATGGCGATGCGATGGTCGCCCTTCGAATCGACCGGGCCGCCGCGCAGGCGCGTGGGCACGCCGCGAATGCGAAAGCCGTCTCTCGTCGCGGTCACCCGTCCTCCGAGCGCACGCAGCGACTCGGTCACGGTCTCGATCCGGTTGCTCTCCTTGGTGCGGAGCTCGGCCGCCCCGCGCACCATGCTCTCGCCGCGCGCGCGGGCGGCGGCGAGGGCGAACAACGGCAGCTCGTCGATGAGGACCGGCACCTCGCCGGGAGGAACCGACGTGGCGACGAGCGGCGCGTGGTGGATCTCGAGGTCTCCGACGAGCTCGGTTGCGGCGTGGCGGCGGTTGAAGACCGTGATCCGGCCGCCCATGCGCTCGAGCGCGTCGAGCAACCCCGTGCGCGTGGGGTTGAGGCCGAGCCCGTGCACGGCGAGCTCCGATTCGGCGAGGAGCGCGGCGCCGACGGCGAACGGCGCGGCCGAGGAGAAATCGCCCGGGACGTCGACTTCCCGGAGCGTGATGCGATCCGCGCCTCGAACCGTGACGCTCCCGGGCCGCCGGACGACGCGAACGCCCGCGGCCTCGAGCATCAGCTCCGTGTGGTCACGCGTGACCGCGGGCTCGTAGACCGTCGTCGCGCCCTCGGCGAGCAGGCCCGCAAGAAGGACGCAGGACTTGACCTGCGCGCTCGCGACCGGCATGTGCCAGCTGACGCCGCGGAGCGCAGCGCCCTCGATCGCGATCGGCGGCCGGCCTTCCGTGGTCTCGACGCTCGCACCCATTGCCCGGAGGGGCTCGGCAACGCGCTCCATCGGCCGCCGCCGCAGCGACTCGTCGCCGGTGAGCTCGAAGCGGCCGTCCTGTCCGGCCAGCAGCCCGGCGAGCAGGCGGATCAGCGTGCCCGCGTTGCCGCAGTCGATCGGCTCACCCGGAGGCTCGAGCCCTCGCAGGCCGACGCCCCGAACGCGGACGACGTCGACCTCCTCGTCGACCGCCTCGGCGCCAAGCAAACGAGCGGCGCGGAGCGCCGACTCCGTGTCGCCGGAGCGGCCGAAGCCGCGGATCACCGTCTCCCCCTCGGCGACCGCCGCGAGCAGAACCGCACGGTGGGAGATCGACTTGTCCCCGGGGACGGCGATGTGACCGACGAGCGCGTGTGCCGGGTCGACCCGCCTCATTCGACGACGGGCGCCACGATCGCCGAGTACCCCTGTGCCTCGAGAAGCTCGGCGGCGCGGCTCGCCTGGCGGTCACCGGCGACGAGCAGAGTCAACGTGCCGCCGCGATCGGGCGAGAGATGCTGGAGCTCGAAGTCCTCGATGTTGATCCGTTCGGCGGAGAGCGCCTGCGTGATGCCGGCGAGGACGCCCGGGCGATCGGGGACGTGCACACGCACGCGATGGAGCTCGCCGGGATCCGCGTATGCCTCGGCGAGCAGCTGCCGGCGATTCCCGGCGGCCTCGCCGATCCAGCGGGCGAGGAAGCCCGCGTCGCCGCGCCCGAGCGCCTGCTCGACCTGCTCGATACGGCGGCGATGCTCGCCGAGCGCCTCGCGGACCTCGGCGGCGTTGTCTAGGAAGATGTCCACCCAGATGCGGGGGTTCGCTCCGGCGACGCGGGTCATGTCGCGCAGCGAGCCGCCCGCGACGGCGAGCGGCTGGTGCCCGTCGACACGCGTCGCTCCGGCCTGGTTCACGAGCGCGTTGGCGACCACGTGCGGGAGATGGCTCGTCAGCGCGGCAAGGCGATCGTGGGCGAGGGGATCGACGGCGACGGGGGTGGCGCCGAGCAGGCTGACGAAGCCGTGGACGAGCCGGTAACGGCCCGGGTCGGTCTCGGCCGTCGGTGTCAGGAACCACGACACCCCCTCGAAGAGCTCGCCGCTCGCGTGTTCCGGGCCGCGCGCCTCCGAGCCGCAGACCGGGTGCCCGCCGACGAAGCGCGCCGCCGGCGCCGCCGCGCGGCAGACGGCGGCCTTGGTCGACCCGACGTCGGTAACGGTGCACGTCTCCGCGCTCGCGGCAAGCACGCTGCGCACCGTCTCGCCGAGGGCCGCGACGGGAACCGCGACGACGGCGAGATCCGCGTCAGCGAGCGCCGCGTCGAGCGATTCCGGGGCGCCGTCCGCCGCCCCGCGCTCGACCGCGACCGCGGCGGCGCGCGGTTCCTCGTCGTATGCGGCGACCGAATGCTCGCCGCGCTGCTTGGCCGCCAGTCCGATGGACGCGCCGATCAGCCCGGTTCCGACGATAGCGATCCGCATGCGCTCCACTCTACGGTGGCAACGGATACGGGTCGCGGCCGCGCCCACGTTGAACGCGGCCGGAACCGCTGCGAGATGTGACACGCGTCAGTGCACTCGGCGGCGCACGAGCGGCACCTCAGAAGGCCACTTCTGTGGTGCGGGTAAGGGCCGCAGACCCCGCGCCAAGCGCCGGAGCTTCCGAACGACCGACTTGTAGACGCGCCGTCACTGGAGCCCTCCGGCTTCGCCGTTCTCCGCCAGGACGCCGATCGAGGGAACGTAGAGGTATGACAAGCGCAATCGATGCGGGGTTGAATCCCCAAACGGGGCCTTTTCACGGAGGGTGGCTTCGCCGCCCGGAGTCACAGCGTGGGCAGCGCGTCTCCTTTCAGGAGGGGGCTCATGGGGGAAACCCGGTTTCCCCCATGACGCCTAGCCGATCGTCTTGCCCATCAGGCTAACGAGGGCGCCCACTTCAGCGGCAAACGCCCCGAACTCGCCGGTCGGGATCTGCTGCGGCCCGTCGCAGAGCGCCTCTTCCGGGCGGGGATGCGACTCGACGATGATCCCGTCCGCCCCCACCGCAACGGCTGCGCGCGCCAGCGGCAGTACGAGGTCGCGGCGGCCGGCCGCGTGCGACGGATCGACGATCACGGGCAGGTGGGTCTCGTGCTTGAGCACGGCGACCGAGCCGAGATCGAGCGTGTAGCGCGTCGAGCGCTCGAACGTCCGGATGCCGCGCTCGCAGAGGATGATCCGATCGTTGCCTTCCTTGGCAACGTACTCCGCCGCCATCAGCAGCTCCTCTACCGAGGCCGAGGCGGCGCGCTTCAGGAGCACTGGCTTGTCCGAGCGGCCGACCTCGGCGAGCAGCAGGAAGTTCTGCATGTTCCGTGCGCCGATCTGGATCACGTCCGCAGCCTCGACGACGTCCTCGACGTGCCGCGGATCCATCAGCTCCGTGACGATCGGAAGCCCCGTCTCCTCGCGCGCCTCGCGCAGGACGTCGAGCGCCTCGACGCCGAGCCCCTGGAACGTGTACGGCGAGGTGCGGGGCTTGAACGCGCCGCCCCGGAGCATCGTCGCGCCGGCGGCCGCGACCGCGCGCGCCGTCTCGAGGGTCTGTTCGCGGTACTCGACCGTACACGGCCCCGCGATCAGCCCGAACGCCGAGTCGCCGATCTGCCGGCCGTTCACGTCGATGACCGTCGGGTCGGGAGCGACCTCGCGCGAGACCAGCTTGTAGGGCTTCAGGATCGGCAATACCTGCTCGACGCCCGGGTAGCCCTCCAGCGGAAGCGTCGCGAGCAGCTCGCGGTCGCCGATCGCCCCGATGATCGTCGCCTCGCGCCCGTGCGACACCCGCGCCCGCACGCCGGCCTCCTCGAGGCGCTCCACGACGTGGCCGACTTCGTCGACCGTCGCGCTCGCTCCCATGACGATCAGTAGCTCGGGCGACCCGTTCGCCGACATCCCGAAAGTCTAGGTGCGCCGGTGGAGCCGACCTCCGGCGCGGAGCCACGCGATGTTCTCGTTCGCATCTCGCAGGAACAGCATCCGGCTTCCCTTCCAGAGGTCGTCGGTCGCGATCGCCCAGTCGTCCTCGTAGAACGCGAGCTTCGCCGGTGGCGGCGGCGGTGGAATCGGCGCATCCGGCGTCGGAAAGCCGCGCGTCTGGATGTACCGCAGCTCGAGACCGCCGTCGGAGACTCCGACCTCGAGGTCCGACATCCAGGACCGGTAGACGCCTGCGTATTCGGCGAGGTCCCCCGTCTCGAGCGCACGGAGCTCCGGCTCCGGCTCGCGGACGCCGAGGTACTCCTCGAGCAGCGGCTTCTGGAGCCGGTCGATCAGCACGCCGCCGTAATCATGGTTCGTGAGTGCGGCGAAGGCGAAGTTTTCGTCGGGCGCCACGTAGAGGATCGAGATCTGGCCGTTCGTGCCCCCACCGTGCAGCATGAAGTCGACCTCGCCGATGCGCCGCAGCATCCAGGCGAGGCCGATCGCATCGACGTCGCCGCCGACCGGCACCTGTGGCTGCCGCAGCTGCTCGAACGTCTCGGGCGCGAGCAGCGGCCGACCGTCGAACGCGTACCGCCCGTAGCGAAGCAGGTCGTTGAGGCTCTGGACGATCCCGCCGGCCGCGTGTGCGGCGCGGCCGACCCACCAGTCGCGGGCGATCGCGGGAGGGCCGTCGCCCGCCTCGCTCCGGAGGTGTCCGACGGCGAACCGGTATGTCATGACTTCGTCCGGGAAGAAGAACGACGACTCGAGGCCGAGCCGATCCAACACCAACTCGCGCATCGCCGTCTCGAACGGCCCGCCGGTGATCACCTCGATCACGCGGCCGAGCACGTAGAACCCGGCGTTGTTGTAGGACCAGAGGTCGCCGAGGGGCGTCACCTGCGGCGCGTCCGCGAGACGCGCGACCATGCGGGTGAGCGCATCGTCGCCGCGGCCGTGATCCTCGAACACGTCTCCCACCCAGCCGCCTGTATGCGTCAGCAGATGGCGGATCGTCGCGCGGGCAGCGGCCTGCTCGTCCGCGAGGCGGAACTCCGGGAGGTACGTCCGCACGCGCCCGTCGAGCTCGAGGTCCCCACGCTCCACGAGGCGCATCACCAGCGCAGCGAGGTACGTCTTCCCGATCGACCCGATCTGAAAGAGCGTGTCGGGCGTCACCTCCAGCGGGTTCTCCCGGCTGGTCACGCCCAGGCAGAACGTCTCCTGCTCGCCGTCGGCCAGGACGCCCATGGCCACGCCCGGGACGCCGAGGTCGTCCATCTCGCTGCGAGCCCGGTCTCGGAGGCGCTCGAGACGCAACATGCCGGCGAGCGTACAACCGGCTCGTGCATGCTGTCGTATCCATTTGCCATGACGGACCCGAACGACGACCCCATCATCCGCCGCATCCGCGAGGAGATCTCCGACAACGACCGGCACCTCGTCGATGCGATCAACCGCCGCCTCCAGCTGGTCGCCAGACTGAAGGCCTACAAGGAGTCACGGGGCGTCGACTTCCTCGATCCGGAGCGCGAGGAGTGGATGCTCCGGTACCTCTCGCGCGCGAACCGGGGCCCACTCTCCGCCGACGGACTGCGCGAAATCTATGCCGAGCTGCTCGATCTCACGAAACGCGAGGTGGCTCGCTCGGAGGCGGCTCCGCCGCCGGGCTCTGCCGCTGCCAATCCACAAAGCTCGCCAGGTACGCCGGGCCGCGAGGCGTCTGCATGAGCTGTCAAGGTCGGAGAGGGCTCGGCCCTCTCAGGCCGAGCTAGGAGAGATCAGCGCGGTCGAGACCGAGTAGTAGAAGAAGTTCGGAGAAGCGGGGCCGCGGAGCGAGGCCGACGAAGGAACCGTGCGGACGGTACGCCCCACAGGCCGATGTAGACGAGCGCCCACAGCAGGAACAACGCCAGCCCGAGCAGCGGTAACCCGACCCGGCGCAGGATCCCGAGCCGGATCATGCCGCCCGTCAGCCAGATCCGCCGCACCTGCACGAGCGGCGGTCGTCGCTGCGCGGGAGTCACAGCGCGGTTTCCGCCGTTGCGACGTCGTGCCCCCTGCCACGGCGTTCCTTGACCGGCGAGGCGCGCGTCCGTATCCTCGAAGCAATGACTCCTGCTTGCTCGACCTGGGCCTGGGCTTGGCGCCACGAGCGGGGCGGGAGCACGCCGTGACCTGAGTCAGGCCGAACGCTATCCCGCACCGCTCGCAGACCCGATCTCGGGTCTTTTTCGTTCTGGAGGGCCGAACACATGAACACCGTGACCGTCATCGCCACCGATCTGCTCACGCCCCTCGGGGCCTATCTCCGCCTGCGCGAGACCGGAGCCGCGAGCTTCCTGCTCGAGTCCGTGGAGGAGGGTCGGCTCGGCCGCTACTCGTTTGTGGGTGCGGGGTCGCGCCTGCTCGACCTCGACGAGGCCGAGGCCCTCGGGCAACCCGTGGTCGGGTTCGTCTCGTACGACTACGCCGCGAGGCTCGAACCGTCGGTTCCGCTCCCGGACCTCGGCCGGGACCTTCCCGAGAGCCGGTTCGTGGTACCCGAGATGCTCGTCCGCTTCGACCATGCCCGTGGCGCCGCCGACGTCCTGTGCGGCGACGCGGCCGAGACGACCGAGCTGCTGTCCGGCCCGGCCCCCGCGCTGCCGACCGGGAACGGCGACAGGCGGTCGGGAACCCGGCGCGTTCCGTCGCGGTTCGAGTACGAACGTTCCGTCGAGCGCGCCAAGGCGCATATCCGCGAAGGCGATGTGTTCCAGGTCGTGCTCTCACAGCGAGCGGAGCGGCGGACGGGAGCGACGCCGCTCACCGTCTACCGAGCGCTCCGCCGGATCAATCCGTCGCCGTACCTGTTCCTGCTCGAGCTGGACGGGATCGCGCTGGTCGGCTCGTCCCCGGAGACGCTCGTCAAGGTCGACGGCGGTCGGGCAAGCGTGAACCCGATCGCCGGGACGACTAACGCCGGGCCGGGCGACGCCGAGCGGCTCCGGAGCTCGGAGAAGGACCGCGCGGAGCACGTGATGCTCGTCGACCTGGGACGGAACGACCTGTCGCGCGTGTGCCGCGCCGGCACGGTCGAGGTCGGACGGTACCTCGAGCCCGAGCGCTACTCGCACGTGACGCACCTCGTCTCGGAGGTCTCGGGCGAGCTCCTCGACGGCGTCGACGCCTACGACGTCCTCCGTGCGTGCTTCCCCGCCGGAACCGTCTCGGGGGCGCCGAAGGTGCGGGCGATGCAGCTGATCTCGGACCTGGAAGGCTTCCGGCGCGGGCCGTACGCGGGGGCCGTCGGCTACGTGCTCCCGGGAGAGGCGCTCGACACGTGTATCGGCATCCGCACGGTCGTGCTGCACGACGGATTCGCGTTCCTGCAGGCCGGCGCGGGCATCGTCGCGGATTCGGATCCGCGTGCCGAGAACGACGAGTGCCTGCGCAAGCTCGCAGCGCTCGAGACGGCGATCGACCTGGCGGAGGTCGCGCCGTGATCCTGGTCATCGACAACTATGACTCGTTCACCTACAACCTCGTACACCTGCTCCAGGAGGCGGGCGGCGACGTGCTCGTCCGGCGGAACGACGACCTCACGGCCGGCGGCGCGGCCCGCCTCGCGCCCTCTCAGCTCGTCATCTCCCCCGGTCCCGGCCGGCCGGCCGACGCGGGCGAGACACCTGCGGTGGTCAGCCGCCTGGCCGGCCGGGTCCCGACCCTCGGCGTTTGCCTGGGCCACCAGGCGATCGTCGAGACGTTCGGCGGCGAGGTCGGCGCCGCACGCCGCCTTGTGCACGGGAAGGCCTCGCCCGTGCAGCACGACGGTCGGGGGATCTTTCACTCGCTCCCGCAGGGCTTCGAAGCCGGCCGATACCACTCGCTCAGCGCCCGCCGCGTGCCGGACTGCCTCGAGGTCTCGGCAACGTGCACGGACGGGGAGGTCATGGCGGTGCGTCACCGCGAGCTCCCCATCGACGGCCTGCAGTTCCACCCCGAGTCGGTGCTGACGCCGCTCGGGTCGACCCTGATCAGGAACTTCCTCGCTGGGGATAATCGGAGGTAACCATGGAGACCCTGCGCATCTTCTCTGGCATCCAACCGACCGGCGCCAAGCACTTCGGCAACTACAGCGGCGGGTTCCGCCAGTACGCGGCGACCCAGGAGCTCGGCGAGGGGTTCTTCTGCCTCGTCGACCTGCACTCGATCACGGTCGAGTACGAGCCGGACGATCTTCGCGAGCGGACACTCGATCTCGCGGCGATGCTCTTCGCGACCGGACTCGATCCCGACCGCTCGACGGTGTTCGCCCAGAGTCACGTGAGCGCGCACGCCGAGGCCGCTTGGCTGCTCGGCGCGGTGACGAGCTTCGGCGAGCTGCGCCGCATGACGCAGTTCAAGGACAAGGCCGATCGCCAGGAGTTCGTGTCCTCGGCGCTCTTCACCTACCCGGTGCTGATGGTGGGCGACATCCTGCTCTACCAGACCGATCTCGTCCCGATCGGCGACGACCAGCGCCAGCACCTCGAGCTGGCGCGCGACATCGCCGAGCGCTTCAACGCGCGCTACGGCGAGACGTTCAAGGTCCCGGAGGGGAAATTTCCGGACATCGGCGCCCGGATCATGGACCTGCAGGAGCCTGACCGGAAGATGTCGACGACCGGCGGGACGCCGCAGGGGACGATCGGCCTGCTCGATCCGCCCGCCGTCATCCGCAAGAAGATCCGCAGCGCCGTGACGGACTCGGGGACGGACGTGCGCTACTCGCCGGACAAGCCCGGCATCGCAAATCTCATCGAGATCATGTCGGTGGCGACCGACGAGCCGATTACGGCGGTCGAGTCGCGTTATGACGGGCAGGGATACGGCCGCTTCAAGGAGGACGTCGCCGAGGCGGTCGTCGCCCTCGTGGAGCCATTTGCGGAGCGTTACCGCGAGCTGCGCGCCGACGAGACCGAGTTGATGCGCCTGCTCGGCATGGGAGCTGAGAAGGCGCGGCAGGTCTCGGGCCCGACGCTCGCGCTGATGTACGAGCGGATGGGGTTTGCGCGCTGAGGCGACGAGGACGGCCGTCTTCACAGCGGTCGTCCTCGCGGTTACGGTCGTTGCCGGCGTGCTCCACTACGCGGGGGCATCCGCCACCGCCGTTTTCATCGTGTCCGGCATCGCCCTCGCCGGGCTCGCCTGGGTGGTTGCCGTCGCGACCGAGTCCGTCGGTACGCGCTTCGGGCCTGCCGCAACGGGCGTCCTCCAGTCAACGCTCGGCAACCTGCCCGAGCTCTTCGTGGTGCTCTTTGCGCTCGGCGCGGGCGAGGTCGTGGTGGCGAAGACGTCGATTGTCGGCTCGCTGCTCGCGAACGCCCTCGTCGTCCTGGGGCTCGTGGTCGTTGCGGGGGTGCGAGCGTCCGACGACCGCATCATGCGCTTCCGCAGCCGGCTGCCGAACGACACGGCGACGCTCTTGCTCCTCGCGGTGTTCATCATCGTCCTGCTCGGCCTCTCGGACACCGTCGGCGACCGGGCGAGCCGCCACCAGGTTGCAATCTCCGCGTTCGGCGCCGTGTTCCTCCTCGCCGTGTACGGCGTGTGGCTCTGGGGGTATCTCCGCGCCGAGCAGCGCGAGCCTGCGCTCGAGCAGGCAAGTGCGCACTACCTCCGCTTCGACGTCGCCGTTGCTTTGCTCGCGCTCGGCGGCGCCGGCGCGGCGTTCGTCTCTGACTGGTTCGTGAACGCCCTCGATCCCGCGACGAAGGCGCTCGGGATCTCGAAGGCGTTCACCGGCCTGGTCATCGTGGCGATCGCCGGCAACGCCGTTGAGAACGTCGCCGGCATCTTTCTGGCGGCGAAGGGCCGCGCAGATCACGCGGTCTCCGTCGTCGTCAACTCCGTCTCGCAGATCGCTGTGTTCCTCTTCCCGGCGCTCGTGCTCCTCTCGCTCTTCTTCACGCACCGCCTGACGTTCGTGCTCGGGGCCGTCTACATCGGCGCCCTGGTCCTGACCGCGCTCGCCGTCTGGCAGATCACCGGAGACGGCGAGGCGCACGCGTTCGAGGGGCTCGCGCTGATCGCGCTCTACGGCATCGTCGCCGTGCTTGCGTTTTACGAATAGGCGCCGGCGGCGCCTCAGGCGAGCCAACTCGCAAGCCGGAGCACCTCGCGGGCGATCTCTCCTACCGACCGGCCCTCCGTCGGTACCAGGTGATCCTCCGGCCGCGTCTCGTGCAGGCGCTCTGCCCACCACCGCGCGCCGTCGATCTCGGGCTCGGGCTTGCCGGGCTCGCGCCGGCGGATCCGCTGCTCGAGCACCGGTAGGGGCGCGTCCAGCCGCACGACGGTTACGGCCGCCCCCGGCACCGCCTGCGAGAGGAGGCGCAACTCCGAGCGCTGCTCGACAAGACCGGCCAGGAGGAGGCGCGATGCGCCGGCGGCGACGAAATTCGACCAGATCGCCGCCAGGTTCCGGTAGACGAGAGGTGCGCGCGTCTCCATCGTGTCCGGCCAGCAGCGCGCTACTTCCTCGAGTTCGACGGTCGCGTGGCTGGCGCCGGACTCGATGAGCAGCAGGTCGGCCTCGTGGAGCACGGCAGTCTTTCCAACACCGACCGGGCCCGTCACGAGGAGAACGGGAACCCTAGGCGTCCCGCCCTCTCCTAGGGGTTGGTTGGGGGGAGGGCGGTCCATCCCTCCCCCCACCATTGGTCTTACGGACCGGCGAGCGCAGAGGCCTGGTCGATCAGATCCTGCGCCTGGCCGATCAGCTGCTGAGCCTCGCCCGAGGCCAGCGGCTGATTGTCGAACGTTGCGCCGTCGAGCGCCGCCTTGATCTGGGCGGCCAGCGCGTCACGCTGGTTCGTCAGGGACGCGATCTGGCTCTCGATCGAGTTGTACGTGGCGTCGCCCGGAGCGTTCGAGGCGAGCGCCGTCGTCGAGGCCCTCAGCGTGTCCATGGCAAACGCCCCGAAGGGCGCGTTCAGCTGCTTGTAGATCGAAGCGAGCTCGGCGAAGCCGTCGCTCTTCTTGACGGCCAGCGGCACCGCGTAGCCGTTCAGGGCGCCGTTCAGAAGGCGTCCGTCGTGGCTGTAGTCGTCCTTGAGGCCGACCAGGTCCAGCATGGTCGGCCGGAGGTCCGTGTGATCGGACCAGGTCGTGCCGTCGACGCCGTTGTTGGCGACGCCGGGCCCGGCCATGCCGATCCAGGTCGAGGCGATCTCGTCCTGGATGTCGCCGTGGTTCCAGGCGAAGCTCTGGTTCGTCCGAGCCGGGATGAACGCGCACGCCGCGGGCGTGGCGCACGTTGCCGGCGGCGTTCCGCCCGTGGCGAAGAAGAACCAGTCCGGATCCGCGAAGGGCGTGAACGTCGGCGTCCGGAGCGGGTCGGCGGTCACCATGTGCAGCGTCTTCATGCCCGTGTGGTCCGCGAGCGCCACCATAATGTTGTTCTCGACCTGGTTCGTGTACGGGTTCAGCCAGCTCAGCTGAGCCATCTCCCGCTCGAGGTTCCGAACGGCCGGGTCGGTCTGGTCGCGGATCGGCTGAGTGGGCGTGCCGTTCACGTACACGGTCGGCGCGTCGTCCGAGTGGACGGAGAACAGCGTCGCGTCACCGAACTGCGTGTAGACCATGCGCCGGAGGTCGGCGTTGATCTCGCCGACCCGGTTGTAGTTGCACGGCGTCGTCACTCCGTCGCAGCCTGCGGGCGTCGGTGGGTCGCCCACGAAGTGGTCGCCCTCGTCCACGGTGAAGACGAACAGCGTGTTCTTCTTCGTGATGCCGTCGGCTGCGAGGCGATCGAAGAACTTCTGGAACGCCATGTCATAGTCGTGCAGCTGCTGCACGTAGCCGGCCTCGCCGGGCCCGTACGCGAAGTGGATGTTGCCCGCCGTGCCGTGTTCGTCGTGCGCGTCCGAGATGTACGCGTACGTGACCGGAATGCCGGCCTCCTGCATCTGCGCCACCCACGACAGCGAGACCGTTGCCTCCATGCCGTCGAAGCCGGGGAAGCCGATGTGACCCGTTGCGTCCTGGATCACGTTGCCGTTGAGGTCGGTCATCGGCCCGCTCGGCTTGATGACCGGGTCGACGTACTTCGCCCCGAAGAGCCCGCTGAACCCGTTGTAGCCGCCCGGCTCGTCGGGCAGAAGGTCTGGTCGCGCGTGCGTCGAGGCGGCGCAGATGGCCGACCCCTGCGCGCAGTGGACGCCGATGCCGACGAAATCGGCGAAAGCCTGGCCGGGGTTCGATGCGACTTCCTGCGCTTCCGGCGAGTTAGGACCAAAGACGGTCGGGATGTCGATGGCAGTGTTCTCGAGGATCGTGTTCGCCGTCGCGACGGCGCCGAAATCACAACCGCCCCGCGTGTACGGCACCCACGGAGCCGGGGCGATCTTGCCGTTCTCGTTGATCATCTCCGGCGTCGTGTCGGTCGGCGTCGGCGTCGTCGGGTCGAACAGTGGTGCCGTCCAGTACGCGAACGAGACGCCGAGGCTCGTCCCCCCGTCCGGCTTGAAGTAGCGGAAGCTGTTCGACACCGGCTGCCCCATCCGGTCCGGATAGACGCCGGTCAGCGACGTCAGGATGCCGGTCGCCGTGTGCGAGATGAGCGCCGTGTGGTCGTTGGCGAGCAGCGTGCCGTTGTTGGTGATGAAGTTGAGCAGGTGCGGCATCTGCTCGAGATCCGACGGGACGTTGGGGTTGTCGCGCCGGAAATGCGTGTTGTCGAACTGGATGTAGATGACGTGCTTGACGGGATGCTTGCTCGCGCCCTTGTTACCGGGGGCCTGCAGCTGACAGCTCGGATTCGCGGCCGCTGCCGGCGCCTGGAACGCCGCCGGGCCGACCGCCGCGGCGAGCCCTGCCATGGCGAGCGCCGCCAGGGCGAGCGCTGCGAGCAGCGCGCGTCGTTTCCTCATTCGATCTGGCCTCCTCCCTCGGTTGGTGAACGAGCTACGTGAACCCCTCAAATCGCTCGGCGGGACACTAGAACCCGCGAATACGGCGCGGAAGGTTAGCGGCGATCGGAGCGCGGCCGGGAGTCGAGCCCGACCAGCCCCCTGAGCAACGCGACCTCGCTCCGGGTGAGCTCGCGCCAGGCTCCCGGGGGGAGGTCGTCCGCGCTCAGCCCGGCGTAGCGGCTGCGGTGCAGACGCCGGACGGGGTGCCCGACGGCGGCAAGCATGCGTTTCACCTGGTGCTTTCGCCCCTCGTGAAGCGCGAGCTCGATCCGCTGCGCTGCGAGCCGGCGGGCTCGCGCCGGTGCGGTGGGCCCGTCGTCGAGCTCGATTCCTCTGGAGAGCCGAGCGAGCTCGCCGTCGGCCGGCCGCCCCTCGACGTCGGCGACGTAGACCTTCTCCACCTCGTACTTCGGGTGCGCAAGCCGGTGGGCGAGCTGCCCGTCGTTCGTCAGCAGGAGGGCACCGGTCGTATCGGCATCGAGCCGACCGACCGGCATCACCGTCGCGGAATGGCGGATGAGGGACGTGACGGTCGGACGGCCCTGCGGGTCGCGGGCGGTGGTGACGACGCCCACGGGTTTGTTCAGCAGCACATATGTCAGTTGTTGCGGCGCGACCGCCCGCCCGTCCACCTCGACGCGGTCGCGGCGGCCCACCGTCGTGTTCAGCTCGCCGCGTGCGCCGTTGACTCGGACCCGGCCGGCCTTGATCAGCTCGTCGGCGCGCCGCCGCGAGGCGACTCCTGCTCTCGCCAGGTACGCGTTCAGCCGCACGTTGTCATGATTGCGCCATGCCGCACTACGTGACGCTGATGCGCTGGACGTCCCAGGGCGTCGCGGGTTTACCGGCCTGGCGCGAACGCGTCGAGGAAGGGCAGCGTGTGATCGAGTCGGCCGGCGGCACGCTCGTCGGCGTCTACGTGACCCTCGGCCGCTACGACGTCGTGGAGATCTTCGAGGCGCCGGACGACGACCGCGCCGCCGAGATTCTGATGAAGCTCCAGCGCTTCGGGGCCGAGCACACGGAGACCCTGCGCGCGTTCACGCGCGACGAGGCCGAGGGCATCATCCGGCGGCTCTAACGAGCGCCTTCATGGGGGAAATGGGGTTCCCCCCATGGGGCCCCCTCCCAGACCCAAGAGCAGACGCGCGTCCCGCGCTGTAGCTGCGCGGGGCAAAGCCCCGCTCCGCTGAAACACCCTCGCGGGTCACGGAAGTGCGGAGAAGCAGCCACCTGGCCGAGCCGCAGATACGCGTGAATCCCAGAAGTTCCTTGTAGTCGTGCGCCCTATCTGCAACTCCGCCACTCATCAGGTATAGGCCCCACGGCTTGCCGTGGTTGCGGATCCATATGCGCTCGATTCCAGACAGCCCGACGAGCGAACGGGTCAGTTGCGTGATGATGCGGACACGTTCGACCCCGTTCGCTCTGAGCGGGAGCCCCAAGAGGTAGACGCGTGCGTTCACCCGACGCGCAGGTCGGAGACACGACTTCGGGACGCACGCCTCAATGCTGAAGAACCGAATCCGCACCCGCGCCGGGATTGCGGTAGTGATGCCAAGTTTGCGTTCGCTCTCTGTCGGTCCCGCAAGCAGCGCGCGAAGAGCTTGCAGCGCATACGGCGACTTCCGGGAGATGATGCGGCGAACTCCGATGGGCGCCGAGCGACTCCGTGTGAGGAAGTAAACCGTTGTTCCGATGCCCCTCGAAACGCGTGGCTGAGCGGCATCGCTCTGCCCGTGTGGTGCGGTACCGGCCCCGCAACCCGGGGCTAGGAAAGCGAGAATCAGCGCCGTGGCGGAAATCGTCAGGCCGCTTCGCCACTGCACGACCATTCTTCGGACTGTACACCTGACGAACGCCGATGGTTCCTAGGCGGTTCGCTGCGCCGCCACGGCCTCGAGCCGGTTGCGGAGCTCCTCGACGTCGCCGCCGAGGTCGTCGAGCCGCGGCAGCTCGGCGAGGCTCTCGAGCCCGAAGACCCGCTCGAACAACGGCGTCGTGCGGTAGCGGACGGCACCACCCGACGCTGCCTCGCGCCCGGCTTCGGCTATCAACCCCCGCTCGACGAGGCCGGCGACTGCAGAGTCCACCGA
>JBKPNC010000075.1:0-9749 GCA_046732435.1 Actinomycetota bacterium
GTACTACTGGATCTTCCACTACCACCCCGTCGCCCTCCTCGGCTACATCGGCGTGCTCGAGGGGTATCCGCCGTCGATGGCGATGGTCGACGAGCTGCAGGCGGGAACCGGCTATCCGCGGGAGGCGTTCCGGACGATGGCCGCGCATGCGGAGCTCGACCCCGGCCACAGCGAGGAGCTCGACGAGCTGCTGGATGAGCTTCCCCTGACGCCTGAGCAGTCGGCAGCGATGGGGCTCAGCGCGATGAGCACCGTCCGACTGCTGACGAAGGTGTTCCGCGAGGTGATCGACGAGGCCGAGGCCTTCAAGGCGTGAGAGTCACGTGCGACGCCGCGCGAGCGGCAACGGAGCCGGTACGAAGAGCGCTCCCAGCTCCGAGCGAAGGATCTCCGTCGGGGAGCAAAGGCCCCTGGCAGCCCTGAGGCGATTCGCCGCGGCGCGGGTTATCTGAAGCCGATGCGGTTCGGCGGCCAGTAGACCGCGAACACCGGACCGATCAGGTCGCTACGCGGGACGGACCCCCACCGCCGCGAGTCGCAGGACTCGGCGCGGTTGTCCCCCATCATGAAGTAGCGACCCTTGGGCACGACCCAGCGGCCGCTGTCGAAGTCGCGGTTCTGGGGCTTGACGTACGGCTCTTTCAGGAACTTCCCGTCGATGTAGATCTTGCCGCTCCGCTCGCGGACGACGTCTCCCGGCAGGCCGATGATCCGCTTCACGAACGTCCCGCCGGCGCCGCACCTCAGCTTGGCCTCGGGCGGCGTATTGAAGACGACGATGTCTCCGCGGTGCGGATCGCGGAAGTGGTAGATGAAGCGATTCGCCAGCACGCGATCCGAGAAGCGGGCCAGGCAGCCCGGCTGCGGCCGCGCGCAGTGCAGGGTGGGCTCCATCGACGAGGACGGAATCCGGTACGGGTTGACGACGTAGGCCTTGATCAGCAGGACGATCGCCACCGCGCCGACGATCGTGAGCGTCCAGTCGATGGCGATACGCCACGGTCGCGGCAGACCGCGAGTGAGCCGGTCGAGCGGATTCCGTGACCGATGCTCCTCGGGAGGAGTCGCCGGCGCCGGTTGCCGGGGCGCGTAGATGTCTGGTCGCGGTTGCTCCCCGTCGGTCAGGGCCACCGCCGTCGGGCGCTGCGAGGCGTCGTATTCGGCCCGGCGCTCAGGGTCGGAGAGCGTCTCGTAGGCGTGACGGAGCTCCTCGCGTCGTTGCAGGCTGCCGGGCTCGTCGCCGTCGCCGCGAAGGTCGCTCGTCAGCCGGCTGTACGCGATGTAGATCTCCGAATCGGAGGCGTTGTCCGGAACGCCGAGGACGTCGTACGGGCTCCTCACGTCACCGGTCTCCGGCTTCGGGTTCTGCTCTGATCCCTTCTCCACGCCTCGATCCGTCCATGATTGCCCGAGAGCAACACCTCGGGCACGTTCCAGCCACGAAACTCTGCCGGTCGAGTGTAGTGGGGATACTCGAGACCGCCGTCGAGCTGGGGGGAGAAGCTCTCGACGAGGCCCGACTCCTCGCTCCCGAGCGCCCCGGGCAACAGGCGGGCGACGGCGTCGACGAGCACCATCGCCGGCAGCTCCCCGCCCGACAGTACGTAGGGGCCGATCGAGATCGCATCGGACGCTAGGTGCGTGACGATGCGCTCGTCGAAGCCCTCGAACCGGGCCGAGAGCAGCGTGAGCCGCTCCTCGGCGGCGAGCTCCTCGACGACCGCCTGCGTCAGCTGTCGTCCCTGCGGGCTCAGCGCAACGACGCGGTGCTCCGGAACGTCGCCGTAGACGGCGTCCAGTGCCGCGGCCACCACGTCGACGCGAAGCACCATCCCCGCGCCGCCGCCGTACGGATCGTCGTCGATCTGGCCCGAGCGCAGCGGCGTCGTATCGCGGTAGTTGAAGAGGCGCAGCTCGAGCGCGTCGCCGAGCACGGACGCGACGGGACGCTGTTCGGTCATCCACGCGAAGGCGTGAGGAATCGAGGTGAAGACGTCGAGCTGCAAAAGGAGAACTAGTCGTCGGAGAAGCCCGCGGCCACAGTGATGGTACCGGCGCCGACGTCGATCTCGCGCACACAGCTCTCGGCGAGCGGAAGGGCGAGGCCGGTGTCGAGGTCGAGCACGTCGTTTGCGACGCCCGGTGCGACGTCGCGGACGCGCCCGAGCGCCTTTCCGCCCTCCTCGACGACCTCGAGCCCGATCAGGTCGACGACGTAGTACGAGCCCGGCTCGGGGGGCGGGAGCCGGTCACGCGGAATCTCGAGGGGCGCGCCACGCGCGACGTGCCGGTCGAGCCGGATCACGGGACGACCTCCGGCCCGCTTCGCCTCGACCACACGCGCGGGACGGCGCCCGGCCCACACGGTTGCGCCTTCGGCGAAGCGCTCCTCCGCCTCGCTCGCTCCTTCAACCGTGAACGCGCCGTCGAGCCCATGCGGCCGGCCAACCCTGCCCACCTGCACCCAGTCGTCGCCCGAGCTCACTCGCCGATCTTGAGCAGTACGCGCCGGCCCTCGCGAATGCTGCCGGCGCGCACGAGCGTGCGAAGCGCCCGGGCGATACGGCCCTGGCGGCCGATCACCTTGCCGAGGTCGTCAGGGGCGACGAAGAGGTGGAGCACGAGTGCCCCGTCTTCCTCGGCCGACTCGACACGAACCGCGTCCGGGTCGTCGACGAGCCGCCTCGCGATCTCGGCGACGAGCTCAGCCAATGAGGTTCTGCTTCTTCAGCAGGCGCGACACCTGCTCGCTCGGCTGCGCGCCCTTCCCAAGCCACTCGCGGACTTTTTCCTCGTTGAACTCGATCGTCGAGGGCTCGGTCTGCGGGTTGTAGCGACCCACGATCTCGATGAACTTGCCGTCGCGCGGCGAGCGCGAGTCGGCGACGACGACCCGGTAGATCGGATTCTTCTTCGAGCCGACCCGGGTCAGCCTCATACGTACCGCCATCTACTTCCTCCGCTTCTTTCGATTGCGCCCGGAACGCGTGCGCTGACGGCGCGCCGGACCTCCGTCTCCACCAGCGCCTCCGGGTATGGCCGCCGGAACGGCCATGCCGGGAAGCGCGGGCATCTTGCCCTTGCCGAGTCCTTTCATCATCTTCGCCATCTGCTTGCGTGCGCTGATCAGGCGGTTCACCTGGTCGAGCGAGGTGCCGCTGCCCGAGGCGATCCGCCGCCGGCGCGAGAGGTCGATCACGTGCGGGACGCGCCGCTCGTGCGGCGTCATCGACAGGATAATGGCCTCGACCCGCCTCAGCTCGCGCTCGTCGATCTGCACGTCCTTGAGCTGGTTCCCGAGGCCCGGAATCATCTTCACGACGCTCTGCAGGGGCCCCATCCGGCGCAGCATCTTCTGTGCGGCCAGGAAGTCGTCGAACGTGAACTCGCCGGCCCTGATCCGATCCTCGAGCTGTTGCTGCTCGTCGGCGGTCGCGGCCTGCTCGGCCTTCTCGATCAGCGAAAGCACGTCCCCCATGCCCAGAATCCGCGACGCCATCCGATCCGGATGGAAGTACTCGAGCTGGTCGAGCTTCTCGCCGACGGAGGCGAGCTTCACCGGCTTTCCGGTCACGGCCTCCACGGACAGGGCGGCACCGCCGCGCGCGTCGCCGTCGAGCTTCGTGAGCACGACGCCGTCGAACGCCACGCGCTCCTGGAACGCCTCCGCGACGGCCACCGCCTCCTGTCCGGTCATCGCGTCCAGGACGAGCAGGACGTTCGTCGGCTTGATCCGGGCGCGGATCGCCGACAGCTCCTCCATCAGCGCCTCGTCGATATGCAGGCGACCCGCGGTGTCGATGATGACGACGTCGCGGTTTTCCTGCTTCGCGCGCTCGACGCCGTTTGCCGAAACGGCGACGGCGTCGCCCTTGCCCCGATAGACCGGGATCTGAATCTGCCGCCCGAGCTGCTCGAGCTGATCGATCGCCGCCGGGCGCTGGAGGTCCGCCGGCACGAGGGCGGGCGAACGGCCCTCCTTGCGCAGCAGGAGCGCGAGCTTGGCGGCCGCGGTGGTCTTGCCCGAGCCCTGCAGCCCGGCGAGCAGGACGGTCGTCGGCGGGCGGCCGGCGAACGCGAGCTTCGAGCTCGACGACCCCATCAGCTCGGTCAGCTCCTCGTGAACGATCTTCACGACCTGCTGGCCGGGGGTGATGCTCCGCGTCACCTCGGCGCCGACCGCACGCTCCCGCACCTGACCGACGAAGTCGCGGACGACGCGGAAGTTGACGTCGGCCTCGAGCAGCGCTAGACGGATCTCGCGCGTCGCGCGCGAAACCGTTTCCTCGTCGAGCCGACCGCGGCCGCGCAGGTCGCCGAGAGCGCTCTGAAGCCGGTCTGAAAGCGTGTCGAACACGTCGCACAAGTGTACGCACCCCCGTTTTCGCGGCCCGGATCGGCGCAGCCGTGTTGACGGTCTCGGCGACCCGTTAGACACTCCTGGACATGGCGGTTTGGCCCACGGATGTCCGAAAGACGGTGACGATCCTGTTCTGCGACCTCACCGGATCGACCGATCTGGGCGAGCGCCTCGACCCGGAGACGCTCCGCCGCGTGACGTTCCGCTTCTTCGACGTGATGCGCGCGGTGCTCGAGCACCACGGCGGGACCGTCGAGAAGTACGCCGGCGACGACGTGATGGCGGTGTTCGGGATACCGACGCTGCACGAGGACGACGCGCTGCGCGCCGTCCGCGCCGCGGAGGCGATGCAGGAGGCGCTGGAGGACCTCAACGAGGAGCTCGAGCGCGGGTGGGGCGTGCGGCTCGAGATTCGGATCGGCATCAACACCGGCGAGGTCGTCGCCAGCGAGGGGTTCGGCGAGCAGAAGACGATCGCGACCGGCGACGCGGTCAATCTGGCGAAGCGGGTTCAGCAGGCCGCCGACCCGGGCGAGATCCTCCTCGGCAAGGAGACCTACCGCCACGTTCGCGACTACGTGCGCGCGGGCCCACTCGAGTCCTTCTCGATCAAGGAGCGTCGCGTCTCGCCGGTCCGGCTGCTCGGGCGTGAAGCTCGGCTGCCACGCCGCTTCGAGGCGCCGCTGATCGGCCGCGACGACGCCGTGCGGCGCCTCGTGTCGCAGTACGACTTCGCGGTCGCCGAGCAGCGTTGCCAGCTCGTCACGATCGTCGGGCCGGCGGGTGTCGGCAAGTCGCGTCTGGCGCAGGAGCTCGGCTCGAGGCTGCTCGGTACGTTCTTCGCGAGCGGCCGGTGCCTGCCGTACGGCGACGGCATCACGTTCTGGCCGGTGAGGGAGATCGTGCGGCACGCGGCTCACATCGATCCGACGGACGACGCCGAGGAGGCTCGCCGCAAGATCGCCGACGTGCTCGGGGACGACGAGAACGCGGCCTCGATCTCGGCTACCGTCGCGGACGCCATCGGCGTCGGAGACACGGGGGCGGCCAGCGAGGAGATCTTCTGGGGCCTGCGGCGCTTCCTCGAGGCCGCGGCGAGAGGACGCCCGCTCGTGCTCATCGTGGAGGACATCCACTGGGCCGAGCCGACGCTGCTCGACCTGCTCGAGTACATCGCCGGCTGGAGCCGGGGCGCGCCGATCCTGATCGTCTGCCTCGCCCGCCCGGAGCTCTTCGAGCTTCGAGCCGCGTGGTCGACGGCCACGGAGACGATCGTCCTCGACCCGCTCACGGAGGCAGACACGCGGGAGCTCGTCGCTCGGATCGCCAAGGAGCAGGCGCCGCGCCTCGCGACGCGCGTCTGGCGCGTCGCGGAGGGCAACCCGCTCTTCGCGGAAGAGATGCTGCGCATGCTGCTCGAGGACGACGAGCAGGACCGGCGCGCCGTCCCGCCCACCATCAACTCCCTGCTCGCGGCCAGGCTGGACCGACTCGAGCCGAACGAGCGGACGGTAATCCAGTGCGCGTCAGTCATCGGGAGGCAGTTCGGCTGGGCCGAGGTGCGTGAGCTCGTGCCTCCTGAGCTCAGCTCGTCGGTCGGGACGTGCCTGCAGGCCCTCGCCCGCAAGGACATGGTGTTGCCCGACGAGCCGACCCCGCTCGGCGACGACGCGTTCCGTTTCGGCCACATCCTCATGCGTGACGCCGCGTACAACGCGCTGCCGAAGGGGAGCCGAGCCGACCTGCACGAGCGGTACGCCGACTGGCTCGAGGAGCGCTCGAGGGACCGCCGCGGGGAGTTCGAAGAGATTCTCGGCTACCACCTCGAGCAGGCGTACCGGACGAGTATCGAAATCGAGCAGCCGGACGAGCGCACCGCGCAGCTCGCCGCCCGCGGAGGCGCCTTCCTCGCCTCGGCTGGAAGCCGGGCCCTGGCCCGCGAGGACATCTCCGCCGCCACCACCCTGCTCGAACGCGCCGTCCCGCTACTCGAGGGGGAGCCCGCTCGCCGGAGCACGGCGCTCGTCGAGCTCGCAGCGGCGCTCCGCGAGCGGGGCCATCACGCGCGAGCGGAGGAGGCCCTCGAGGAGGCGTGCTCGATCGGAAGCGCGGAGGGTCGCCTCGACCTCTGTGCGCGCGCCTTGGTCGAGCGCTCGACCGGCCGAGCCTTCTTCGATGCCGAGGTCGAGGCGGACGAGCTGCTCGCAGTTGCGACGGATGCGATCGGGGTCTTCGAAGCCGAGCAGGATTCCCTCGGATTGGCAAAGGCGTGGCTTCACGTCGCCGACGTTCACTGGATGCGCTGCCGCTGCACCAAAGTGGAAGAGGTGCTGGAGCGAGCGCTCGTTCACGCCGAGGAGGCGCGCGCACGGCGTGAACGCTCGTCGGCGCTCGGCTCCCTGACCCGGGCGGCCCTGCTTGGGCCGCGGCCAGTCGACGAAGCGATGCAGCGGTCGATAGCCGTGCTCGAGCGGGGTCACGGCGATTTGCGGGTCGAGGCCTATGCCAACTCTGTCCTAGCAGTGCTGCACGCGATGCGCGGCGGCTTCGAGGTGGCCCGACACCAGTATGCGCGCGTTCGCTCGATCCTGGAGGACGCCGGCATGAACGTCCTGATCGCGAGCCTTCACATGTATCCCGCTATGGCCGAGCTCGCGGCACGCGACTACTCCGCCGCAGAACGCGAACTGCGTGTCGGGTACGAGGCGCTCGAGCGAATGGGCGAGCGCAGCTACCTGTCCACGACTGCGGCATACCTCGCGCGCCCGGTGTACGAGCTCGGCCGGGTCGAGGAGGCCTACGAGCTCACGCTCGTCAGCGAGGCAGCGGCATCGCGCGACGATCTCGCCTCGCACATCTTGTGGCGCGGAACGCGAGCGAAGGTTCTAGCCGTGGCCGGGAACGGATCCGCGCTCGCCTGCGCAGAGGAGGGGGTTGCGCTCGCCGAGCGCACGGACTGCCTGACGATGCAGGCGGAGGCCCGGGCGGACCTCGGGGAAGTCCTGGTGCAGATTGGGCGCCGAACGGAGGCGCTCCGCCAGTTCGACGAAAGCGTGCGGCGCTTCCTGCAGAAGGGTTACACAGTCGCGGCGGAGGCCACCCAGAGGCGGCGCGAGCAGGCGGGCGCGGGCACTCCGGCTTGACGCTCCGGGGGTCGCGCGCGAGACTCACCCGACGCCAAACCGACAATGGAGGCAACGATGGCAGGCGAGAAGACCCCGCGGCAGATTCTCGACCAGCTCGCGGTGGACAACAGCGACGCTCGGAAGAAGCTTCACGACAAAGACAAGGACGACGTCATTGCCGCCCTCGAGGGCTGGGGGATCGAGATCAAGGACAGGTCGCTGATTCCCGACAAAGTCAAGCTTCCTCCCGCTGAGAAGGTGAAAAAGTACATCCAGCTCGCCGAGGCCTACGACCTGCTCGGCGAGCCGCAGGAGCTCGCCTACGCGCCTGACTACCTCATCCTTATGTGCGTCGTGGGAGCCATCCCGTTCGTGGCTGCCGACCTGTATGGCTCGGGTTAGACGCCCGCGCTTTCTCTGCTTCTTTTGCGACGACCAACCGTTCCCGGATGTAGGTGCGCTGCTCCGCGGCAAGGTCGAGCCCTCCTCGCTCCGACGCATCTACGCTCTCTCGATTGTCGGCCGCGAGGCCGTTCCGATCTCATCGGCTGAGCTAGAGCTCGTCGTCGAGACGCCGGCCGACGAGTGGGTCGAGCCGACCGACGCTCCGCCGGAGACGATCGAACGACTGACACAGATGGGAGTGCTCCTTAGCGACGGCGACGCCGAGGAGGTTGTCCGGATGCGAGCACGCGACGACGAGCTCGCCGCGGTGCAGTGGAACCTGTACGGCGCGCTCTACTACTTCCTCACGAAGTGGCGCGGCGTCGACCTTCGGCAGCTGGTGGGGCAGGATCCGGTCGGCGACCTCGACGCGCCGACCGCGGAGGTGATCCGGGCCTTCATCGACGAGTTCGGCCGTCCACCCGCACCGTTCCGCGAGGTCGGACCGCCGGCCCGCGAGCTGCCGCTGGTCACTCGCGACGGGCGCTTCTACGACGCGCTCGTCGAGCGGCGGACGACTCGTCGCTTCGACGACACGCGGCCACTCGGCCTCGAAGACCTCGCCGTCGTCCTCCGCTACGTGTTCGGCTATCAGGCATACGCACGACTGTTCGGCGAAGTCATGACGCTCAAGCGGACAAGCCCCTCAGGCGGCGGGCTTCACCCGGTCGAGGCGTACCTTCTGGTTCGCGACGTCCAGAGCCTCGACCCCGGTCTCTACCACTACAACGCCCGCGACCATACGCTCGAGTCCATCGCCGGCCTCGAGCAGCCCGACGCCCGGCGGCTCGCCGCCGAATTGCTCTGCGGACAGACGTACTTCGCGGCCGCGCACGTCACGTTCCTGCTCACGGCTCGCTTCGAGCGGGCGTTCTGGAAGTACCGCCGGCATCAGCGGGGGCTGGCCGCGGTGTTCATGGACGCCGCCCACCTCACGCAGACGCTGTACCTCGTGGCGACGGAACTGGGTTTGGGAGCCTTCGTCACCGCGGCGATCAACGGCGCGGACATCGACGAGCATCTCGGGATCGACGGCGTCCGCGAGGGGGCGGTCGTGGCGTGCGGCGTCGGCGTTCCGGCCGCCGAGCCGTCGGAGTTCGACCCCCGCTTCGAGTCGTTCGTACCGCGTGAGACGGTCCTTTAGCGTGGTTGTCTACGGCGGCGACTTGACGCCGAGAAGAAGGCGGAAGAGACTCCCCATGCGGCCTGCATTACTGGAAGGAGGCGAGCGTGAGCACATCTCCCGACGACCACGGGCTGCGATCGAGCATCAGCGCGGAAGACGCGGATCGGTTCCTCGATCGACTGGCCAACGACGACGACTTCCGTTCGCGGCTCGAAGGTGACCCTCGAGGCGTGCTGAGTGAGTACGGAATCGAAGTTGCGGAGCACAAGGTTCCAGAGACCGTGTCGCTGCCGTCGAAGGACCACGTGCGATCGATGGTCGACACGGCGAACGCCAGCGGAATGTTCGGCGAACCCGATGCGACGCCGCGGGTCCACGCGATCATGATGTGCGTCGTCGGCGCCATCCCCTTCGTCGCCGCTGATCTCTAGCCGACGCCCGTTCCTCATGCCGCCGAGCGGCGGGGCACGAAATCATTCATTTCGGCAACCGACCAGAAGGAGGCCTGCACATGGCCAGCATCGCCAAGGTGATCACGATCATCGGCTCGTCGCCGGAGAGCTTCGCGAAGGCCGCGGACGCGGCCGTCCAGGAAGCCGCGAAGACCGTCCGCGGCATCCACGGAGCGCACGTCACGGCAATGAGCGCGGTCGTCGAGAACGACCGTATCTCGCAGTACCGCACGACCGTCGAC
>JBKPNC010000076.1:0-18062 GCA_046732435.1 Actinomycetota bacterium
CCGTATTACGGCCCGTTCTATGCGTTCTGGTTGCCGGCGACGTATCCGGCGTTGGCGTCGGCGTTCTTTGGTCAGGTGCCGCCGTTCTTCGTGAATGAGGCGTCGGGTGTGACGGGGCCGGTGAATCTGTCGCGGTCGACGGCGGATTGTGCGGGGAGCGTGTTGGTGAACGGGATCCCGACCGGTGGTGGGAACAACTTCAACGGCTTTTTGGCGTGTGGGTTGTATCTGCCGTGGTTGTTCGCGAAGAACCTGGCGTGTGGGCCGGGTGGTGTGATGGTGGATCCGAACGATCCGTTCGGCGATTGCGCGCCGGCCTCGCCGGCGACCGGGTGCCTGCCGCTGGTGGCCGGCAGCTTCAACCCGCCGCTGACGGGTGCGGACATCCCGTTCCTGGATCAGAAGTCGGTGGCGTACACCGACGAGCACGGCGAGGCGAGGGTGTTGTTCCTGCCCGGCGAGAACTTCTTCTTCACGCACCTGCCGGGTGTTGGCATCAACTCGAACGGGGGCTGCGACATCGCCAACATCCCGGGCGGCGTGCTCGGGACGGCCGACATCACCGCGACGGTTCGGTATCCGTTCGAGCCGGTGACGGCTCGGCCGGTGGTATCGAACACGGTGACGAAGACGGTGACGTCGTTGTTCTCGAAGACGATCACGTGCTTCCCGAAGGGGTCGCAGCCGGTGGAGCACGAGGCGGCGATCTGCGTCGCCGAGGCGCACGACATCACCGGCGCGCCGTTCGTCGGCGAGACGGTCTGCTTCACCGCGAACCGGAACGCCGAGAGCATCCAGTTCTTCTCGGGTGCGATCGCCGGGACGAACATCGTGATCGGCAACGCGGGTCGCAACATCACGGCCGAGCACGCGGCGACGAACCGGATCTGCCCGCTGACCGATGCCAACGGCCGTGCGGCGGTGGAGATCTTCAACTCCGACACGTCGACGGTGAACGTGACCGCGCTGTTCGTCGACGAGGGCATCCTGCGCTCGCTGCACGTCGCGTTCCCGATTGGGGGCGTCGTCGGGCCGAGCAACGGCGCGCAGGCGGCAAGCTCGGGCTCCAGCGGCTCGAGCGGTAGCTCCGGGTCGACCGGCTCCGGCGGGACCTCGGGCTCGAGCGGCTCCAACGGCTCGGCGTCGGGCGGCAGCCAGGACAGTCAGAACAGCCAGTACGACGCGTCCGACTACCGGATCACGAAGGCCCAGCTCGTGCGGGCGAAGAAGCCGTACCTGAAGGTGTTCGTCAAGGGCCCGACGTCCACCGTTCACATCAGGCTCACCCTGACGAAGAAGAACGGCAAGGTCGTCTCGCGGTTCCAGACCTCGGTCGAGACGAACCATCTCGTGCGGATTCGCGGCTTCCGGATCGCGAAGACCGTCCGGATCATCCGCATCGGCGTCGACGCGTAGCTCTCGAGAGGGGGCGGGCTCGTAGCGGGCCCGCCCTCCTCTAGCTTGCGCGGCATGGTCTCGATCGCCGCGGCCACCTCTCGCGAGGAGATCGAGCTCGTGCGTGCGCTCTTTCTCGAGTACGCGGCCTCGCTCGGCGTCGATCTCGCCTTCCAGGGTTTCGACCGGGAGGTGAGCGAGCTCCCGGGCGAGTACGCGCCGCCCGGCGGACGGCTGCTGCTCGCGCGCGTCGACGGCGAAATCGCCGGCTGCGTGGCCCTTCGCGATCTCGGCGACGGCGTCTGCGAGATGAAGCGGCTGTACGTCCGGCCCGCGTATCGCGGCCGGGCGCTCGGCCGAGACCTCGCCGTCGCCGTCATCGACGAGGCACGCATTGCCGGGTATCGCGCGATGCGCCTCGACACCCTGCCGACGATGACCGCGGCACGACGGCTCTACGAGTCGCTCGGCTTTCGCTCGACGGCGCCGTATCGATTCAACCCCATCGCGGGCACCGACTACCTGGAGCTCACGCTGTAACGCGGATCTCCAGCTGGCGGTGTGCCTCGAGCCCGGAGAGGCCGACGCCGACGAGACGCACGGCGCCCGGCCGGTCGGTGAGGGCGCGGTCGAGGAGCGCGCACGCCAGCGTGGCGATCCGCTCCGCCTCGTCCGTCCCAACCGGCAGCGTCGTCGATCGCGTTCGGAGGGTGAAATCCGCATAGCGGAGCTTCGACGTGATCGTCCGCGCCGTCTGCTGCTTCTCGGCGAGGAAGTCCGCGACTTCGCCGGCCATCTGCCGCAACTCGTCATGGAGCCGGCCGCGGTCGGAGACGTCGTCGGCGAACGTCTCCTCCCGGCTGATCGAGATCCGCTCGACCGACGTCTCCAGCGGACGAGGATCCACACCGCGCGCCCGCTCGTGGAGCAGGCGACCGACCTTGCCGGGCAGCAGTCGCCGCAGGGCCGCCTCGTCGAGCGAGGCGAGCGCGCCGATCGTGGTCACGCCCGCGCGGCGGAGCCGCTCCTCCGACCGCGGCCCGACCCCGGGGAGGAGCCGGATGTCGAACGGCGCGAGGAAGGCCGCCTCCCGGCCGGGCGGTACGACGGTCAACCCTCCGGGCTTGCGGCGATCGCTCGCGACCTTGGCGACCACCTTGCACGTGGCCACTCCGAGCGACGCCGACAGCGCCGTCGCTCCGCGCACGGAGGCCTGGACCGCCTCGGCGACCGCGCGTGCCGCGAGAAAGTCCCCGGCGACCTCGTCGACCTGCAGGTATCCCTCGTCCATCCCGGTCCGCTCGACCGTCGGCACGACCTCCTGGATCGCGTTCCAGATCGCCTTCGCGTAGGTCGAGTAGAGCCGATGCCGGGGACGCATGAACACGGCCTGCGGGCAGCGGCGCCGCGCCTCGGCGGCGCTCATCGCCGAGTGGATGCCGAAAGCGCGCGCGCGGTAGTTCGCAGTCGCGACGACGCCGCGCCCGTTCGGGTCGCCGCCGACAACCAGTGGGACCTTGCTCAGCTCCGGCTGCTCGAGCTCCTCCACCGCGGCGTAGAACGCATCGAGGTCGAGGTGAGCGAGGATCACCGTGCAAGCCTACGGGGGCGATCCGACACGAATCCGGCACAGACACGTATGACGTTGCGCGGTACGGTGGGTCGCATGGCAGGGAAGGCGGCGACACCGTGGGGACAGGCGACGATCGTCGAGGAGCTCCGGCTCCAGCAGCGCGCGGGCGACAAGCGCTTCGCGTCGATCGTTCAGCTACTCGAGAGCGAGTCGGGCGAGCAACTCGTGCGCTTCGCGTATGCGACGAGCGGCACGGCCAGGCGCGGCCCGGTGACGTTCCGGGGGCGCGATCTTGCACGCTTGCGGACGGCGCTTGCGGAGCGGCCGCTGCTTGCGGCGGCACTCGGGCTCGACGCCGGAGTGGAGCTACGCCGCCGCGAGTGAGCGGTCGCGGGCGGCGTCGACAACCGAAGCCAGGATCAGGGCGCCGTCGCCCGATCCGAGCAGCGGGTCGACGGCGTGCTCGGGATGCGGCATCAGCCCCATGACGTTGCCGCGCTCGCTGATCACGGCGGCGATGTCGGCGGTCGACCCGTTGGGGTTGTCTCCCGGCGCGTAGCGAATCAGGATCTGCCCGCGCTCCTCGAGCTCCGCCAGGAGCTCTGCCGGGTAATGGAATCGGCCTTCGCCGTGCTTGACCGGAACGGTGATCGTGTCGCCGGGAGAGCAGCGCGCCGTGAACGGCGTATCCGAGCGCTCGATGACGAGGCGAACGTCCCGGCAGACGAACGAGAGCGAGGCGTTCGGCAGCAACGCTCCCGGAAGCAGACCGGCCTCGCACAAGACCTGGAAGCCGTTACAGATGCCGAGCACGAGGCCGCCCTCGTCGGCGAACGAACGGACCGCCTCGACGGCCGGTGCGAAGCGGGCAATCGCTCCGGCGCGGAGGTAGTCGCCGTACGAAAACCCTCCCGGCAGGACGACGGCTCCGGTACCGCGCGGCAGCTCGCGCTCGCCGTGCCAGACGAGGATCGGATCGGCCCCGAGTGCCCTCAGCGCCCAGGCTGCATCGCGGTCGTCGTTTGATCCGGGGAAGACCAGGACTGCGACGGTCGGGCGTGAGGCGCTCACGGCGCCGCGCGGTCCAGCTCGATCTCGTACGACTCGATCAGCGGGTTGGCGAGCAGTCGCCGGCACATGCGGTCGAGCTCCTCGCGCGCCTCGTCCTCGCTCGCAGCGTCGACCTCGAGCTCGACGAGTCGGCCGACGCGCGCGTGCCCGACCGAGAACCCGAGCTTGCGCAACGAGTCCTCGACCGCCTGGCCCTGCGGATCGAGGATGCCGTCCTTCGGCCGCACGAGCACCGTCGCCTTCACAGCACCACCTCGGGGTTGGCCAGGTAGTGGTCGAACGGGATCTCCGTCAGGAGCTCGAACGCCTCGACGTACCGTGCACGCGTCCCGCTGACGACCTCGGCCGGCAGCTCCGGCCCCGGCGGCGTCTTGTCCCAGCCGAGCGATTCCGCGTAGTCGCGGGCGTACTGCTTGTCGAACGAGGGCGGTGATTGCCCCGGCCGGTGTTCCGACCGCGGCCAGAACCGCGAGGAGTCGGGCGTAAACGCCTCGTCGGCGAGCACGAGCCGGCCGCCGTCGAGCCCGAATTCGAACTTCGTGTCGGCGAGGATGATGCCGCGCTTGGCCGCGTGCTCGGCCGCGAAGCGGTAGAGCTCGAGCGACACCGACTCCGTCTCCGCCGCGCGGTCCCGGCCCACGAGCGCCGCGGCCTCCTCGCGATCGAGAGGCTCGTCGTGCCCGGTGTGCGCCTTCGTCGTCGGCGTGAAGATCGGTTCGGGTACGCGCTCGGCCTCGCGGAGCCCGGCCGGAAGGTCGTGCCCGCAGATCGAGCCGGTTGACTGGTAGTCCTTCCACCCCGAGCCGGCGAGGTACCCGCGCACGACGCACTCGAGCGGCAGCATCTCCAGCCTGGCGCACTCGAGCGAGCGGCCGTCCGGCCGGATCGCGAGCAGATGGTTGGGAACGAGCTCGCGCGTGCGTGAGAACCAGAACGCGGACAGCCCCGTGAGGACGCGGCCCTTGTCCGGGATTGGTGTCGGCAAGACGACGTCGAACACCGAGATCCGATCCGTGGCGACGAGCAGGAGCCGATCGCCGTCGAGCGCGTAGAGCTCGCGCACCTTGCCGCTCGCGAGGTGGCGCTCGGAGAGCTCAGACACTGGCGGGCTCCGGGTCGCGAACCTCGAGCTCCGACAACCGGTCGACGATCGTCCCGGCGTGGCGCAGGACATCCTCGAGGTCGAAGGCACGCTCCAGATCGTCGGCCGACAGTCGGGCCTGAACCTCCGGGTCGCCCGCGACGAGCGCTCGGAACCCGCGTCGCTCGTCCTGCGCACGGAGCGCCTGCCGCTGCACGATCCGGTAGGCCTCGTCGCGGGTCAGCCCGGTTTCGACGAGCGCGAGGAGGATCCGCTGGCTGAACACCACGCCACCGCCCGCCTCGAGATTGGCTCGCATGCGCTCGGTGTCGACGATTAGTCCCTCCACGAGCCAGGCGAAGCGATCGAGCATGTAGTCGAGGGCGAGGAAAGCGTCGGGGACGACGATTCGCTCCGCGCTCGAGTGCGAGATGTCGCGCTCGTGCCAGAGCGCGACGTTCTCCAGGCCGACGGACGCCGTCGACCTGACGACGCGCGCGAGGCCGCAGATCCGCTCCGCGACCACCGGGTTGCGCTTGTGCGGCATCGCCGACGATCCCTTCTGCGATCCCGCGAACGGCTCGGCTACCTCGGCGACCTCGGTCCGGGCGAGGTGACGGATCTCGGTCGCGAAGCGCTCCAGCGACGCGGCCACGAGCGCAAGAGCCGACAGCAGCTCTGCATGCCGATCGCGTGGGATTACCTGCGTCGGAGCGCGCTCGGGCTCGAGCCCGAGCCGCTCGCAGGCGATGCGCTCGACCTCGGGATCTCCGACCGAGTACGTGCCGACCGCGCCGGCGAGCTTGCCGACGCGTAGACCGTCGAGTGCGCGGCTGAGTCTCGTCGCTCCGCGGTCGAGCTCGAACGCCCAGCCGGCGAGCTTGACGCCGAATGTCGTCGGCTCGGCATGGATCCCGTGCGTACGCCCGATCATGGCCGTGTCCCGGTGCTCGTACGCTCGCTCGACCACGCTCGCGAGTGCTCGCCGCGCGCCGTCGACGAGCAGCTCGCCGGCCTCCCGAATCTGGAGCGCGAGCGCCGTGTCGAGGACGTCCGAGGACGTAAGGCCGAAGTGGAGCCAGCGGCCTTCGGGGCCGAGCTGCTCGGCAACGGCGTCGACGAACGCAGCGACGTCGTGCTGGGTGACGGCCTCGATCTCGGCGAGCCGGGCCGGCGAGGGAGGGACGGCGAGCGAGCGGATCCGTTCCGCTGCCTCGGCCGGCACGACGCCGAGCGCCGCCCATGCGTCCAGCGCGGCCAGCTCGACCTCCAGCCAGCGCGCGAGCTTGCTCTCCTCCGACCACACTTCGGCCATGGCCGGGCGGGAGTAGCGAGGAATCACCGGTTCGATTCTAGAGGCGCGCTCGGCGGCCCGACCCGGAGGATCCGCGCGGCCAGGAGCGCCGCGTTTCGCGCTCCGTCGACCGAGACGCAGGCGACGGGCACACCCGGCGGCATCTGCGCGATCGAGAGCATTGCGTCGAGCCCGTCGAGGACGCTCTTGCTCGAGCGCAGGGGAACCCCGATCACCGGGAGCTCCGTCTGCGCGGCGAGCACACCCGGCAGCGCGGCGGCCATGCCCGCGCCGGCGATCAGCACCGCAAGCCCTCGCGCCCGCGCCTCCTTCGCGTACTCGGCGACCGCGTCCGGATCGCGGTGCGCGCTGCGGACTTCGAGCTCGTGCGGGATCCCCAGCGAGGCGAGCTCGTCGAGCGCCGGTTGGATCCGCTCCAGATCGGACTCGGAGCCGATGACAACGCCCACGAGGGGCCGGTCAGCCGCGGACAGCTGCCACCTCGCCGGCAATGTCGAAGCGGTAGCGGAGCGCCTCGCAGCGGATTGCCGCTGCGCCGTCGTACGCGACGCGGCGGGCGTCTTCGAGCGAGTCGCCTGTGCCGGTCACGTTGAGCACGCGACCGCCGGCTGTCACCAGGCGCGGCCCGTCGAGCTTCGTCCCGGCGTGGAAGACGAGCGCGCCCGCGCGCTCGGCGTCGTCGATTCCGCCGATCGGCGTTCCCGCGTCACCGGTTTCCGGGTACCGCCGCGCCGCGAGGACGACGGTCACGGCCGCGTCATGGGTGGCGAGCCTCGTTCCGCCCAGCTCGCCTGCCGCTGCGGCGGCGAGCGCCTCGAGCAGGTCGCCTTCGAGCCGCGGGAGGATGGCCTGCGTCTCGGGGTCGCCGAAGCGGCAGTTGAACTCGAGCACGCGCGGCCCGGAGTCGGTGAGCATCAGCCCGGCGTAGAGGAGCCCCGTGAAGGGGGTGCCCCGGGCTGCGAGCTCGCGGACGACGGGGCGGTGCACGGCGTCGACGAGCTCGTCGATGTCGGCGCGGTCGATCCCTGGTACGGGCGAGTACGCACCCATCCCACCGGTATTGGGCCCGGCGTCGCCGTCCCAGGCCCGCTTGAAGTCGCGCGCGGGGGCAAGCGGGAGGACGTCGCGCCCGTCGCAAAGCGCGAACAGCGAGAGCTCGTCGCCCTCGAGGAGCTCCTCGACGACGACGTCGTCGCCGAGGCGGCGCGCGGCGGCAAGTCCGCCCTCGAGCTCTTCGGTCGTGTGGCAGACGAAGACGCCTTTGCCGGCTGCGAGACCGTCGAACTTGACGACGCACGGGGCGTGGGGCTCGTCGAGCGCCGCGGCGGTCGCGACTCCGGCGGTACGCATCACCTCTTTCGCGAACGACTTGGATCCCTCGATCCGCGCCGCCGTCGCCGCCGGCCCGAAGGCGGCGATCCCGGCCGCGCACAGCTCGTCGACGAGCCCTGCGACGAGCGGCGCCTCCGGCCCCACGACGACGAGGTCCGGCCGGAGGCTCGTCGCGAGCGCCGTCAATGCCTTGACGTCGGCTGGGTCAGCGGGATGGCACTCGCCCAGCGCGGCGAGCCCCGGATTGCCGGGCGCCGCGTGAAGCTCGTCGAGCATCGGACTTCGGGCAAGCGACCAGGCGAGCGCATGCTCTCGCCCACCCGACCCCACCAGCAGCACTCGCACGGGCTGACTCTAACCAGGCGGCGCGATGTCGGCTGCGCAGCGGCTCTCCCAGCGCCGTTTCGGGAGCACGCAGGCGCGAAATGACGCTCCCATGACCGAGCAACCCGGACTCGACGAGTACGACTGGCAGAGCGAGTACGCCTCGTTCGAGGAGGACCTCGAGCACGATCCCGCCTCGACGCTCTCTCAACTCGCGGATCTCGTGGAGCGCATGCTTGCGGAACGCGGGTACGAGCTGACGGACCCGGTCGTGCGCGAAGGCGACGAGCGCGCGATCGTGGCCGACTACCTGGCTGCTCGGGAGACGTCCGACCGCGTCGAGCGGGACGAGGACGTCGACCCTGGGGATATCGGCGCGGCGATCGTCAACCTCCGCGAGCTCTTCGAGACGCTCGCGGCAGAGCACGGCCCGGGCGCATAGCGCCCTGTCCGCCGGAGGCGGACCAGGGGAGGGGGTGCGGGGGGAACCGGGAGGTTTCCCCGGGATTACGTGCGCTATCGTCCCCTCTAACGGCGTCGACGGAGACCAGTAGCGGGAGCGGCCGAAGCCGAGAGAGCCGCCGGGAGCTGTGAAGGCGGCCTTCGGTCACCCGCGAACGACACTCCCGAGCCGCGGGAAGAACGGCTTTCGGGCTCAGTAGAACCCGCCGGTTCGCCCCCGTGACCGGGCGCAACGAGGCCGCCGACGGCGGCGAAGTGCGGTGGCACCGCGGGGAGCGCCTCCCGCCCGCACACGCCAGGCGAGTGTGCGAGGGAGGTGATCACCGTGCAACGAATCCTGACAGCGGAGCTTCCGGCCAACGTCGGCCGGCGGGTTCGGATCGCCGGCTGGCTGCAACAGAAACGGGAGCTGAGCCGGGTGACGTTTGTCGTCGTCCGAGACCGAAGCGGGCTCGCGCAGATCGTCGTCGAAGAGGCGGGGAAACGAGTCGCCCTCGCGGAGCTCGAGCCGGAGACCGTCGTGGAAGTCGAAGGCGACGTGGTCGAGACGCCGCAGGCGCCCGGCGGCGTCGAGCTGCATCGTCCGGAAGCCCGGGTCATCGCGTCGGCGCTCGAGGCGCCGCCCATCGACCTCCGCCGGCCGGCGCTGAAGGAGCAGCTCCCGACGCGGCTAACGCACGCCGCCGTCGCGTTGCGGCACCCGCGAGCTCGGGCAAGGTTCGCCCTGGTTGCCGCGTCGCTCGCCGGGTACCGCGCCGCGCTCGACCGACTCGGCTTCGTCGAGATCACGACCCCGAAGCTCGTCGGCTCGGCGATCGAGGGCGGGGCCAACGTCTTCGAGGTCGACTACTTCGGCCGGCCCGCTTACCTCGCCCAGAGCCCGCAGCTGTACAAGCAGATCATGGTCGGGGTCTTCGAGCGGGTCTACGAGTGCGGCCCGGCCTTTCGAGCCGAGCCACACGACACCGTCCGGCACCTCGCCGAGTTCATGTCGCTCGATCTCGAGCTCGGGTTCATCGAGGACTACGCGGATGTGATGGCCGTGGCGCGCGAGGCAGTCTCCGGCATGGCCGACCATGTCCGGTCGCGGGCACGCGCGTCCGTCGACCTGCTGGGAATCGTGGTCCCGGAGGTCCCCGCGGAGATCCCGGCAGTGCAGTTCACCGACGCTCAGCAGCTCATCGAGCGCGACAGGGGGCGCGAGGTGGTCGGCGAGCCGGACCTTGCCCCGGCCGACGAGCGGTGGCTCGGCGACTGGGCGAGGCGGGAGCACGGCTCCGACTTCCTGTTCGTCGTCGGCTACCCGATGGAGAAGCGACCGTTCTACACGCATCCGGATCCTGACCGTCCCGGCTCTTCCTGGAGCTTCGACCTGCTCTTCCGGGGCGTCGAGTTGCTGACGGGCGGGCAGCGCCTGCACAGATACGGCGACTACATCGACGCGCTCGCGGCTCGGGGTCTCAGCCCGGAGCCGTTTCGGGCCTATCTCGAGGCGTTCCGATGTGGGATGCCGCCGCACGGCGGTTTCGGCATGGCGCTCGAGCGGTGGGTGGCGCAGCTGACCGGGGTGAGCAACATCCGGGACGCGCGCCTCTTCCCGCGCGACCGGACGCGGCTGGAGCCGTAGCGGTGGCCGTGTCCTAATCAGCCGACGCGGGCCGCACGGACGAGCTTACGCACCGCCTGCCGCACGCTGCCGGGGACGTTCGGGTCGACCAGGCGCCGGCCGGCATGGCCGCGACCCGTGCTCGTCGCCATGATCACCCATGTCATGGCCACGTCGGGCGCCGGGTCGCCTGAGCGTGCGACGAGCGCCTCCCGTTCCGGATCGCCGCCGGCCCTGAATCGGCGGAGGACGCGGCCGCCTCCGAGATCGAAGATCTCTGAAGCGCGCCCCGTCGCGATCAGCCTCACGGGAAGCCGCGGCCGTCAGGGCCGCGCGAGCGCGGCCGGCTCCCGCTGCGTGAGCACGCGCTCGCGCTCCGCGCCGGTGCCGACGAGCGAGACCTCGACGCCGAGCGACCGCTCGACGAAGTGGACGTAGTCGCGCGCCGCGTCGGGCAGATCGGCCAGCGTCGCGACCCCGTCGAGCGGCTGCTGCCAGCCGGGCAGCGTCTCGTACACCGGGCGCGCGTGGTGGAAGTCGCTCTGGTGCTCGGGGAAGTGCTCGGTGACCGTGCCGTCCCGGAGGCGGTAGTGCGTACACACCCGGAGCTCCGCAAACTCGCCGAGGATGTCGAGCTTCGTCAGCGCGAGCGTGGTGATGCCGTTGACCCGCACCGCGTAGCGGAGCGCGACGAGGTCGAGCCAGCCGCACCGGCGCTCCCGCCCCGTCACCGTCCCGAACTCCTGACCGGCGGCGCGGACGCGGTCCGCGTCGGAGCCTTCGATCTCGGTCGGGAACGGGCCCTCGCCGACCCGCGTGACGTAGGCCTTGGCAACGCCCATGACGGCGTCGATCCGGTTGGGCCCGATCCCGACGCCGGTGGCGGCCGCCGACGCCACCGGGTTGGACGAGGTCACGAACGGGTACGTGCCGTGGTCGAGGTCGAGGAGCGTTCCCTGCGCTCCCTCGAGCAGCACCGACCGGCCGTCGCGCAGTGCCTGGTCGATGATGAGGGATGTGTCGGCGACGTAGGGCCCGAGCCGGCGGGCGTAGCCCTCGTGACGCTCGGCGATCTCCTCGAGGTCGAGCGGCGGCGCGCCGTAGACCCGCTCGAGCCAGACGTTCTTCTCCGCGAGCGCCACCTCGATCTTCTGCCGCAGGATCTTCAGGTCGAGGAGGTCCTGGACTCGGATTCCAAGGCGGGCCGCCTTGTCCGCGTAGCACGGGCCGATGCCGCGGCGCGTGGTGCCGATCTGGAGCTTCCCCAGGCGGCGCTCGGTGGCCCGGTCGATGGCCACGTGCCACGGCATGATCAGGTGGGCGTTGCCGGAGAGCCGCACCGGCTCGGTAGAGACGGCGCGCCGCTCGAGGTCGTCCAGCTCCTCCACGAAGACGCCCGGGTCGACGACGCAGCCGGCGCCCAAGACGCTCTCCTTCCCGGCGAGGATGCCGGACGGCATGTGTCGCAGCTTGTACGTCTCGTCGCCGACGACGATCGTGTGGCCGGCGTTCGGCCCGCCCTGATAGCGACAGACGAGGTCCGAGTGGTGCGCGAGCAGGTCGACGATCTTGCCCTTCCCCTCGTCGCCCCACTGGGCGCCGACGATTACGGTTGCCGGCACGGGAGCTCCACGCGGTCGGCGTGGCAGGAGGTCACGCCGGAAACGTAACCGACCTCATCGCCTGCGGCGATCCCCGCGCGACCCGCCGGATCGAGAGGCGGTGACCGCGGCGGCAGCGCGCGAAGCCGACGTCGGCCTCGGCGCGGAGCGAGCCGAACACCTTCGCGGCGCGATAGGCGAGGGTGTCGTAGGGATCGGCCGGGTGGGCCAGGCACTCCTCGCAGAGCGCCGTGTACGTCGTCGCCGTCGATTCGAGCCAGACCGTTTGTGACATCACCTCCTCCTCAGTGCTGGGCGAGGTCGGCGAACTTCGCGTACCGGCTGAGGAACGAGAGCTTCTCGAGGCCGGTCGGGCCGTTCCGGTGCTTGGAGAGGATGATCTCGGCGAGTCCCTTGTCCGGAGACTCCTCCGGGTTGTAGTGCTCGTCCCGATAGATGAAGAGCACGAGGTCGGCGTCCTGCTCGAGGCTGTTGTGCACGACGACGCCGTCGGCGACGAAGTTGTGCAGGTCGTCGACGGTGAGGTCGTACACGTCCTCCTCTCCGTCGGGCTCGATCGAGACCACCTCGTCCCAGCAAACGTCGCTTGCCGCCAGGCGGAGCAACTCGGCCGAGCCGACGATCTCGGCCACGGCGGCGGCTCGAGCGCGGCCGGAGGTGGCCGGCGACGTTGCCCTCTGCGCGTGCGGCCAGAGCGGAAACGGGAACAGCCGCGCGTTCCCGTCGGAACGCACTGGGCGGGACCTGCCGTTTCGGGCGCCCGCGCCGCCGACCGTGCGGAGGAATCGTTCGACGGCGCGGCGTCCCGAAACTTCGACGCGGAAACACCCAGCGCCCGCTCTACCGCGATCGATCCGCCGCACCGCTGCCACGATGCGGAGACGGAGCAGGAGGGAGGCGACGTCGCGGGCGAGCGCCTCGCTCCTGCACTCGAAGCGGACGGAAGCCCGTCGCCTCTGCCCGCCCGCGGAGATCGCGCCGCCGTCCGCCCAGAGATGGCGGAGGAACACCGCGACCGACGTGCTGGACTCCGCGAAGACCGCGAGGGGGACACGGCCGTGGCCGACTCCCGGCTGCAGGCCCCACCGGCGCCGATCGGACAGTGCGTTCAGCTCGCGCGGACGGATCTCGACGCGGTAGGCGCCGAGCGGCCGGGGCGCGGTGCGCAGCTCGATTCCGTCTCCGAAGACGTCTGCGGCGAGCGCCTCTACCGCCCGGGCGAGGACTGCGTTCTTGGCCGGGTAGTGGATCGTGCGCTCCGAGACGCGGGCGCCCGCGGCGACGAGCCGACCGAGCAGCGCGAGCTCCGAATGCGTGAGGGACATCACATCCGGCCCGGGCAGCGACCGCGGAACGGCAATACGGATGCCGGGGAAGGTGTCGTCCAGGCGCCGCCAGCCGTCAAAGGCGAGGAACTTGTGATTCCCCGTCGCGCGGATGGTGCGCCCGAGACCCGTGGTCAGGCGGTAGACGGGCTTCCTGCCGGTCGCGAACGCGCGGAGAACGCGGCGCGGAAGGAGCTGCCAGCTGTCCGTGTCCATTGCGAGGACGTTGAACCCGGATCGCCCCTCGAGCTCGCGAATCGGCCTGTGCACCCCTTCGTCCGGGAGGTAGACGAGCGAGTCGCCGGCGAGGCAGCCCGATTCGCGGAGATCGGAGAGGATCGGGCGCTTGTCGTGGCGCTGCTCGACCGCGCGGGACAGCTGCGAGAGCGCCAGCACCGGAACATCGAGGTCGCGAGCGAGCAGCTTGAGCGACCGCGAGATCTGAGAGACCTCCTGCACGCGGTTCTCGACGGACGCCCCGGACGTCATCAGCTGCAGGTAGTCGACGATCACGAGCCCGAGGGTCGGCTCTCGCGACTTCAGGCGCCGTGACTTCGAGCGGATCTCCATCATCGTCACGGAGCTCGTGTCGTCGACGTAGATCGGCGCCTTCATCAGCTTGTCGCAGGCCGCCGTCAGGCGCGGCCAGTCGTCGGGCGCGAGCTTCCCGGTGCGGAGCCGCTGTGACTCCACCTTTGCCTCCGAGCACATCAGCCGCTGGGTGACCTCGGCCTTCGACATCTCGAGCGTGAACACCGCCACGGGGACGTTCATGCGGACTGCGAGGTTGGCCGCGATGCAGATGGCGAGCGCCGACTTCCCCATGCTGGGTCGCGCCGCGGCGATGACGAGGTTCCCGCGCTGGAAACCGGACGTGAGCCGGTCGAGATCGCGGAACCCGGTCGGCGTGCCCGTCACGTCCTCGCCGGCCTCGTAAAGCTGGGTGATGCGCTCGAAGCTCTCCTTGAGCAGGGTCTCGATGTGGTCGAACTCGCTCGCGACCCGTTGCTGCGCCAGGTCGAAGACGACCTGCTCGGCGCGATCGACGAGGTCCGGGGCGGGGCCCGGTCGCTCCCATCCGAGCCGGGCGATCTCCGTTCCCGCGCGCACGAGGCCGCGGAGCGTCGCCATCTCGCGGACGATGCGGGCGTAGTGCCCGACGTTCGCCGTCGCGGGCACGAGCGCGGCCAGCTCGTTGATGCGAACGCGGCCGCCGATGCCCTCGAGCTCGCCCCGCTCCTCGAGCTCGTCCACGAGCGTGATCGCGTCGACCGGCTCCCCGCGCGTGTAGAGGTCTCGCGCCGCGCGGAAGATCTTCGCGTGGCTCTCCCGGTAAAAATCCGACGGGTCGACGACGTCCGTGACCGTGTCGATCGCGTTCGGCGACAGCATCATCGCGCCGAGCACGGACTCCTCGGCCTCGAGGTTCTGCGGGGGGACCGGAGCAGCGTCTGGAAGCTTGGCGACCTGCGCCACCGCGCGATCAAAGCCTGGTCCGCTCGCGCGATCAAGCTGTGGATAAGCCGCTGGACCCACCCCGCTTCGCCGGCTGTATGCAGGGAACATAGAACGTATGTTCGCATAACAGGTGGACGTCGGCGGGGGAAAAACGCCCGCTCTTTGCAACAAATTTGTCTCGATTTCCACAACCCGTTGATAGGGCTGTGGAAACCGCTACTGCTCCGGCTGCTCGGCCTCCGGCTCGGGCACGGCGGATTCGGCCTCCGCCGCGGCTACCGCAGCCTCGTTCGTCGGGGCCGCTTCGCCCGCCGGCGGCGTGTCCTCGGACTTCGCCGCTTCGACGACGGGGCTTTCCTCCTCCGGCGGGAGCTCGCCGCCTTCCGGCACGACGAGTGTCTTCACGTCGACGCGGACGTCCTCGAAGACGTCGATCGGGATCTCGTAGCGCCCGACGCGCTTGATCGGCTCCGGGAGGTCGACCTTGCGCCGGTCGACCCGGATCCGGCGCACGCGCCAGAGCTCGTCGACGACGTCCGTCGGTGTCACCGACCCGAAGAGGGAACCGGTCGGCCCGGCGTTGACCTCGAATCGGAGCACCGTCTTCGTCAGCGTGTCCGCGATCTCCCGTGCGTGCTCGACCGTGCGTGCCTCCTGCCGCGCGCGGAGCTCTTCAACGCGGCGAACCTGGGCGACGCGCCCCTCCGTCGCCTTCTCGGCGAGCCGGCGGGGCAACAGGAAGTTGCGCGCGTAGCCCGGGGCGACCTCGACGATGTCGCCGCGCAGCCCCACGTTGTCCACATCCGAGAGAAGGATCACCTGCACGGCCGGTTCACCCCGCGACGTACGGCAGGAGCGCCATCTCGCGCGCCCGCTTGACGGCGACCGCGACCTGACGCTGATGCCGGCGACACGCTCCGGTGATCCGCCGCGACCGGATCTTGCCCTTCTCCGAGACGTAGCGTCGGAGCTGGTTGTAGTTCTTGTAGTCCACTTCCTCGATCTTCTCGCGGCAGAAGAAGCAGTTCTTCCGGCGCGTCTGAGCCGGTTGCGCGCCGCCCCGCTTCCGACGCCGGTCGTCTCGATCTCGCTGTGCCATCGTCGGCTCGTGCCTTTCTAGAAGGGGATGTCGTCGTCGGTGCCGGGGCTGAGGTCGGCGCTCGCGGTCGCGCTCGCGGGCACGAACTGCGCCTGCTCGGCGTCCTGCCGCCCGCCCAGGAACTGGACGGTGTCGGCGATGATCTCCACCGCCTGGCGCTTCGTGCCGTCCTGCGCCTCCCACTCGCGCCAGTCGAGGCGTCCGTCGATCCCGACCGGCCGGCCCTTGCTCAGGTACTGGGCGCAGTTCTCTCCCTGGTTCCCCCAGACCGTCACGTCGAAGTAGTTCGGCTTGTCCGTCCACTCACCGGATGCCTGGTCCTTCTGGCGCGTGTTGACCGCGATCCGCAGCTTGCAGACCGCCGTCCCGCTCGGCGTGTGGCGCAGTTCGGGGTCGCGCGTCAGGTTTCCGACGAGCACGACCCGGTTGATGTTCGCCATCAGGCTCCCTCCTCTGCCGTCGGTTCCGTCCCGGACTCATCCTGACGGCTCGGCGCGACGGCCGCCAGCGGCCGGGCGGGGCCTGTCTGCGAACGCCGCACGGCCAGGTGGCGGATCACGCCGTCGGTGATCTTGAGGACGCGCGAGATCTCGTCCAGCGTCGCCGGCTCGCACTGGAACTCGAGCAGGTGGTAGTAGCCGTCGGTCTGGTGGTTGATCTCGTAGGCGAGCTTGCGGCGGCCCCACGGCTCCTGGCGCTCCCAGGTCCCGCCTCCGCGCTCGACGTTCTCGCGCACGCGCTCGACGATCTCCGCCTGGCCCTCCTCGGGGAGGTCGGGATCGAGTAGCAGCAGAATTTCGTACGGATTCACCTTCCCGGTACCTCCTTCCTTCGGTCTCATGCGGCCCCACCGGCTGGTGCCGCCGGGAAGGTGCGGCACGAAGGCGGAGCAGGAAGCGTCGACGAGTGTAGCATCGCGCCTCGTGCGCACCCGCCTCGCGTTGGTCGGCGCCGCCGCAGCCGGCGTCGCAGCCCTGGTCGTCGCCCGGAGACGGCGGCGACGGCCGTCATCCCCGTACGAGGCGCCCGCGGATCCCGCCGACGAGCTGCGCCGGAAACTCGACGAATCGCGAACCCTCGCCGCCGAGCGAGAAGAGTTCGAATCCGGCGAGACGACGGTAGACCAGGCCGAACCAGCCGGCGAAACCGTCGAATCCCGCCGCCGCCGCGTGCACGACGAAGCGAGAGCAGCGGCCGACGAAATGCAAGGCGGCAACCCGCAGTAGTTCGTATCGCCGGAGGCCGGCTTCGCCGGCCGGAGGTACAACGCGCGAAGTCGTGTCTGCTTTAGGTTCTGCGAGGGGGCTCACGGGGGGAACGCCATTCCCCCCGTGGGGTTAAAGGCTGGAAGCCGCGCGTAGCGCGGCTTCCGTAGACCCCCATACGTAGACGCCCCCCTCGGCGGTTAGTTGTCCGGATCCGGCGACCCTTACAGAGCCTTTACATGACTTCGCGTCCGGTTCACGAAGGTTTTCCGTGGCACGATTCGCCGCCGAAGTCGGGCACCGGCGTGCCCGTGGCGAGGAACCGCCAGCTGTAGCCGCTGGGGCCGAGCTGCAGACGGAGCACCCCGGGCTCCCACCACTCGACCGCGCGTGTGCGCGAATCGGTGACGATCTGCGACTTGAACGAGCGACGCGCTCCGCCGGTGCCGACGACGAACTCGCGGAGCCCGTGTAAGAAGTCGGAGTGGCCTGACGGGTCGACCCTCGTCAGGCGCTCGTAGTCGGGCGCCTGACCCGAGAGCACGATCTCGGCTCCCGCCCGGTAAAGGAGGTTCCAGAACGGCCGCACGCTGGGCTGGTCTCCCCCGAGGCCCGAGTTGAACAGCGGGCGGCTCCAGTAGGCGAGCACGCAGCGGCGAGGGTGCCGGGCGAGATCGCGGCGAAGCCACGCGAGCTGCGCCGGCGAGATCCGCTCGCTGTCGAGCGCGTACAGGCGCCAGGCGCCGGCGTCGAACGCGTAGTACGTCCGCGGGATACCGAAGTACGCGCGGTAGGCGGCCGCTGCGTGTGTCCGGTAATCGCGTGCGCCGACCGCCGGGCGGATCCGGCTCTTGAACCGTCCCCAGGTCGGCCCGAAGCAGCGGGCGAAGTCCGCGGCGCTTCCGGCCGGGTAGGCGTTGTTCCCGAGCGTGAGCACCGTTCCCGACTGGCCGGCGACGAGGTCAGCCGTCCGGGCGTCGCCGTCGCCGCCGCAGCTGGCGATGTCGCCGGCCGCGAGCACCGTCTCGACGCGCGGCGACGCCTGGAGCGATCCGGCGACGACCGATCCCACGGCGACGGCGACGATCCCGAGAGCGATCCAGAGGCGGCGCACGGATGAACGCTAGCTCGCGGGGCCCGGCCGCGACCTACCGCAGCCGGTCGAGCGCCCGCTCGGCGCGCTCGACCTCCGCC
>JBKPNC010000077.1:0-20421 GCA_046732435.1 Actinomycetota bacterium
GTATACAGCGGCGAGGTCGTTCAGGACGTGGAAGTCGGGCAGGCGGGGAAGACACCCCATCCCGGCCGCGTGGAGAAGAACGGCCTCGAGCGGAGCGTTTCCCGTCCGCTCGCCCTTGCCGAGCAGCGTCCCGTTGATCGCCGCGCAGCCGGCCTGGATCGCGGCGAGACAGTTCGCGACCACGAGATGCGTGTCGTTGTGCGGGTGGAACTCGAGGTCCTCCGAGGCGACTCCGGCCGCTCGCAGCCGCCGCACCTGTCTCGGCACCGAGCGAGGCCACTCGACGTTGTCGTACGGTAGCCCGAGGCCCATCGTGTCGCAGATGCGGAACTTCGGCGGCGGGATCTCCGGATAGCCGGCCGCCACCTCCATCACCGCCTCGACGAAGGGCACGATGAACTCCTCCGGCGCTCGCGTTGCGTCCTCGAGGTGCAGGCGCGGCCGCAGTCCGGCGTCGAGGACGACGCGGACGGCGTCGAGGTAGGCCCGGCCGGCACCCCGCCGCCCGCCGGGCTTGAACTTGTAGAAGGTGTGGTAGTCGCTCGCCGACGCGAGCATTCCGGTCTCTCGAACGCCGATCTCCCGGACGAGCGCGGCGTCGGCGGCGCTGGCCCGGATCCACGTCGTCGGCTCGACCGGCGCGCCGTCACGGTAGCGGTCGAGCGCACCCTCGAGGATGCGCCGGTCGGCGTCCCGGTAGACGAAGAACTCGGCCTGGCGAAGCGCACCGCTCGCTCCGGTGAAGCCGCACATCAGCTCGTAGATGCGGATTCCCTGGTCGACCGTCAGCGGCAGCCCGCCCTGCTGGCCGTCACGGTGCGTCGTCTCGGTCGTCCAGACCGCAGCCGGGAGGTCGGGCGGCCGCTCCGTCCACTCGAAGCGAGGAAACCCGTCCCGCGGGAATGCGTCCTCGAAGAGCTCGGGCTCCGAAGGATCCGGCATCGCGTCGAGGCCCACGGAAGCAACGGTACCAACGTGCCGAAGGGTGGTACGGTCGCCCCTCGATGTGTCGCTGGCTCGGGTATCACGGGGTGCCGATCCACCTCGAGGAGCTGCTCCTCCGCCCGAAGCACTCGCTGATCGACCAGAGCCTGCACTCGGAGCGGGGCGCCGAGACGACCAACGGCGACGGCTTCGGCGTCGGCTGGTACGGCGATCGCCTCGTGCCCGCCCGCTTCCGGAGCCTCTTTCCGGCGTGGAACAACCGGAACCTCCGCGATCTTGCGGAACACGTCACTTCGCCGCTCTTTCTCGCCCACGTCCGCGCCGCGACGAGCGGGCCGATCCAGGAGACGAACTGCCACCCGTTTCGGTTCCGCCGCTGGCTCTTCGTCCACAACGGAATGATCCGGGAGCACCACGCCCTTCGCCGCGACCTCCTGCTCGCCGTCGATCCCGGCTACTTCGCGGACATCGAGGGGACGACCGACTCAGAGTTGATGTTCTTTCTTGCCCTGACGTTCGGGCTCGAGGAGGACCCGTTCCCCGCGCTCGAGCGCATGGCCGGCCTGGTCGAGGAGGTTGGGCAGAAGCACGGGGTCGAGCACCCGTTGCAGATGTCGCTCGGCATCGCCGACGGCGAGCGCTTGTATGCGGTCCGCTATTCGAGCGAGGGCGCGTCTCGCACCCTCTACCACTCGGCGGAGGTCGAGGCCGTCAAGCGCCTCCACCCGGAACGCCCGCGGCTGCAACGGCTCCCGGACGACGTGGTCATGGTCGTGTCGGAGCCGATTGTCGACCTCCCCGACGCGTGGGTGGAAGTCGCCGAGGCGAGCGCGTTGACCGCCGAGGCCGGGAAGGTGCAGGTCCGGCCCTTCACGCCGCGCACGAACTAGACGCGGGATCCCCCGCGGGCGTCCGAATTCCAGGCTATCTTGCAGGCGGACAAGGTAGAAAGAACGGTCCAAGCTTCCGTGGACAGGGTCAAAGCAAAGCTTCCGCTCGTGCTGTCGGCGACGGCGCTCGCCGTCGCGCTCCTCGGCGCGACGCCGCTCGGGCACGCGGCCTACAACATGGTCTCGTTCGCGAAGAACGCCGGCAAGGTGAACGGGATCAAGGCCTCGAGGTCGCCAAAGGCCAACCAGCTGTTGCCGCTCGGGGCGAACAAGAAGTTCCCGTCGTCAGTCGTGCCACAAGGGCCGCCCGGGCCGCAGGGGCCCGCCGGACCCGCCGGCCCGGCCGCGAGCAACCTCTTCGCCGTCGTCAACGCGGACGGCTCCATCTACAAGCAGAAGGGCGTGAACGGGCTCACGAAGGTCGACACCGGCGTCTACGACATCACGTTCAACCGCTCGATCGACGACTGCGCCGTAACGGCCAGCGTCGGCGGTCACCGCACCGGTCCGGCGACGTGGAACGACGCCCCCGAGGGCGTGGCGACGCTGCGGACGTTCGGACAGGTGGCCGAGGTGATCATCCTCGGCAACAACGGCGCGTACGGCCTCACCGTCCACCGCGACTTCGGTTTCCACGTCGCGGCGTTCTGCTAGTTCTCCGCCGCCGAGCAACCTTGCTGCGGCTACCTTGAGCGCCATGCGGCGCCTCGTGCTCGTCGCCGTGCTCCTCGCCGCATCCGCGGGAATTGCGGCCCTCGTCGCTGTGACCGCTCTGAATGCGGGAGGCGCCTCGGCGGCGCCGCAGGTTCGCCTGGCGAGAGTCGCCTCGGGCTTCGATTCCCCCGTCGCTCTCGCCGTCCCCCGCTCGGAGCCGGGACGCCTCTACGTCGTCGAGCAGGCCGGCCGCATCATCGTCGTGGCCGGCGGCCACCGGCGGGTCTTCCTCGACATCCGCAGGTCGGTCGTATCCGGCGGCGAGCAGGGGCTGCTCTCCGTCGCCTTCGATCCCAACTACCGCCGCAACCATCGCTTCTACGTCGACTACACCGACCGGAACGGCGACACGCGGGTCGTCCAGTACCGCTCGAACGGGCGCCGCGGCCTGCCCGGGACGGCGCGACGCCTCCTGTTCGTCAACCAGCCATTTGCCAACCACAACGGCGGGCAGCTGGCGTTCGGGCCCGACGGCTGGCTCTACGTCGGCATGGGCGACGGGGGCAGCGAGAACGACCCCGAGAACCGCGGGCAGAACCTCCAGACGCGCCTGGCCAAGCTGCTCCGGATCAACGTCAACGCAAGGCCGGCGCGCGTGGAGACGGCTGCCTACGGCCTCCGTAATCCCTGGCGCTTCTCGTTCGATCGCGCCACCGGCGACCTGTGGATCGGCGACGTCGGCCAGAACCGGTGGGAGGAGGTCGACTACACGCCGCGGCGGAGCCCCGGCCTCGAGAACTACGGCTGGAGCATCTACGAGGGGCGTTCCGCCTTTAAGGGCGGCGATCCGAATCCGGCCGGGAAACTCGTCGCGCCGATCGCGGTCTACAGCCACGCCGGCGGCAACTGCACGGTCATCGGCGGCTTCGTTTATCGCGGGCGGACCCTGCCGTCGATGCGCAGTCGCTACTTCTACGGCGACTGGTGCACCGGCATCATCTGGAGCCTCGTCCAGCGGAACGGACAGGCCACCTCCACGCGGCGGGAGCCGTTCCGCGTGCCCGAGCTCACCTCGTTCGGCGAGGGGGCACGAGGCGAGCTCTATGCGGTCTCACGCGGCGGGTCGCTCTACCGGCTCGCGCGTGGCTGAGGCTTCCCCTCCGTGAGGATCGTGGTCGCGGGCGCCGGAGCCGCCGGCGCCAGCGTCGCCTACCACCTCGCGCTGCTCGGCGCGCGCGACGTCGTTCTGTGCGACCGCGGCCGGGTGGCCGGCGAGTCGACGGCCCGAGCGATGGGCGGCGTCAGGCAGCAGTTCTCGACGGCCGCCGAGGTGCGGCTGGCGCAGGAGAGCACGCGGTTCTTCGAGGAGCTGGGCTCGCCGTACTTCGACCAGGTTGGCTACCTCTTCCTGGCGACGACGCCGGGCGGGCGCGCTGCGCTCGAAGAGCGGCAACGACTGCAGCGGGAGCTCGGCGTCCCCGTCGAGCTCGTCGATCCCTCGTACGTCCGCGGCCTGCGGACGGACGACGTCCTGACCGCCGTCGTGTGCCGCAAGGACGGCGTCGCCGACCCGGCAGCCGTCGCCCGAGAGCTCGTGCGGCGCAGCGGCGAGATGGGCGTCCACGTCCTCGAGCAGACGCCGGTCGAAGACGTCCGCGGCGACGTCTACGTGATCGCGTGCGGGCCCTGGTCGGCCGAGGTCGCGGCCGGCTTCGCCGTCGAGCTGCCGATCAGGCCGCTCTGCCGCCAGCTCCTCGCCACCGCAGAGCTCGACGTACCCGGCGAGCTGCCGATGGTGGTCGAGGCCGAGACCGGCTTCCACTTCCGGCGCCGCGGCCGCCGGCTCGTGGTCGCAATGAACGACCCCGAACCGAGGTGGGGATTCGACCAGGAGGTGGATACATCCGTCTTCGGCGACCGGCTCGCGCGCCTCGCGCACCGGTTCCCGCCGGCGGGCGGCACGCGCATCGAGTCCGCGTGGGCGGGTCTCTACGACATGACGCCCGACGCCCACCCCATCCTCGGCCGGGTCGGCGACGGGGTCTTCGCCGCCTGCGGTTTCTCCGGCCACGGGTTCATGCAGTCACCGGCGGTGGGGCGTGCCGTGGCGGAGGAGATCCTCACCGGATCGTCCTCGATCGACCTCTCGCCGTACCGGCTCGAACGGTTCGCCGACGGCGCCGCCGCGCCGGGTGAGAAGCTCGTGCTCTAGGCGGGTGAGCGGCGCCCGAGGAGCGCGCCGACGAGGAGGCCTGCCGCGAGGACTTGCGTCGCGGTCGTCGGCCCGCCGGACCGGTGCCAGCCGGCGATCCGGTGGCTCGGAAAGAGCTTTCGGCCGCCGGGTCGAGGGAAGGGCAGGACGTGCTCGAGGTCGGGAGCCGACGACGCGACCGCGCCGACGACCGCCGGATCGGTGAGGCCGCGCCGCAGGCCGAGGAGGAGGAGCAGCGAACCGCCGCTCGCGATCTCGAACCTGCGCGAAGCCACGTCGTGATGCGGCACGCGGTCGCCCAGGAAGTGCAAAAGCAGGCCGGCGGCCACCGCCGCGCCTTGCCTCCGGGCGAGCGCCCCCGCGGCCGCACCTGACGCGACGTGAAGCGAGACAATCACGGCCCGAGTTGTATCGGCGCCGGCAGGGTCGCGGTGCGCTGCCCCGAACTGTCGGTCGATGTCCACCCGCATGGAATCCCGGCTCATGCGGTTCTACGAGCGGGCGACCGTGTGGCGCGCGCTGCGGCTGATCATCGGCACCGCCATCGCCCTCGTCCTCGTCGCGGGCCTGCTCGAGCGCCTCGTCGAGCCGGACACGTTCACGTCGATCGGCCTTGCGTACTGGTGGGCCGTCGTGACGGTGACGACGGTCGGCTACGGCGATGTCGTCCCGCACAGCGTCGCCGGTCGCGTCGTCGCGGGTTGCCTCATGCTCGTTGGGCTCGCGCTCATCCCGACGCTGACGAGCGTCACGATCTCAGTCCTCATCTCCAAGCGGACCCGCCGCTCGGAGGAGACCGATCGTCGCGAGCGTGAAGAGAGTACGCAAACGCTGCTCCGCATCGAGCAGCGCCTCGAGAAGCTCGAGCGCGGACTGGGCGGCTAGGACGCTTCGCTGCTCCGAGGCGCCGCCGTCGACGGGGCCGGCTGCAGCGCCGACGGGCGCCGTCGCCGCCCTCGCGCCGAGGTCAGGACGAGCCCGGAAAGAATCAGCGCGGCGCCGACGAGCTGCAGCGGGGAGGGCTCCTCTCCCAGGATCAGCGCCGCGAGCAGGACCGTCGCCACAGGTTGCAGCGTCAGCAGGATCGACGTGACGACGGCCGGTAGGCGCGGCAACGAGATCGAGATCAGCAGCCAGCCGACCACCTGGGACGACAGCGCCAGCAGCAAGAGCCAGCCGAGGGCGGCAGGGCCCGGCGTGAGATCGACCGTACCGGTCGGCAGCGAGTAAAGCGCGACGCCGAAGGTCGCCGCGAGCGTCGCGTCGAAGAGCGGCCCCGCCGGACGCCGCCGGTCCGCATTGCCCTCGCGGAGCGTCAACAGGAAGCCGCTGTACGAGATCGCGGTCAGGACTCCGAGGACGGCGCCGAGCCCTGGATTCGAGCCGTACGCGCCGGAGCCGATCACACCCGAGATGAGGACGACGCCGAAGAGGACGATCGGAATCGACGCCAGCGAGCGGTTCGACGGCCGCTCGCCGAGCAGCAGCCAGGCCACCAGGCCGACGAGAACCACCTGCGTGTTGCCGAGGACCGTCGACAGTCCCGCGCCGACGGCCTCGATCGCGTGATGCCAGAGGATCAGGTCAGCGGCGAAGAACGCGCCCGCGAGGTACGCGAACAGCCGTCCGCGGAGCGGGCGCGGACCGAGCCGGCGATCCTCCCAGAGCACGAGCAGGTACAGCGGCGGCAGCGCGAAGAGGCAGCGGAAGAACGCTCCTGTCTCCGGCGACACGTTCGCGAGCTCGAAGAGGATCGCGGAGAACGCGATCGACATCGCCCCCGCAAGGGCGGCAAAAGTCGGGCGTCGTCCAAGGACGTGCAGGCGGCGCACGGATCCGTTCTACCGCAGCAGGGCTGCCAGCCGCCGGGCGGCTAGCCGTCGATCGCGCGAACGACGAGGATCCCTGCGAGCCGCCCGGTTCGAAGCGTGAACAGCCAGCAGCCGGCCGACGGCACCTTCACGACCGACGGGAACATCGCCTGATAGCCCCTCGGCCCTCTGCCCGGTTCGCCCGCCTGCCAGAAGGCCTGCCTGAACTGCCCGCGCGCGTCGAGGCGGATGCCGGTGAGGTGCAGTCGAGCTCCCCACCCGCGGCGGATCCACCACGGCACCTTTGTCGGGACGTCCTTCGGCGCGACGCCGTGCGTATAGATCAGCGCCTCGTTCGTCGAGGTGAACCAGGTCCATAGGCCCACGATTCCAGCCGTCGTCGGCCGCACGACGGCCAGCCCGGTGGCGCCCACCGGGGTCGAGTCGCACGCGGGCTTCGCGGGTCGGGGAACGACGAGCGCGACGACGGATGCCGCGCCATGGATCGTGCGAAGGGTGAGCCGCCAGCAACCGGCCGCCGGGAACCGCAGCGCTGAGAGCAGACCGCGCGCGCCCACCTGCAGCGGCACCGTGAGCGTCCGCCCAGCGCCGACCTGCCGCGCGACGAGGCTCGGTCTCACCGCAGATCCGATCACCTTCCAGACGATCTGCTCGCCTCGCGTCCAGAGCACCAATCCGCCCGAGCGGTTGACGCGCGCGTCGCGCAGCGTCGGCACGTACGAGACGAGGAGCGCCATCGCGTGGATCCGATCTGGCCGCGCCCGCACCCAGGGAACCTCCGAGAGCCCCGGGTTCTTCGTCGGCTGGTAGTGAATCGGAGTGGCAGCGCATCCGGTCGCACGAGCGGTTTTCCCGTTGTGCGCCGCCAAGCCGAGCCAGGCCGTGGCTCCGATCGCCGCTGCAACCGCGATCAGTCGCACGACCGCATTACACCACCGACGCGGCTGCGGTTCCTACCTCCGGACCTCCGCGCCGTACGGCGACGTATTTCGATCCATGTCGGACGGCCCAGAACCAGAACTCGACGAGCAGGGCCTCGTCGTCGTCGACGATGCGCTGTCTCCGGCGTTGGTCAGCGCGCTCACCATGGCCGTCGACCGGATCTACGACGGGGAGCGAGCGGCGAGAAGGCTCGCCGCGGACGGATCCCTCCACCTCCTCGGGGCGGTCGCCCGCGACGAAGCCTTTCTCGAGCTCCTTGACCTGCCGACCACGTTCCCGCTCGTCTGGGGCGCGCTCGGCTGGAACATCCACATGTACCACTCGCACGAGGCTGTCGGTCAAAGTCGGGTTCTTCCTCACCGACGTCTCAGAGCCGGATCGGGGCAACCTGCTCGTGCTACCCGGCAGCCATCGACTGAACCGTCTCGATGGCCGAGAGCTCGGCATCCGGCCCCGCGAAGCCGTTCCGGTTCTCGGCAAGCCCGGCACGGCGGTCGTCTTCGACCGCAGACTCTGGCACGCGCGAAGCGACAACCACTCGGCGCTCACGCGGAAGGTGATCTTCCTCGGCTACACGTACCGGTGGATCCGTCCGCGTGACGACGCGGTCGTTCCCGCGGCGACACGACTCCGTTGCTCCCCGATCCGGCGGCAGCTCCTCGGCGACGGGACGAGCCGGACCGGCTACTGGATCCCGACCGAGGACGACGTGCCGCTTCGGGCGGTGCTGCAGAGCCCGTAGCCGGCGGCCGAGCTACTCGGCTTCGTCGTCGCCTTCGGAGCTGGGCTCGTCGGGTGGGACGGTGACCGGCTCGGGCGGAGCGCCGGGGATCAGCGTGATGTCGACCTCGTCGTCGTCCTTGCGCGTGACCAGGATCGTCGAGCCCGCGTCGAGTTCGCGGCCGAGCACGAAGTCGGCGAGCGGATCCTCGATGAAGCGCTGGATCGCCCGGCGGAGAGGACGCGCGCCCATGGTCGGGTCGTGGCCCTTCTCCACGAGGAGATCCTTGGCCTCGTCGGTGAGCTCGATCGTCACCTCGTGGACGCCCATCTGCTCGCGGACGCGCTTCATGAGGATGTCGACGATCAGCTTGATCTCGTCCTTCGTCAGCTTGTGGAAGACGATCACCTCGTCGATCCGGTTCAGCAGCTCCGGCCGGAACACCTTCTTCAGCTCGCCCATGATCCGGTCGCGCATCTCCTCGTAGGAGAGCCCGCTCTCGTCGCCGATCGAGAAGCCGATGCCGACGTTCTTCGAGATCGTCGAGGCGCCGATATTCGACGTCATGATCACGATCGTGTTCCGGAAGTCGACCTTGCGCCCCTGCGCGTCGGTCAGCTTCCCGTCCTCGAGGATCTGCAGGAGGATGTTGAACACGTCCGGGTGCGCCTTCTCGATCTCGTCGAGCAGGACGACCGAGTACGGCTTGCGGCGCACGGCCTCGGTCAGCTGGCCGCCCTCGTCGTAGCCGATGTAGCCGGGCGGTGAACCGACGAGCCGGGACACCGAGTGCTTCTCCATGTACTCCGACATATCGACCTGGATCATCGCGTCCTCGTCGCCGAACAGGAACTCGGCGAGCGTGCGCGCAAGCTCCGTCTTGCCGACGCCGGACGGGCCGAGGAAGATGAACGAGCCGGTCGGCCGCTTCGGATCCTTGATCCCGGCGCGCGCGCGGCGGATCGACTTCGACACCGACACGATCGCCTCGTTCTGGCCGATCACGCGCTTGTGGAGCTCGTCCTCCATCCGCACGAGGCGCGCCGACTCGGCCTCGGTGAGCTTGAAGACCGGGATCCCCGTCCACATCGACACGATGTCCGCGATCTCCTCCTCGCCGACCTCCGGCTGCTCCTCGCCCTGGTTCTCGCGCCAGTTCTCCTCCAGCTCGCGCTTCTTCTGCGTCAGCTTGCGCTCCTTATCCCGAAGCGATGCCGCCTTCTCGAACTCCTGCGCCTCGATCGCGGCTTCCTTGTCCTTCCGCACCTTCTCGATCTCGTCCTCGAGCTCGCGGTAGCGCGGCGGCACGCTCATCGACTTGATCCGCATCCGCGACGCGGCCTCGTCGATTAGGTCGATCGCCTTGTCGGGCAAGTGGCGGTCCTGGATGTACCGGTCGGACAGCGTCGCGGCCGACTCGAGCGCCAGGTCGGTGATCCGGCAGCGGTGGTGCGCCTCGTAGCGGTCGCGCAGCCCGCGCAGGATCTGAACGGTCTCGTCGACGGACGGCTCGTCCACGCGGATCTGCTGGAAACGGCGCTCCAGGGCTGCGTCGCGCTCGAGGTACTTGCGGTACTCGTCGAGCGTCGTCGCGCCGATCGTCTGCAGCTCCCCGCGCGCCAGCGCCGGCTTCAGAATCGACGCCGCGTCGATCGCGCCCTCGGCGGCGCCTGCGCCGACGAGGTTGTGGAGCTCGTCGATGAACAGGATGATGTCGCCGCGCTGGGTGATCTCCTTCATCACCTTCTTCAGGCGCTCCTCGAACTCGCCGCGGTACTTGGAGCCCGCGACCAGCGCTGCGAGGTCGAGCGTGTAGATCTGCTTGCCCTTCAGCAGCTCCGGCACGTTGTTCGAGGCGATGCGAGCGGCGAGCCCCTCGACGACGGCCGTCTTGCCGACGCCGGGCTCGCCGATGAGCACCGGGTTGTTCTTCGTGCGGCGGGAGAGGATCTGCATCACGCGCTCGATCTCGGTCTGGCGACCGACGACCGGGTCGAGTCGGCCCTCGGCCGCCTGCTTCGTCAGGTTGCGGCCGAACTGATCGAGCAGCTTCGAGCTCTTCGACTTCTCGCCCGACGGCGAGCCGCCGCCACCACCCTGGCGCCGGCCGGGGCCGGAGAGCATGCGGATGATCTCGTTGCGGATTTTTTCCGCATCCGCGTCGAAGTCGAGCAGAATGCGGGCAGCCACGCCCTCGTTCTCGCGGACGAGGCCGAGGAGGATGTGCTCGGTGCCGATGTAGTTGTGGCCGAGTGACAGCGCCTCACGCAGCGCGAGCTCGAGCACCTTCTTCGCGCGCGGCGTGAACGGGATCTGCCCGGTCGTCACCTCGTCGCCCTGACCGACGATCCGCGCCACCTGAGCTCTGACCTCCTCGACGGTGATGTCGAGGGACTCCAGCACCCGCGCGGCGAGACCCTCCTCCTCACGGAGCAGGCCAAGCAGCAGGTGCTCGGTACCGATGTAGTTGTGCTTCAGGGCACGGGCCTCGTCCTGCGCGAGGACGACGACCTGGCGAGCCCGTTCGGTGAAGCGCTCGAACAACCCTCGATCTCCTCCTTCCAGATCCGCCTGCGGGCTGGCGGGCCCCGCAGTTCGAGGTAGGCCAATGGTAGCGCACCCCTCGGTGGCGACCGGCTAGGGCAACACCGCTCTTAAGTACGCTTTTTGCGCCATGAGCGTGACAGGAAAGGCGCTGATGACCGGCGGCGCGGGCTTCATCGGCTCGCACCTCGCCGAGTTGCTCCTTCGCGAGGGGTGGGAAGTGTTCGCGCTCGACGATCTCTCGACGGGATCGATGGCGAACGTCGCCCACCTGAACGACCACCGGGACTTCCATCTGGTGGTCGAATCGGTGCTCTCGCCTGCGGTGGTCAGCGAGCTCGTCCACAAGTGCGACGTCGTCTACCACCTGGCCGCCGCCGTCGGCGTGCAGTTGATCGTCCAGCAGCCCGGAAGGACGCTGCTGACAAACGTGCGCGGCACCGAGAACGTCCTCGACTACTGCGATCGCTTCGGCAAGCGCGTGCTCGTGGCGTCCTCTTCGGAGGTCTACGGCGACCATCAGGAGGAGGAACCCCTCCGCGAGGACGCCAGCCGCATCTACGGCCCGACTACCGCCCGCCGCTGGGCGTACGCCGACTCGAAGGCGATGGACGAGTTCCTCGCGCTCGCGCGGCACGAGGAACGCGGTCTCGACTGCGTGATCGCGCGCCTGTTCAACACGGTGGGGCCGCGCCAGAGCGACCAGTACGGGATGGTCGTTCCCCGGTTCGTGGCGGCGGCGCTCGCGGGGCAACCGCTCGAGGTTCACGGCGACGGCACCCAGACGCGCTGCTTCTGCCATGTGGCCGACTCGGTCCGCGCGCTCAAGGGCTTGCTCGAGGAGCCGGCGACGAGCGGTGGGATCTACAACGTCGGATCGCAGGAGCGCGTCGCGATCGGCGAGCTCGCGAAGCGCGTCCGCGCCAAAGTGGGGTCGAGCTCCGAGATCGTGCTCGTCCCTTACGACCAGGTCTTCCCTCATGGCGCGATCGAGGAGATGTTCCACCGCGTGCCGTCGATCGAGAAGATCCGCGCCGCGATCGGCTGGGTCCCCGAGCACGACCTGGACGCCATTCTCGACGACGTGGTCGCGTCGATGCGCGCTCCCGAGCTCTTCGAGCCGGTCGAGGCGTGAAGCACGCGACGGACTACCTGTGGTTCGAGACGCCCAGCTCCTGTCGCCTTCGGCTCGGTCGCTTTAAGTTGTGTTCGGAGTCGGTAGGGCTCGACGGACGCCTGTGCTTCGTCCGGTTACCCGGGACTGATCCAGGACTTTGACGACTGGCTCGAACGGCTGGCGCCGCACGAGCCTATGGACCTAGGCCCAGATCAGCCAGCCGGCCAGCAGGCCGATGCCGAACGCGACGGCAAGGATGGTCGCCAGCAGCGCCGCGTTGGCGCCGACAATGGGCCGCTCGCGCTCGACATGGTCAGAGCGAACCGCCGGCGCGTCGTTGACGCCGAACACTGCGGCGCCCCCGAGCTGGCGCCTGACCGCGCCGCGAATTTTTTCCGCGTCCGCGCCGAAGTCGAGCAGGATGCGGGCAGCCACACCCTCGTTTTCACGCGCGAGACCGAGCAGGATGTGCTCGGTGCCGATGTAGTTGTGTCCCAGCGAGACCGCCTCGCGCAGCGACAGCTCGAGCACCTTCTTCGCGCGCGGCGTGAACGGGATCTGCCCGGCCGTCACCTCGTCGCCCTGACCGACGATCCGCGCCACCTGGGCTCTGACCTCGTCGACGGTGATGTCGAGGGACCAGAGAACGCGTGCGGCAAGGCCCTCCTCCTCACGGAGGAGGCCGAGCAGCAGATGCTCGGTGCCGATGTAGTTGTGCTTCAGAGCGCGGGCTTCGTCCTGCGCGAGGACGACGACCTGGCGAGCTCGTTCGGCGAAGCGCTCGAACATCAGGCGGCCCGCGCCTTGCCGATCGCCGACCGGGCGACGCCCTCCGAGACACCGCGGTCACGCAGGAGACCGGCGGCCCGGCTCTTACGTTCCAGGATCAGGCCGAGCAGCAAGTGAGCAGGCTCCGCCGGCTCGCAGCGGGCGGCATTCACCGCCTCGTCGAGCGCCTTCTTCGCAGCGGCGGTGAATACGCGCTCCCGGCAGAGCCGGCGACCCGCTCGTGTTCGCTCGAGGGCCCCGGGGCCGAACGCCTCTTCGACGCGCTCGACGACCTCGTCAAGGTCGATCCCGAGCGTGGCGAGCGCCGCCGGATCGAAGCGGGACTCGCCGCTTCCGTTCGTCGAACCGCCGGCGACGACGAGCGCTCGCGTGACCCCGTGGCCGCGGAGCACCTCCCCGGCCGCACCGTCCGATTGCAGGAGGCCGAGGAGAATGTGCTCGGGAGCGACGCTCCGGGACCCGAGCGCGGTCGCCTCGGCCTCCGCCGCGCCGAGGACGCGGCGGGCCTCCTCGCTCATCGCCTCGTACATCAGTGGATCCGGCGCAGGAGCCTCCGCCCCGGTCCGTGCTTCTTGTGGACGGCCTGCTTGCTGACGCCGAGCGCGGCTGCAATCTGCTGCCACGACCAGCCGTGGCTGCGAGCGTTCTGCACCTGCAGTTCCTCGAGCGACTCGAGGAGGATGCGCAGCGACGCGACCGCGGCCAGGCCGACCGCCGGGTCCCTGCTGCCGGTCGCGCCGGCGAGTTCCGTTGCTTCGGGCATGCCCGTCATCCTAGGTTGACGACCGCCGGTTTGTCAACCCGAGTTGACACGAGGCCACTCGCTACGCTGGAACCAATGAGATTCCTGTTCGGCGAGCCCCAGACAATCACCGCGGAGGACGCACTCCGCGGGCGCGACGAGCAGATGCCCGTCCCGAGCCGCCACGACGTGCTCGGCACTCCGCTGGCCCCGCCGTTCCCGGACGGCCTCGAGCAGGCCGTCTTCGGCCTCGGTTGCTTCTGGGGCGCGGAGCGGGTGTTCTGGCAGCTGCCGGGCGTCTACACGACCGCGGTCGGATATGCCGGCGGCTACACGCCGAATCCGACCTACGAGGAGGTCTGCAGCGGCTTGACCGGCCACGCGGAGGTCGTCCTCGTCGTCTTCGATCCGAATCGCATCGGCTACGACGAGCTCCTCCGCGCGTTCTGGGAGGCCCACGATCCGACGCAGGGCATGCGCCAGGGAAACGACGTCGGCACCCAGTACCGCTCGCTGGTGTTGTGGAGCGACGAGGCGCAGCGCACGGCAGCGGAGGCCGTGCGCGACCGCTATCAGCAGGAGCTCCACGCCGCGGGCTACGGCGACATCACCACCGAGATCGAGCCCGCGGGCGACTTCTACTACGCCGAGCCGTACCACCAGCAGTACCTGGCGAAGAATCCGAACGGCTACTGCGGCCTCGGCGGCACGGGCGTCTCCTGCCCGGTCGGCGTTCTCAGCGCCGACTGACGATCCTGGCCTCGACACCGGCGCCGCGGTGTGCTTGTGTACAACGCGTGGCGTTCCCGACAGTCCGTCTCGTCGCCGTTGTCGTCCTCGCCGCATTCGTGACCGCGGTCGGGGTGGGCGCCGCCCTGGCGACAAACCCGAAGGACCTGCTCCTCAAGGCGTCCGATGTCCCCTCCGGTGCGAAGCGAGTGAAGTTCGGGACGAAGGTCGGCGTCATCAAGCTTCCGCGGAAGGTGCACGGAAAGGCGGCCTGGGTGGCGTACCGCTTCAAGAACGGGCGCAGCACCGAGGTCGTCATCAGCGCGGCCGGGGTCGTCTCGAGCTCGAGGGACGCGCACGCCACCTACCAGTACCTGAAGAAGAAGGTGTCAGCCTCGCTCTACCGGCCGCTGCGCGTCCCGAAATACGGCGATGAGCAGTACGCTGCCGGCGTCTCCAGCAAGGCGACGTCCGTCGCTTTCGTCATCGCACGCTCCGGCACGACGATCTGGGAGACTGCCGTGACCGCGTTTCCGGGGTTCTCGAAATCGAAGCTCGTTTCTGAGCTCGAGAAGTACGCCGCCAAGGCGAAGTCCCGGGCGACCTAGTCCCGTTCGCGCAGCGCCGGGAAGAGGATCACGTCCCGAATCGTGTCCCTTCCGGTGAGCACCATCGCCAGCCGGTCGATGCCGAGCCCGAGGCCGCCGGTCGGCGGCATGCCGTAGCGGAGCGCCTCGACGAAGTCCGGATCGCCGGGCTCCGCGGTCGCGTCCCCTGCGGCGCCCTCGGCCGCCTGCATGGCGAACCGCTCGGCCTGCTCGTCGGGATCGTTCAGCTCGGTGAACGCGTTGCCGAGCTCCATGCCGCCGACGAAGTACTCGAACCGCTCGACGAGCATCCGGTCGTCGTCTGTCCGCCGGGCGAACGGGGATAGCTCGATCGGGTAGTCGAACAGAATCGTCGGCTCGACGAGTGAGGGCTCGACGTACGCCGACAGGGCGTGGTCGATCAGCTGCGCCCATGTCCCGTCGCGCGCAGTGTCGGTCCCGCGCTCCTCGAGCCTCGCGCGCAGCTCCTCCGCGTCCCTCGTCCAGAGCCCGAGCTCGTCGAGAGCGTCCACGAGCTTCACCCGTCGCCACGGTGCGGCGAGATCAACCTCGTGCCCACGAAAGGCGACCCGGGTGGCGCCCAGCGTGGCTTCGGCGACCATCGGGACGAGCTCCTCGATCCGGGCCATCGTGTCCTCGTAGTCGGCGTAGGCCTCGTACCACTCGACCATCGTGAACTCGGGGTTGTGCTTGTACGAGACCCCCTCGTTGCGGAAGTCCTTCGCCAGCTCGTAGACGCGCTCGAGGCCTCCCACGATCAGCCGCTTGAGGTAGAGCTCCGTCGCGATGCGCAGGTAGTAGTCCGCGTCGAGGTGGTCGTAGTGCGTGACGAATGGCTGCGCGAAGCCGCCGCCGTAGCGGGGCTGCAGAATCGGCGTCTCGACCTCGACGAAGCCGTTGTCGTCCAGGTAGCGGCGGATCGCGGTCACCATCCGGGTGCGAACGAGGAAGTCCCCTTTCGTCTCCTCGTTGACGACGAGGTCGAGGTAGCGCTGCCGGTAGCGCAGCTCCGTGTCGCGCACCCCGTGGAAGGTGTCCGGGAGCGGGCGTTGGATCCTCGCCAGGACCTCGAGCCGATCGACGGCAAGCGAGGGTTCGCCGCGCCGCGTCTTCGTCGGGCGTCCCTCCGCGCCGACGATGTCCCCGAGGTCGAGGTCGGGTAGCTGGACGCGGCCCGCGTCGCAGAAGAGCTGCAGGCGCCCCGAGCGATCGACGAGGTCGAGGAACGTCAGCTTCCCGTGCTCGCGACGGCCCATGACCCGGCCGGCGACGCGCCGTGCGTCCGCCGCTTCGGCGCCGGCGTCGAGTGCTTCTGCCTCGGAGCGAACCTCCGCGACGGCGAGTCGGTCGGGAAATCGCTTCGGCGAAGCGTGCGCGATGGCCGCTAGGCCGCCTTGATCTCGAGGATCTTGAACTTCATCGCGCCGCGCGGCGCGGTCACCTCGACGGTCTCGCCCTTCTTGCGGCCGAGGATCGCCTTGCCGACCGGCGACTCGTTCGACAGCTTGTTCTCCGCGGGATTGGCTTCCGCCGAACCGACGATGTGGTACTCGAACGTCTTCTTCGCGTCGACGTCGCGGAGGCGCACGAACGAGCCGATCGAGACGACGTCGGTCGTGACGTCACCCGCGTCGATGACGCGCGCGTTCCGCAGCCGCTCCTCGAGCGTCGCGATCCGGTGCTCGAGCAGCGCCTGCTCGTTCTTCGCATCGTCGTACTCGGCGTTCTCCTGGATGTCGCCGAACTCGCGCGCGACCCGAATCCGCTCGGCGACCTCCCGTCGCTTGACGGTCCGCAGGTTCTCGATCTCCTGCTTGAGCTTCTCGTAGCCTTCCGGCGTAAGGATGACTTCCTTCTGCACTGGGTCCTGAACCCCCTCTAGACGCAAAACGCGCGGCGCGGAGGCGCCGTCGCGAACACAGGATGGTACCCTCGGGCGGGCGGCCCGTCAAGGCCATCTCTGCTCGTTTTTCCCGCGTTATGCAGGTAGATCTTCGTTCATCGTGGTGGATCGGACCGGTCGAGATCCCGACGCGGGTCGTGCTCGCGCCCATGGCCGGTGTCAGCGTCCAGGCGTTCCGGCGACAGGGGCGCCGGTACGGCGCGGGGCTCGTGTGCTCGGAGATGGTGAGCTGCGCGGGGCTCCAGCACGGCAACGAGCGGACGCTCGGCTATCTGCGCATCGGGCGGGACGAGCAACCCCTCGCGGTGCAGATCTTCGGGTCGGATCCGTCGGTCATGGCGGAGGCTGCCCGCATGGTGGAGGACGCCGGCGCCGACATCGTGGACATCAACTTCGGCTGCCCGGTGAAGAAGGTGACGAAGACCGGCGCCGGAGCGACGCTGCTCGAGGATCCCGACCGTGCGTGCGCGATCGTGGGGAGCGTTTCGGAGGCCGTCTCGGTACCGGTAACCGTGAAGATGCGGCGCGGCCTGGACGACGGCTCGCGCGCGTGTCTCGACCTCGGCCCCCGCCTCGTCGAAGCAGGCGCTTCCTCGCTGACGCTCCACCCGCGATCGGCCCGCCAGATGTACACCGGCGAGGCCGATCACGCGCTGACCGCCGAGCTCGTGGAGCGCGTCGACGTCCCGGTGGTCGCCTCCGGCGACATCACGTCGCGGGCGCGGGCGCAGACGGTGCTCGGCGTAACGGGAGCGGCCGCGGTCATGGTCGGGCGGGCCGCGCAGGGGAATCCATGGTCCCTCAGCGAGATCGTCGACGAGGACGCCCGGAACCCGTCGCGGGCGGAGATCGTCGCGGAGCTGATCCTCTTCATGCGCGAGACCGTTCGCGAGCTGGGCGAGGCGCGCGCGACCGGCTTTCTCAAGAAGTTCTACGGCTGGTACCTCGGCGGTGGACGGTTCCCCAAGCCGTTCAAGCAGGAGCTCGTGCAGCTCGCGACGCTCGAGGAGGTCGAGGAGCGGCTGCTGGGCGCGGAGCCGGGTGCCTCAGCTGACTTGACGGAGCTCGAGGCGGAGCTGCGAACGGACGACGACGTACTGCTCGACCTGCCGATCTCCGTGTACGGCGGCGGATGACGCCGGTCTACTGGAAGCCGCGCTATCCGACCCGGCGCATGCGCGAGCGGGCGTTCGCGAAGCGCGAGCTGGCTCGAGAGGAAGCCGTCAAGCGGTCCGGACCGGCGCCGTCGCTGGTCGAACGGGTCCGCGACTGGCTGCGGCGCTAACGGCCGTAGCGACCGACCAGCCGGGCGACGCGGAGCACGCGACCTCGGAGCGCGCGGTCGAACGAGCTCCGCGAGGCCCCGGCTCGCAACGGCAGGGGCTTCCACAGCGCGTAGAGCTTGAAGATGTAATGGTGGGCCGGACCCGGCGGTGGGCACGGGCCGGTGTAGCCGACCGTACCGGCGCTGTTCCGGCCTTGCCTCGGAGGGCGGGCCCCGGCTGCCAGTCGGCGGACGGTCGGCCTGAGGCCCCAGGCGAGCCAGTGCGTAAAGGTGCCTGACGGGGCATCGGGGTCGTCGACCGCGAGCGCGAGCGATCGTGTCCCGCGAGGCGGTGCCGTCCACCGCAGCGCGGGCGAGCGGCCGGCGCCGTCGCACGTGTACCGCTGGGGGATGGGGTAGCCGGGCGCGAACGCCGGGCTCGTGCGCAAAGGTCGCCGCGACGAGCGAGAGGAAGCTCACGACCGCGTTATAGCCGGCGTCAGTGCGGCTCTGCGGCGTCGATGCACTCGGCGACCTCGCCGGGCGACCGCGCTTCGGTCGGGGCGGTCGTCTCCTGCCTGACGACGAACGCGACGCTGGCCACGATCACCGTGGCGCCGACGACGATGGACGTGGTGATGTCCTCCCCGAGGATCGCCCATCCGAGCAGGACTGCCACGACGGGGTTGACGAACGCGTACGTGGCGACGGTCGAGATGCGGACGTTCTGCAGCAGCCACACGTAGGCCGTGAACGCGAGAAGCGATCCGGCCACCACGAGGTAGGCGAAGGAGGCGACGGACCGTCCCGAGAAGTCGCCGACCTGGACGCTGGATGCCTCACCCGCGACGAGCGCCAGGACGAGCAGGAACACGCCGCCGATCAGCATCTGGAGCGTTGCCGCGACGATCACATCGGCCGGCAAGGCAACCCTGCCGGACAGGAACGAGCCGAGCGCCCACGAGAGCGCCGCGGCGAGCAGGACGAGGACGCTCCAGAGCGGCGCATTCTCCGGCCGGCCGCCCGGAACGACGAGCAGTGCGACCCCGACGAAGCCCAGTCCGACCCCGGCGAGCGTGACGGCGGCGATCCGTTCACGCCAGATCAGCCGAAGCACGATCACCCACAGGGGGATCGCGGCGATGATCAGCGCCGAGAGGCCCGAGGGCGCATCCTGCTCGGCAACCGTGACGAGGCCGTTTCCGCCGGCCATCAGGAGCACGCCGATGCCGGCCGCGGCGAGCAGCTCGCGACGGCCGACTCGGAGCGCGCCCCACCCCCGCCGCGCCACGAGCCACGCCGCGAAGACGGCGCCCGCCACGAAGAACCGGAGCCCGGCGCCGAGCAGCGGCGGCACTGTCTCGACCATGATCCGAATCGCGAGGTACGTGGAGCCCCAGACGAGGTAGATCGTCGCCAGGCCGCCCCAGACGAGCAGCGTTCTCTTCTCCACCCACGCAGGCTACGTGCGCGGTGGCTTCTGACCGTGGATCTCGGCGGCCCGCCTTTGCATTTCGTTGACGCCGGTCCAGCGGAGGATGGCCGCGCCGAGCCGCGGCGAGAGCGCGTCGAGGGCGAACACCGGCCGCATCGGCCGCGAGGCCACGATCACCTCCGGAAGGTCGCGGTGTATCGCCCTGATCACCGCGCGCGCGACCTTGTCCGGGGTAACCGTGCCGACCAGCCGCGGGGAGTGGAGCCCGTGCGGGGCGACGTTGTCCGCGTAGACGCCCGCCTCCTCGACATAGATCGGGCTGACCACCGAGAACCCGACCGGCGAGTCGCGGTACTCGGCGTCGAGCGATCGCATCAGCGCGACGATCGCGGCCTTCGTCGTCGCGTATACAGCCTGGTAGGCCGGGTAGGAGTAGCCGGCGAGCGAGGAGATGCTGACGACGTGGCCGCGGCCGCGCTCGAGCATCCCCGGCAAGAGGCGGTGGACGAGCAGCATCGGCGACGTCAGGTTGACGGCGACGCCGCGCTCGATCTCCTCCCGCGGTAGCTCGGTGAAGGCGGGGTAGAAGATGATTCCTGCGGCGTTGACGAAGACGTCGATCTCCCCCGCCTCGCCGGCGATCCGCTCGACGGCGGTGAGATCCGCGAGGTCGGCGACGATCGGGGTCGCGTGGAGCTCCCGAGCCAGGTCGGCGAGCACGGCCTCGTTTCGCCCCGAGACGACGAGTTGGGCGCCTTCTGCCGACAGGGCTCGGGCGACCGGCGCGCCGAGCCCTCCGGTCGCGCCGATCACGAGCGCGCGGCGTCCGCGGATGTCGCGCATCGCGGCGTTATAACTCGCCCATGAGCGTTGCGGCCGGAGAGCGGCGCATCGTCTCGGTCCTCGTCGCGGATGTCTCTGACTCGACGGCGATCGCCGAGCGGCTGGGCCCCGAGCGCTCGAAGTTCCTCTTCGACGACGTCGTCCGCCTGATGCGAGAGGAGGTGGAGCGCCTCGGCGGGACCGTTGCGCAGCTGACCGGGGACGGGGTGCTTGCGCTCTTCGGTGCGCCCAGGGCGCACGAGGACGACTCC
>JBKPNC010000078.1:0-13975 GCA_046732435.1 Actinomycetota bacterium
GCGTGAACGACACGCCCTTTCCAGACGACGCGCCGCCGAAGGCGGAGATGATCTTGCCGTAAGCATCCTTCGGCGTCGAGTAGGCGACGAGGGCGACGGCGTTCGACTGCGGCGCCGCGCTGGCCGCCGCGCCGCCGAAAACGGCGAGTGCCGCGACAGCGGCGGCCGCAACCATGCCCAAAGCAACCCAAATAAGACGCATAGCCTCTCCTTATCTTCCGAGCATCTCGACCGAAGTGCTGGACAATATCCAAACCGCGTCGGACGGCGCAAGTACGAACCGGGCCTGGTCGTATCGGCAGAGGCCGGCTATGCCGGCCCGGGGTTGCAGCGCGTCAACTCAAAGCGACCGAGCCGAAGGCGACAGGAGCTAGGGAGGGGTCTGGGGGAGTCAATCGCCCCCCGGTTCCTTACTCGCCTGCTGCGATTGCGGCGCCCCGGCCCGGGACGAAGCGGTCGTCGGTCAGCCAGAGCGAGCCGACCGCGAACGCCGTGCCGACGATGGAGATGACCAGGATCCCGGGCCCCGGCGCGGCGAGGTCGAAGAAGTGCCGCGTCGGCGGCGCGGCCAGCGCGAGCAGGTAGAGCACCGCGAGCACGAAGCAGAGCGTCGACACCGCCGTGCCGCGGACCCGTCCCGAGACTTCGAGCGCCAGGATCAGGTAGAGGCCGACGAAGACGAGCACCGTGGTCGCAACCGTTCGCGCCTCGACGAGCGGCATGTTCGCGACCTCGAGCGAGAAGAGGTAGGACGCGACGACGGAGAGGCCCGCCGCGGTTCCCGCGGGAACCGCGAACCGCGAGACCTCGCGCAGGAATCCCGCCGTCCGGTACGGCCCCGTCGACGGCGCGAGCGCGAGGAAGAACGCCGGGAGCCCGATCGTCACGGCCGCAGCCAGCGACAGGTGCCGCGGCAGCAGCGGGTACTCGATGTCGGTCAGCCCGATCGAGATGATCAGGACGACCGCGAACACCGACTTCGTCACGAACAGCTTGGCGACACGCTGAAGGTTGCGAAGCACCTTTCGCCCCTCGCCGACCATCGGCGGGACGACGCCGAAGTCGCCCTGGACGAGCACGAGGTCGGAGACGCTCTTCGCCATCTGCGTTCCGGTGCCCTGGGCGATCGCGAGCCGCGCCGCCTTGAGGGCGGGAACGTCGTTCACGCCGTCGCCGACCATCGCCACGTAGCGCCCACCCGCGCGCAGCGCGTCGATCACGCGGCGCTTTCCCTGCGGCGAGATGCGGCCGACCACCGCGCTCCCCAGCACGGCGCGGCGCAGCTCGTCGGAGCTCTCGGGCAGGCTGTCGCCGTCGACCGGGTCGCCGCCCGGGATGCCGACGTCGCGCGCGATCGCCGCGACCGTCTCGGGCCGGTCGCCGGAGATCACCTTCAGCTCGACCCCCTGACCGCGGAAGAACTCGACCGTGTCGCGCGCCTGGGGGCGCAGCTGCTCGGCGAGCACGACGAGCGCGAGCGGCCGGGCGTCCGGCGGGGGACCCTGCTCGGGCTCGATCCCGACGAGGGCAGCGTCCGTGCGGGCGAACGCGAGCACACGCCTGCCCTGCCGTGCCTCGATCTCCGCCCGCTCCTCCAGCGTCCCCAGCGGGAAGAGCTCGGGGGCGCCGAGCACGTATCCGTCGCCGTCGAGCTCCAGCCCGCTCCACCGCCAGCGCGACGAGAACGGCACCTCGGCCCGCGGTGTCGAGGCCGGCGCCTGGTAGCGCTCGCGGATCGCGCCGAGCGTCGCGTTCGCGCTCGTCGCACTCGCGGCGAAGCGGCCGATCGCGCGGCCCAGCTCGTCGGGATCGCCGCCGTCCGCAGGCATGAGCTCCAGAACGCGCAGGCTCGGCTCCGTCAGCGTCCCTGTCTTGTCGAGGCACACGATGTCGACCGATGCGAGCGACTCGATCGCGTTCAGCTGCTGGGCGAGCGCGCCACGCTGCGCCATGCGGAGCGCCGCGACCGCGAACGTGAGGCTCGTGAGCAGGATCAGGCCCTCGGGCACGAGCGTCACCACGGCGGCCACCGTGGTCGGGACGGCCTCGCTGATCGGCGTCTTCCGGTTGTAGAGGGCGTAGCCGAGCAGCGCGCCCAGCGGCACGATCAGCCCCACGAGGACGAACAGGAGGTTGTTGAGCGCGGCCTCAAGCGGCGAGCGCGGATGGCGGAAGGCCCGTGCCTCTCCTGCGATGCGGGCGGCGTAGCTGTCGTCGCCCACCGCGATGACGACGTAGCTCCCCGTGCCCTCGACTGCGAACGACCCGGAACGGACCTCCTCGCCCCTGGCACGGCGAACCGGGTCCGATTCGCCGGTCAGGATCGACTCGTCGAGCGACAGGCCTTCCGAGGCGACGAGCGTGCCGTCGGCAACGACCTGGTCGCCCGACTGGAGCTGGACGAGATCGTCGACGACGAGCTCCTCGACGGGCGCTCGGCGGGGCCTGCCGTCCCGGACGACCGTCGCCGTCGGGGCGACGAGCGCAGCAAGCCGGTCGAGCGCGTGCTTCGCCCGCACCTCCTGGAAGATCCCGATGCCCGAGTTGAGCACGAGGATGGCGATGAAGAGCGCGTCCTCCACCTTTCCGAAGGCGATCGTCGCGATGCCGGCGACGAGCAGGATCAGGTTGAACACGGTGAAGACGTTGGCGCGGACGATGCTGGCGTACGACCGGCTCGACGCGGGCGGCTCGAGCGGGCCGCGCGCGCGGAGACGCCGCTGCGCCTCGGCCTCGCTCAGGCCGAGGGGCGATGGCTTGACCTGCGTCGTCGCGGTGTCGATGGTCCGACGATAGCTCCCGTCAGGGCAGCAGGTCGTAAGCCGGGAGCGTCAGAAACTCGACGAACTCGTCGGCGAGCACGACGCGCTCGAAGAGCTCGGCCGCCTGCTCGTACCCCGGCCCGAGACGAGCCAGATCGTCCCGGATGACGGCCTCGACCTGCGCCTTCGAGAAGCGCCCCGCGCGCACCCATTGCCAGACCTGCGCCCGCGAGATCTCCGCGGTAGCGGTGTCCTCCATCAGGTTGTCGATCGCGGCCGCCCCGACGCCGTCGAGCCACGAGGCGAGGTACCTGATCCCGACCGAGACGTTGAGCCGCAGCCCTTCCTCGGTGATCTGGCCGCCGGGGACGCGGACGTCGAGCAGGTCGGCTGCGGTCACGCGCACATCGTCGCGAAGCCGGTCGACCTGGTTGGGCCGGTCGCCGAGGACGTCGTCGAAGACGCCGGCGGCGGTCGGCACGAGGTCCGGATGCGCAACCCAGGTGCCGTCGAAGCCGTCCCCGGCTTCCCGAACCTTGTCCTCGCGAACCTTCGCCAGCGCGAGCTCGTTCGCCTCGGGATCGCGCCGCGAGGGGATGAACGCGGCCATTCCGCCGATGGCGTGCGCGCCGCGCCGATGACACGTGCGAACGAGTAGCTCCGTGTATGCGCGCATGAAGGGCACGGTCATCGTCACCTGCGGCCGGTCGGGGAGCAGCGAGTCGGAGTGCGCGCGCAGCTTCTTGATCGCGCTGAAGATGTAGTCCCACCGGCCCGCGTTGAGGCCGGCCGAATGGTCGCGGAGCTCGAACAGGATCTCGTCCATTTCGAACGCGGCCAGGATCGTCTCGATCAGCACCGTGGCCCGGATCGAGCCGCGCGGCACGCCGAGCAGCTCCTGCGCCAGCTCGAACGCGCTGTTCCAGAGGCGTGCCTCGAGGTGGCTCTCGAGCTTGGGGAGGTAGAAGTACGGGCCCGACCCGCGCTCGAGCAGCTCGCGGGCGTTGTGGAAGAAAGCCACGCCGAAGTCGAAGAGGCTTGCCGATACCGGCTCGCCGTCGACGAGGACGTGGCGCTCGTGTAGGTGCCAGCCTCGCGGCCGGACGACGAGCGTCGCCGTTCGCTCGCCGAGCCGGTAGCTCCGGTCCGGCGTCTCCAGCGAGATCGTCCGCCGGACGGCGTCGCGCAGGTTGCGCTGCCCCTCGACGACGTTATGCCAGGTCGGCGAGTTCGCGTCCTCGAAGTCGGCCATGAAGACGTCGGCGTTCGAGTTGAGCGCGTTGATCATCATCTTCCGCTCGACGGGACCGGTGATCTCCACCCGCCGCCTCGTGAGGTCGGGCCGCGGCTCGGCAATGCGCCAGTCGCCGTCGCGCACCTCCTGCGTCTCCGGCAGGAAGTCCGGGAGCCGGCCGGCGTCGAGCTCCGCCTGTCGCTCCCGGCGGCGTTCGAGGAGCGTGCGCCGTCCTCCCAGAAGCTCGCGTTCGAGCGCGGCGACAAGCGCGAGTGCGTCGCCCGGGAGGACCTCGGAGTCGGCCGTTGTTAGGACTTCGACGCCGGCGGGAACTGTTCGAGATGTCATCTCGGGAGGATGGAGACGCTGCGGAACGAATGCCTGACCGGATGGCCGGAGGGAACGTCCACCGTCCGCGACCCTACCCCGTAGGGATGGTCCTGCCTGGCCGATCGGCTCGTCGTCCGCGGTTCTCGCGGAAGCCGGCCGTGGACCTTGCTACGCTGGGGCTCCTACGAATCGGCCGGGTTCCCCGGCTTTTTCTCTTGTGACGCAAACCCTCTCGCTGATCTCGGGCCGATTCGTGGCAGCTTGGCGGCGACCGCGAGTCCGGCTCGGGATCAACCTCGCGTTCGGGCTTCTGGCGACAGGCGCCCTGCTCCTCACCGCCCGACACGTCGCCGGCACCGGCTGGCCGCTCCAGCGGGCCAACCCGGCGCTCGCCGTCGGGGCGGGCCTGCTCTTCCTCGTCGGCTGTGGAATCAAGGCGTTCGGGTGGCAACGACTGTTCGCGAGCGAGGAGCGACCCGGCACGGTCGCGCTGGCGGTCGCCGGCAGCGCTGCCTGCGTGACGGGCGTCGCGCTCCCCGGCCGCTTCGACGACGTCGTTCGCATCGCAGTCGCCCGCAAGGCGGGCTGCCGGTCCTGCGTCAAGACCCTGTGCCTCTCGCTCTTCTTGCTCGGACTCGTGGACGCCGTGGCCCTCGCGCCGCTCGCGTCGACCGGCGCCGGTTTCGCCTCGAACAGCCCTCTGCGGGCGGGCCTGGCGGTCGTCGCGGCCGCAGGCGTCGGTGCGGCCGTCCTGTTGCTCGCCTTGCCGCGCCTGACGCGCAGCAAGCGGCTCAGCCGCTTCCGCGTCTCGCGGTGGCTTGCCGACCACGTCACGAACTCGCGCGACGCGCTGTCGGCCGGCCTGCTCGTGTCGGGGTCGTGGCTCGTCCGCAGCGTCGGTCTTCTGCTCCTGCTCGGCGCGCTGGGTATCGGGTTCTCGTTCCCGCTCGCCCTCCTCTTCCTCACCGGCGCCGCGGCGTCGAGCGCGCTCCCGATCGCGCCGGCGGGCGCGGCGACGCAGGTAGGCGCCGGCGCGGCGGTCCTCGTGGCGTCGGGCGTGAAGACGTCGGCCGCCGTCGCGTTCGCGCTGTCCGCCCAGCTCCTGGTGATCTTCGCCGCTGCCGCGGTGGTCGGGAGCTTCGTCGTCTGGCAGGTCTGCCGGCGCGTGCACGGCCGGCTCAGCAGCAACCTAAGTCCGGCGTAGGAACCAGTCGCGGGCGAGGCCCGCGACGATCTCGAGCGCGCCGGCCTCCTCGAAGAGATGCGTCGCTCCGTCGACGATCTCGAGCTCGACGTGCGCTCGCATCTGCGCGGCCGCCTTGCGGTTGAGGTCGAGAACGACCTCGTCGCGGCTGCCGACGATGAGCAGCGTCGGTGCCTGGACGAGGGGGAGCCGGCCGCCGGCGAGGTCGGGCCGCCCTCCGCGGGACACGATCGCCCGCACGGCCGTCCGGTCCGCCGCGGCGACGAGTGCGGCGGCGGCGCCGGTGCTGGCGCCGAAATAGGCCGCCGGCAGCGGCTGCAGCTCCGGCTGCCGGTCCGCCCAGTCCGTCGCGGCGCCGAGCCGGCGCGCGAGCAGCTCGATATCGAAGCGCAGTTCCCGCGTGCGGAGGTCGACCTCCTCCTCCGCAGGCGTCAGGAGGTCGAACAGGAGCGTCGCGAGGCCGGTCGCCTGCAGCACCTCCGCCACGGCACGGTTTCGCGGGCTGCGACGGCTGCTGCCGCTGCCGTGGGCGAACAGCACGAGCGCCCTCGCCTGGTCGGGAACGGTCAGGTCGCCGTCGAGGTCCGCGTCCTGCGTCGCAACGACGACGGAGGTCGCGGTCACGTCGCGGCCGCCCCCAGCAGCGACCGCACTTCTTCGTCGGAGACCTGTCCGAAGTCGTCGTACCAGAACCCGACCGCGAGGAACGGATCCGGGGTCGCGAGGCAGACGACGTCATCGGCGTGGGCTTGCAGGTCGTCACAGGTGTCCGCGGAGCCGGTCGGAACGGCCACGACGATGCGCTCCGGATCCTGCTGGCGGAGCGCCGCGACGGCGGCGCGCATCGTCGCTCCCGTGGCGAGGCCGTCGTCGACGACGATCACGGTCCGGCTCCGGAGGTCGGGGGCGGGGCTGTCGCCCCGGTACAGCTGCTCCCGCCGCACCACCTCGTCGCGTTCCCTCGCGGTGACGCGCTCGAGCTGCTCCGGCGAGATCCCGATGCGGGCGACCACCTCGCGGTTCAGCACCCGCGCGCCGCCCGTCGCGAGCGCGCCCATCGCCAGCTCCTCGTGGCCGGGGACGCCGAGCTTGCGGACGACGAAGACGTCGAGCGGCGCGCCGAGCTCGCGCGCGATCTCGGCCGCGACGGGAACACCGCCGCGCGGGAGGGCAAGGACGATCGTTCCGGCGTTCTCGCGGTACTCCTCGAGCCGGGCCGCGAGCTGACGACCGGCGTCGCTCCGGTCGCGGAATCGTGTCACTGTCCGCATTACACACCCATTCCCGTCGACAGGACCTGGCACTCGCGTTTGAGCGATCCCGGGCGCTGGGTTTTGGGGGTTTCGTAGCAGTTGGTAGCTAGGCGCCGTCGTCGCCGGAAATTGGTTTCCCGGCTGGTGAACCTCGCCAATACTCGGGCACCATGCGGCTGCTCCGTCAGTCTCGGGTTGGATCGCTCTCACGTTCGGCGCGTTGGCAGTGCTCGTGCTCCGGCGCGACGGCCTTATCTGGTGGGTGAACGCGCTCAGCCTTCTCGCGGCCGTCGCCCTTCTGGCTCCAACGTTGTACGTGGGCGAGCACGGTCCGCACTAACCCGTCCGGCCGTCGCCCGAACCTCGTCGGCGAGGGCCCGGAGCGCGGGGCCGGTCCTGACCTCGTACGGCGCCGCGTCGAGGCGGCGGTGCTCGGTCGGCAGGCGTTCACGCTGGGCTGCGGCGCGCTCCCGCGCGCGCTCGAGGGAGTCGGTGACGAGGCGGCGCCCGTCCCGCATGACCTCAGCCAGCAGCGGCTCGGCCCCATCCGGGCCCGGCGCCCCTTCCCGCTCCACGACGTCGAAGGCCAAATCCTCGTCGGCCGCGACGCGCCAGACCTGCTTCTGTCCCGGGAGCGTCGCCTTTCCGGTCGAGAGCTTCATGGTCGGGCGCCCGCCGAACTCGACCAGCTTGTACGCCATGTCGAGGTACGGTGCGTCGGCCGAGACCACCATCCTCGTGCCGATACCGAAGCCGGCGATCGGCGCCCCGGCCGCCAGCAGCGCCGCGATGTCGCGCTCGTCGAGCCCGCCGCTGACGAAGACCACCGCGTCCTCGAAGCCGGCCTCGTCGAGGAGCGCACGCGCTGCGCGGCTGAGCTCGACGAGATCGCCGGAGTCGAGGCGCACACCGGTCAGGCGCGATCCGTGGGCAGCCAGCTCCCGACCGACTTCGACCGCACGGCGGATGCCTTCTCGCGTGTCGTACGTGTCCACGAGCAGGATCGAGTGGTTCGGGTACGAGCGCGCATACGCGCGAAATGCGGCCTCTTCGCTCGTGAAGCTCTCGACGAACGAGTGCGCCATCGTTCCCGCCGTCGGGATGCCGTACCGGCGCCCGGCGAGCACGTTGCTCGTGGCGTCGAAGCCGGCGAGGAAGGCCGCGCGGGCGGCCTTCAGGCCGGCCTCGCCTCCGTGGGCCCGGCGCAGGCCGAAGTCGACGAGCGAGCGGCCCTCGGCGACGTCGACGCAGCGGGCCGCCTTGCCGGCGATCAGCGACGAGAAGTGGAGCTCGTTCAGGAGCACCGTCTCGACGAGCTGCGCTTCGATCACCGGTGCGGTCACCTCGAGCACCGGCTCGCCGGGGAAGAAGAGCGTCCCCTCCGGCATCGCGCGGACCGTCCCCGTGAAGCGCAGCCCGCGAAGGTGGTCGAGGAACGGGTTCGTGAACAGGCCGGTGGACTCAAGGTAGGCGAGCTCGTCGTCCGAAAACGACAGCTGCTCGAGGTATCCCAGGGCGAACTCGAGCCCGCAGGCGAGCAGGTAGCCCCAGCCGGGGGGCAGCGTGCGGTAGAAGAGTTCGGAGGTCGCCTGTCTGTCCGCGAGGCCGGCGTCGAGGTAGGCCTGTCCCATCGTCAGCTCGTAGAGGTCGACGAGGAGCGGGCTTGCAGGCGGCTGAGCCATGCGGTCGCCAGCCTATTCGGCCGGTTGGCGCCCGACGAGCTGAGGTCAGCTACGGGCAGGCGGCCGTCGCGGCGGCGCGGATGCGGCGGTCGGCAGCGGCCGGAGGTCGAAGCGCCGGCGGAACTCCTCGGCCCGCGCCAGGCAGCGCCCCACCGCCTCCTCGCGCGTCTCGCCGGCCTCGACGAAGATCGCCAGACGGTAGCTCTGCGCGTCGTTCACACCCTGGACGGCGAGCCGCGAGCCGGGCCGCACGAGGATCTCGACGCCGTCCTCCGGATCGGGAACCCCGGCGACGAAGGCGTCCTCGAAGACGCGCATGACGTAGCTGACGGCGACGCCCTCGCGCGGCTCGTCCGTCCAGCCCGGATCCTCGCCCGCGGCGAGCGCGAAGAGGACGTCGTACGTCGAGCGGCCGTGCACGGCCTGGACGAGCGGAGCGAACTGCGAGGCGATGCGGCCGTTCACCTCGAGGATCTGAGCCGGCCCGCCCGCGGGCACCACCAGCTCGACGTTGAAGAAGCCGTTGTCGAAGCCGAGCGCCGGTAGGAGCCGTGCGGCGACGTCGCCGAGCTCGGCCTGCCGGTCACGCCCGAGGCGCGATGGGTACTCGAAGCGCTCGAAGCTGTTCGTGCCCTGGTACCTCACGGAGTCGGTGACGCCGATCACGGTCACCTGCCCGCGACGGACGAAGCCCTCGAGCGTCACCTCGTCCCCGACGAGCAGCTCCTCGGCGATGTATCCGTGTGCCGCGCGCGCCGGGAACCCGGCCAGGGCTGCGATGTCGGCCCAGCCCTCGCCGTAGTCCGGCTCGGGCGGAAGCGCCGAGAGCTCCTGCAGCGAGTCGACCCGCCGCGCGTTCTCGGAGAGCCGTCCGACCACGGGCTTCACGAAGAACGGCGGCGGGAAGGGCGGCGGCTCGCCCACGAGCACCGCGAAGCGCGGCGTTGCGTCGGGAACCGCGGTCTCCTGCAGGCGGCGCGAGGTCGGCTTGTGCTGACAGCGAACCACGGCCGAAGCGGGCGGTCCGGGCAGGCCGCGTCGCTCGGCCAGCACCGCCGCGAGGAGCGCCGAGCGATCCTTCGACGCGACGACGGCGTCCGCCGGGATGGCCTCGAGCTCCGCCAGCAGCGAAGCGGCGTCGACGTGCTCGACCGCGTCGAGGTCCGGCCCCGCGAAACGGACGCCGTAGCGGCCGTCGAGCCCGGCCGCCTGGACCGCGCTGAGGTCCCGCTCCTGCGGGCAGACGACGAGGACGTCCTTCCGGGCCCGCATGAGCGCGCGATGCTCGCACAGGGCACCCCGGACGTGCCACACTTTCGGCCATCCCCCCGAGCCTCGCAGTCCGATCCGGACGTCTAGGCGTAACGAATTCGGAGCGATAGGGACTCCCAGCGATGACCGACGCCATGGCCGTCACGCGTGCCGACGTCAAGGCGGCCCTGGCCGTCGAGCTCGCCGCCGCCCGCGAGCGGACCCTCGAGCTCCTCGAGCCGCTCGCCGACGACGAGCTCACCTGCCAGCACTCGCCGCTGATGTCGCCGCTCAGCTGGGACCTCGCGCACATCGGCGTCTTCGAGGAGCTCTGGCTGCTGCAGCGTCTCGCAGGGACAGAGCCGATGGTTCCCGAGTACGCCGGCCTCTACGACGCCTTCAACCACCCGCGCATCGAGCGCGCGGAGCTGGGCCTGATGAGCCCCGCGCAGGCGCGCGCGTACCTCGCCGAGGTCCGCGAGCGCGCGGTCGGCCTGATCGACCGCATCGACCTCGACGGCGGCGATCCGCTGCTTGCCGACGGCTTCGTCTACCGGATGGTGGTCCAGCACGAACACCAGCACTGCGAGACCATGCTCGCCACGCTCCAGCTCCGCGACGCCGAGTACCCGTTGCCGGCGACGCACCCGACCGCGGCTCGGCCCCCCGAACCGCCGGAGCGCTCCGAGACCCTCGTCGACGGGGGCTCGTTCGTGCTCGGGACGAGCGATGACCCGTGGGCGTACGACAACGAGCGCCCCGCGCACGGGGCCCAGACATCGCCTTTCTGGATCGACACGGCGCCGGTGAGCAACGGGGCGTTCCTGGCGTTCGTCGACGCCGGCGGCTACGACGACGAACGTCTGTGGAGCGCCGGCGGCTGGGCATGGCGCCGGGAGGAAGGCGCGGAGCACCCCGCGTTCTGGCGGCGCGAGGGGGACGGCTCGTGGTCACGGATCCGGTTCGGCCACGTCGAGCAGCTGCCGCCGGGCGAGCCCGTCCAGCACGTGTCCTGGTACGAGGCCGATGCCTTCGCGCGCTGGGCCGGCAAACGGCTTCCGACCGAAGAGGAGTGGGAGCGCGCGGCGTCGATGGACGCCGGTCGCAAGCGGCGCTTTCCCTGGGGAGACGACTGGCCGCAGCCGGAGCACGCAAACCTCGCGCATCCCCAGCAATTCCGGCCGTCCGCCGTCGGCTCGTACCGTGCGGGAGCCGCTCCCACGGGCGCCGAGCAACTCATCGGCGACGTCTGGGAGTGGACGTCGTCCGACTTCCGCGGCTACCCCGGATTCCGGGCGTTCCCGTATCCCGAGTACTCCGAGGCGTTCTTCGGCCCGGAGTACAAGGTGCTCCGCGGCGGCTCGTGGGCCGTCCATCCGACGGCGATCCGTTCCACGTTCCGCAACTGGGACTTTCCGCAGCGGCGCCAGATCTTCTCCGGCTTCAGGTGCGCTCGCGATGCCTGACGGGCGCGGCGCGGCCACGGTCAACGTCGACGTCCTGATCGGGCCGGACGACCGGCGGGCCGCGCTCGAGCGCGACGTCCTCGTCGGCCTCAGCCTCGAGCCGAAGGATCTCCCGCCGAAGTGGTTCTACGACGAGCGCGGCTCCGAGCTCTTCAACGAGATCACCCGACTACCGGAGTACTACCTGACCGACCGGGAGCGGGAGATCCTCCGCTGCCACGCCGACGAGATCGTCGCCGCCGTCCACGCGGACACGCTCGTCGAGCTCGGGTCCGGCACCTCGGAGAAGACCCGGCTGCTCATCGACGCGATGATGCGCGCCGCCACGCTCAAGCGCCTCGTCGTCTTCGACTACAGCGAGGAGTTCCTCCGCTCGGCGGCGGCGCAGCTCGCGCGGGAGTACCCCACCGTGGACGTCCACGCGGTGGTCGGCGACTTCGAGCAGCTCGACCGCCTTCCCGGAACGGGCACGCGCCTGATCGCCTTCCTCGGCAGCACGATCGGCAACCTCCCGCCCGCGGTGCGTGCCGCTTTCCTGTCCCGCGTCGCCCGGGATCTCCGCCGGGACGCCGGGCTCCTGCTCGGGCTCGATCTCGTCAAGGACGTGTCCCGGTTGGAAGCGGCGTACAACGATCCCGCCGGCGTCACCGCCGCGTTCAACCGGAACGTCCTCGACGTGCTGAATCGGGAGCTCCACGCGGACTTCGATCCCGGCGGCTTCGAGCACGTCGCGCGGTGGGACCCGGACCACGAGTGGGTGGAGATGCTGCTGCGCTCCGTGCGCGACCAGCGCGTGCACATCCGCGATCTCGCCCTGGAGATCGAGTTTGCCGCGGGCGAGGAGATGCGGACGGAGATCAGCTCGAAGTTCAGGCGCGAGCGGATCGAGAGCGAACTCGAAACGGCAGGGCTGCGGCTGCACCGCTGGTGGACGGATGCGCGGGGCGACTTCGCCCTCGCCCTCGCGGTGCGGGCCGAGGCCTGAACCCCGTGCCCAGACGCGTCGTCGTCCTCGGCGGCGGCTCGACCGGCGAGGCGTTCGCCGCCGCGCTTCGGAGCTACGACGACACGGTCGACATCACCATCGTCGAGCGGGAGCTGCTCGGCGGCGAGTGCACCTATTGGGCGTGCATGCCGTCGAAGACGCTCCTGCGCGCACCCGAGCTGGTGGCGTCGGCGCGGCGGACACCGGGCGCCGCCGAGGCGGTCAACCGCAATCCCGACGTCGACCGGATCTTCTGGTGGCGCGACCAGGTGATCGACAACCTCCACGACGAGGATCACGTCACGTTCCTCGTCGACCGCGGAATCGGCGTGGTGCGCGGATCGGGGCGCGTCGTCGCTCCCGGCCGGCTCGACGTGGACGGCGAGGAGCTGCCGTTCGACGCGCTCGTCGTCGCGACCGGCTCGTCCCCTGCCGTCCCGCCCGTCGACGGCCTCGACGACACGCCGCACTGGACGAATCGCGAGGCCACGACCTCGCACGAGGTGCCCGCGAGCCTGCTCGTTCTCGGAGGCGGCACGGTGGGATGCGAGCTGGCGCAGTTCTACGCCCGCGTGGGCTCGCGCGTCACCGTGCTCGACATCGCCGAGCGGCTGTTGCCGCGCGACGACGAGGAAGCGTCCGAGCTGCTCGCCGCGGCGTTTGCCGACGAGGGGATCGAGCTGCGGCTGGGCGTGACCATCGAGCGGGCGGAGCCCGGCGTGCGGCTTCGGCTTGCGGGCGGCGAGACTGTCGAGGCAGAACGGCTGCTCGTCGCCACCGGCCGGCGGGCGAACGGGGACGGCCTCGGGCTCGAGCAGCTCGGCGCGCAGATCGAGGACGGGGCCGTGCGGGTGGACGAGCGCCTACGGGCCGCCGACGGCGTCTGGGCCATCGGCGACGTGACCGGCGTGGCGATGTTCACCCACGTGGGCAAGTACCAGGGCCGCGTGGCGGCGGCGGACGTTGCCGGCCTCGCCGCCCGTGCGGACTACCGGGCGATTCCGTCGGTGACGTTCACCGATCCGCAGATCGCCACCGTGGGGAAGGTGGCCGGCGAGGGGCTCGCTGAGGGCCGCTGGAAGCTGCCCTCGCGGCTCTCGACCTACGAGCGTCCCCGGCGCGACGGATTCGTGAAGCTCTACGCCGATCCTGCGGCGCGGACGATCGTCGGTGCGGTCGCCCTCGGCCCGGAGTGCGGCGAATGGCTCCAGCAGCTGACGCTCGCGATCCGCGCGGAGGTGCCGATCGACGTGCTGCGGGACACGATCCAGCCGTACCCGACGTTCTCGGAGGCGGTCTACTTCGCGGCGCGCAACGTGAACATCGAGAGCGGGAGGGAGGAGGCATGAGGCTCCGAGAGGCGGACGAGCGGGTTGCGTACCGCGAGCAGTTGCAGCAGGAGACCGGCCCGATCGTCCTCATCAACCAGTTCAACATCGCTCCCGAGGACGTGGAGCAGTTCCTGGACGTCTGGGCCGACGACGCGGCGTTCATGAAGCGGCAGCCGGGCTTCATCTCCACGCAGCTCCACCGCGGGATCGCCGGCAGCACGACGTTCGTGAACGTGGCCGTGTGGGAGTCGGCGCGGTCGCTCGGCGAGGCCGTTCGGTCGCCCGAGTTTCAGGCGAGCTCCGCCCGCTACCCGGAGAGCGGCATCGCGTCACCACACGTGTTCGAGAAGGTGGGCGTTCCGGGGATCTGCGTCGCCTAGTCTTGCGGCGTGAGCCGCGCCGAGACGCTGCCGCCGCCGCTCCCGCCCGCGACGCGGACGGTGGGCCAGCTCGTGGCGGAGTCCGTCCGGCTCTACC
>JBKPNC010000079.1:0-4669 GCA_046732435.1 Actinomycetota bacterium
GTGCTCATGCGGTCCTCGACCATGGCGAGTACTCCGACATCTGGGTCGGCATGTGGTGGGCGCTGCAGACGGTGACGACCGTGGGCTACGGCGACGTCACGCCGAAGAACCTGTCCGGGCGAATCATCGCGACCTTCGTGATGCTTCAGGGCATCGCCTTCCTGGCGATCACCACCGCTGCAATCCCTCGACCTTCGTCGCCCGGGCAAACAAGGAACGGGACATGGCCCACGCCGCGGACGAGGACGATGGCGAGTTGCGAATCGAGGCTCAGCTGCAAGGCATCGACCAGCGCCTCGATCGGCTCGAGAAGATGCTACGCGGTCATGGGACCTAGAATCGGCTGATGGCGATCGAGGTCGCCGCGCAACGGCTCGAGATCGGCGACGTGGTACTGGTCAGCCCACCTGGGCAGGACGAGCAGGTCGAGGCGCGGGTGGTACGCGACATCGATCGAACCGATACGACTGTACGCGTCACGCTGCGAGTGGACGGACAGAAGGACTTCGTCAAGGAGTATCCCCTGGGCGACCTGGTCATCGTAGTGCGCGGGCCTTGAGCGAGACCGGGGGGCTGGTCCTGGCTGCTGTTTCCAAAGGCAGGCCCGACTTCTTCGACTACTGCCACGGCCAGACCGGGGGTGGCGCCGAACGCGATCGAGTTGCACCCGGTGCGGACTTCGCCCGCCTGTCGCCTTAACTCGAAGCTGTCGACCCCTCGAGCCGAACTCCGCCACGGTCCCGGCCAGCGTCCCGCGCGAACGCTGGCCGGGAGTGAGCCTCGAGTCAGGGCTATCTAGTGCCCGTGGTGCACGCGCGGCGCGAGGTTCTGTGAGAACCAGGTGGCGGTCGTGTTCATCACGTCCTCGGCCTGCGTCTGATCGGCGTCGAGTACGTGGTAGATGTGATCGGCTCCCGGCAGGACGTGTAGCGTCTCGTCGTAGGAGCCGGCCGCGTAGAGCTCGTCCTTGGTCTGCGGCCAGAGAACATCTTCGCTCCCGTCGATCCCGAGCAGGGGGCCGTGGTAGTTGGCGATGTCCTGCAGCGGATGCGAGTTCTTGATCGTCTCGAACCAGGCGAGCGAGAACGTCCACGTCCTGAAGCCGAGATCGACCGTCACCTGGCCGTTCTGCTGCGCTTCCTGGTAAGCCTCGGGGCCGAAGGTGTTCACGGCCGTCGAGCCGTCCTCGACCCAGGTCGACCAGGTCGTGAGCGCCTTGACGCGTGGATCCGTGCCGGCGACCGTCGCGGCCACCCGGCCCCCCTGAGAGAAGCCGACCACACCGAGCGCGTCTGCGTTGACGTGCCGGTTGCTGCTCAACCAGGAGAGGGCGGTCTTCGCGTCGGCGACCTCCTCGCTGTAAGTGAACGCGGTCTGCGGCTGCGTCGAGTCGCCGGAGCCGGCGAAGTCGATCCGCAGCGAGGCGTAGCCCAGGGCTCCGAGCTTCTGCGCGAGGCGCAAGTACATGTTGCCGACCTCATCTTTCTGTGAGGCCGTCCCGTGCAAGAGAAGCACGGCCGGATAGTGCGCATGGGCGCCGCCGGCGCGCGGGGTCGTGAAGGTCCCTGGAATCGTGTAGCCGCTTGCCTGGATCTCGACATGGCGCTCGACGCAGCAGGCGTGCGAGCCCTTGTCGTGGCGGTGGCTTCTAGTGTTCTGCGTCCCGGCACCGGCCTGGGCGGACCCTACGATCGCGACAAGGGTCGCGACCAGCGCAATCCAACCGGCGACGCGCGAAAACGTCCTCATTAGCAGTCCCTCCTCCTAGTCGATGTCTGGCGTGTCACCCCCTGAGGTCTGCGCCAAGACTGGAAGCTCCGATGATAGGCGCAGGGTCTTTGAACCGCCCCAGCCATGCTGGAAGAAAGCGACTGGGCGCCGCCAAGTTCGCGGCGTAGCCTGGCGCCGGCCGGGTCATGGGATAGCGGCTGAGCGTTCGGCTCGCCGCCCCAGTCCTTCGTTCTCGTGCTACGAACGGGTGCCAGGTTGTGCCGAGCGAAGCGGCGGGAAGTCGGCGAGCAGGTCGGCCGCCTCCACTTGGTAGAGATCCTCCGGCTCCCGCAGGCCCTGAAACCGCCAGGTGCCAAGGCTCCTGAGGCTGATCCCCTCCGCGAGGGACGTGAGCACCGCCGAGCGCACGGCGGACGAGACGACGATCTGACCGCCATGTGCCGCGTAGCAGATACGCGCGGCGGTGTGTACCGAGAGGCCGACGTAGCCGGTGTCGGTGAGGGTTGGACGGCCGTGGTGAACGCCGATCCGCACCCGCACGTCGACCCCGCCGGGCCATGCATTCGCTCGCATCGACCGCTGGATCGCCAGCGCGGCCTCGAGCGCCGCCGGGGCTTCTTCGAAGACGGCGAAGAGCTCGTCCGCGCGGGCGTCCACCTCGCGACCACCGGCGTGCCGCACCGCGGCGCGCATCAGACGGCGGATATCGGCGAGCAGGGGGCGTAGCGATCGTCGAGGCGACCGAGCAGCTCGGTGGAGCCCTCGATATCGGTCAGCAGGAAGGTGACGGCGCCTTTCGGCAGCTTCCGCTGCGGTTGCAGCTGCGCGCTGACGAAGCCGATGGGCACGATCCCGTGCTTCTTGCTCGCCCTCAGCAGTCGCATGCGCGCCTTGTCCCGCGCGCCCTCGTCCTCGAAGGCCACCTGGCTGAAGCGCGATCGAGAATCTCGAGGACCACGCGACGCTGGCGCCAATCGAGGGACTGCTCGCGGACGAGGAATACGCCGCCTTTCTCGAACGGATGACAGAACTGCGCGACGGCGTTCTAGAAATCAGCGGTTGAAATACGTCTAAAACGGTAGGAGGATCAGTCCATGGCGTGGTTCGGCAAGAAGAAGGCCACCAACGGCGAGGGTCACATCACGCACGTCGATGTGGTCAAGAACGAGTGGCTTGCCGGTTTCCAGGTTGTGGTCGCGCGCGTTTGCGACGACGGCGGCAAACTGAGGATCAATGCGGCCAATCCTGAGTGGGAAGCGCTGGTCGAGCGGTACCACACGGCCGCCGAAGATGCGAGTCCCTCCGCGTTTGTCGATGGGTTGCACGAGCATCTGCAGGGCGACTATCTCTTCGCAACTGAACCCCACGAGCTCGAAGCCTGCCCCTTCCACGGCGATGTGATCCTGCCGGTGGTTGGGGTTGAGCCCGAGCGCGAAGCTCACAGGGTCTAGACCGGCACGCAGCTCGCAATCCCCGGATGAGCCGGATTAGGGTGGATCTCGAGGTGAGGCAGGCGAAGTCAGCAACGCGACGCAAGGCGACGTATTTCGTGCTCGCCACGCTCGGTTTACTCATCGCCGCGGTCGCGACGTCCCGGCTCTCGGCGTCGGCGACTTCGTCGCGCACGCCCGCTCTGCTCACCTTTAGCTCGCGGTACGGTCTCTGCCTCGCCCGGGCTGACGGCTCACACCGGATGCGCCTGTTCCCGAACGCGAGAACTCGCGCCCGGAGTGCGTCGTGGTCGCCCAACGGTCGGCACGTCGCGCTGGTGGAGAGCCGCCCCGACGCTGGTGGCAAGTTCGGTGTGGACGAACGCGTCATCATCGCGGGTGCTGCCGGACGTTTTGTGCGGACACTCGTCGACGCGGACCTCGTGACCGGAGCAGCTTGGTCTCCCAACGGCCGCTATGTCGCAGTCGCTACCGCCTCGCGCGGGAGCGGGATCACGCTTCTTACGCCCGATGGTTCACGTCAGCTTGGGTTGATTTCTAGCGACCTGACGCTGTGGGATCCCGCCTGGGCACCGGACTCTCAGCGGGTCGCATTCGATGGCCAGGTGCCTCCGTTCTACGGTACGCCCGGCATCGCGAGCATCCGGAGTGACCGAGGTGATCTGCGCCTCGTCGTTGCGGGCGCGTCGGGGCCGGCGTACTCACCCGATGGGACGCAGCTCGCGTATGTGCGCGACGGCGACATCTACGTGGCAGCTGCCAGCGACGGAAGCGGTGCGCATCGCCTCACAACCGCCGGCGGCTCCCTGGCCCCGGCCTGGTCACCGGGGGGAAGGCTGATCGCGTTCGCGCGCCGTGGGGCGATCTTGACCGTGCGGCCCGACGGTTCCGGAGAACGCGTCGTCATCCCGGCGCGGTACCGCGCCGGCAACCCGACCTGGCGGCGGCCGGCGCCACTGCCGCAGCCGAACCGCCCGAATTGTTCGTAACGGGTCGGTTGCGTTCGGTTGCGTCGATCCATGAGCTCCTCCTAGCCCTTCTCCGAAACCCGAGCCGCACGCGGATCCCTACTCCGCTGCACGTAAGCGAGCTGCTCTGACCAATCGCTCGCGCTGATTTGCATTCGCGCGTAAAACGAGCCGTCACGCGGAGAGGCAATCGAAGCCGAGGATCGGGTGGAGCTCGATCGCGTTCGGCGCTCGCCCGATGACGATGTGCGGACGGTCCGTGTCAGCCTGACAGTGCTGGCTCGCCGCAAGTCGTCCTTTCGTCAGGACTCTTCTTGGTGAGAGCCGGGCGGCCCTTCCTCGGCGGACTATGGCGGCATAGCCCACCAGGGGAGAGGAGAAATACCGCCCGGCTCTTGAATGCTTCCACAGGCAACGCTTTAGGCTCCTGGCGTTACCGTTCAGTTCTGGGAGCCGGGTCGCCTGGAATCCCATCCCTGCCGCCCGGCTCCTTCGAGTGCCCAGTCCGTGCCCAAACGC
>JBKPNC010000080.1:0-5815 GCA_046732435.1 Actinomycetota bacterium
TGTCCAGACCGTGACCGCAATCGGCTCCCAGGGCGACGCGAGCACGACCGGTTCCGATCGCCGGAGCGCGCTGAACCTGCGCTCGACGTGGTTCAGGATCGGCGTGCTCTCCCTCGCCACTCCGGCTGCTCCCGTCACGTACGGCAAGCACGTCTCGCTGAGCGGCGTCGCCCGGCGTCTGCCCTCCGTCCGGCTCGACCGGCGGCAGCTGGGGACCGCCTGGCAATCGGTCGGTCCGATCTCTCCTGGGCCCGGCGGCTCCGTGACCGTCTCGGCAAAACCTCGAGAGCCGACCGACTACCGGCTCGTCAGCGGCTCGGCCCGGAGCACGACGGCGCACGTCTCGGTCGCTCCGCTCCTCCGCTTCCACGGCATGCCGAACGCATCGACGCTGCGCGGCTTCGCGCGGCCTCTTTTCCCCGGAGCGAGCGTGGCGCTTCAGCGTCTGAACGGCAGCACCTGGACGACGTTCTCGCGCGCGACGATCGACGCCAACGGAGACTTCCAGGCGCACGTGAACCTGACGCCGGGCGAGTACCGAGCCCGGCTCGCGCCGGGGCAAGGCTTCGTCCCCGGTGTGAGCCCGACTCTCAAGGTGGGCCCGGCATGAGGCGCCTCGTCCTCGCGTCATTCCTGCTACTGCTCGCTGCGCCCGCGCCGGCGAACGCGGCCCGGTTCGCGATCGGGATCCAGAAGGGTGCCGACGGCCGGGTCGTGGCGCGGCACGTCGAGGCCGTGACCGGGCAATCCGTGACGAGGATCGGGCCGTTTGCGCTCTCCGTCCGTGCGCCGCGGGAGGGGGCGCTGTCTGCCGTCGACGGCGTCGCCTGGGTCGAGCGGATGCGTCCCTCGCGCCGACTCGCGTTCACCACGAACGATCCGCTGGCGATCAAGCAGTGGTACCTCGCCCGCATCCATGCCTTCGACGCGTGGCCGCAGCTTCCGTCGCTCGAGAACGTGCGCGTCGCCGTGCTCGACTCCGGTGTCGATTCCGGACACCCCGAGCTCCAGAATCAGATCGTCGACGGGCGGAGCTTCGTCGCCAGCTCGTGGGAGAACGACACGAACGGTCACGGGACGTTCGTCGCCGGCGAGATCGCCGCCGCTCTCAACAACGGCCAAGGCATCGCAGGCGTCGGGTTCCCAGCGGAGCTGCTGATCGCCAAGATCGTGCGCTCGGACGGGACGATCTCTCCGGATGCCGAGGCGCGCGCCATCCACTGGGCCGTCGACCGCGGCGCGCGCGTCATCAACTTGAGCTTCGGCGGCGTGCGCGATCCCCACGACAGCAGCGTCGACACCTACTCGCCGCTGGAGGCGGCGGCAGTCCAGTACGCCGTCGGCAAGGGCGTGCTCGTCGTCGCGGCGGTCGGGAACGCGGACAGCGCGCCCGAAGAGCCGTGGGGCTATGCGGGCTACCCTGCCGCGCTGCCGCACGTGTTGGGCGTGAGCTCGCTGAACCGGGACGGGTCGGTGCCGAGCTTCTCCAACCGAGACGGCCGCTACGACGACATCGCCGCCCCCGGCGAGGCAATTCTGTCGACCTTGCCCCGGGCGCTCACTGCCACAGCGCGCCCGGCCTGCCTGCTGCAGGGATACTCGGACTGCGGGCCGATGGAGTTCCGCCGCGGCGAGGGGACGTCGTTCTCCGCTCCACTGGCCTCCGCAGCCGCCGCCCTCATGTTTGCGACGAATCCGTCCCTACAGCCGGATCAGGTCTCGAACATCCTGACCAGAACTGCTCTGGACTCCGAGCACGACACCGGTTGCGTGCGCTGCACGACCGGCCGCGACTCGCTGACGGGCTGGGGGCTACTCGACATCGGAAGCGCCGTGCGCGCCCTCGACGATCCGCTGCCCGAGCCCGACCGGTACGAGGCGAACGACCGACCCTCGACGGCCGCGTCAGTCTGGGGCCGTAAGGGCCAGAGGATCAAGGCGACGATCGACTACTGGGACGACCGTGCCGACGTGTACAAGATCAGGATCCGCCGCGGCCAGAAGCTGGTCGCCCGCCTGCGCGGACCGGCCGGAGTGAACTCGAACCTCTTCCTCTGGAAGCCCGGGACGACGAGCATCGGAGGCTCCGCGGTCGCCCAGCGGTTCCTCGCGGCTCAGTCGAAGTCACCCGGATCGGTCGACAAGATTCGGCTCCGCGTGAAGCGAGCAGGTTGGTACTACCTGGTCGTGAAGGTCTCGACCCCCGGCTCGGGCAGGTACGCGCTCAGGTACCGGAAGCGCTCGCCGGCGGCGGGTCGAGCAGCTCTTCGGTAGCCACCTCGCGAATCTGCCGCGCAGGGTTTCCGACCACGACCGCCCGGGCGGGAACGTCGCGCACCACGACAGCGCCGGCTCCGACATAGGCTTCCTCGCCGATCTCGACCGCGGGACAGAGGACGGCACCTCCGCCCACGCGCGCTCCGCGCCTGATCGTCGGTCCCCGGCGAAGCTCGTGCCGCTTCTCGGTTCGCCCCATGAAGTTGTCGTTTGTCGTGATCACTCCGGGCGCAATGAAGACCTCGTCCTCGAGCGTCGAGTACGCGGTCACGTATGCGTTCGCCTGGATCTTCGTGAGCTCTCCGATCCTCGTGTCGTTCTCCACCAGCGAGCCGCGCCCGATCACGACATCGTTGCCGATCTCGCAGCGCTCACGCACGCAGGCCTGGTCGCCGACGATGACGCGCTCGCCGATGCGCGTCCCGGCGAAGACGATCGCGCCCGCCGAGACGGTCGTTCCCTGCCCGAGCTCGAGCGGCGGCAGCTCCTCACGGGCCGCGGTCGAGCGCCGGGAGAGGGCGGGCTGCTTGCCGACGACCGCGTGGTCTCCGATGACGCAATCCTCCCCGACGATCGTGCCGGGATAGACGACCGCCGTCGGCGCAATCGAGCTCAAGCCGGTGCTCGGTCCCGAGGCACCGCTTGCGGTGCCGGCCTCAGGACGCCGGGCTCCGCTCGGCGCCCGTTTGAACTGACCGGTCGACCCATGTGAGCTCAGACCGTTGCCGCAACGAGTGACTCCTGGAGCAGCTCGAGCGTGCGGATGACGGCGAGGCCTTGGCGTGCCGGGCCGAGTGGGTCGCCCTTGCCTTCGACCAGCGCCAGGAACTCCGCACATTCCCGTCGCAGCGGCTCCTCGCGCGAGAGTTTCGGGATGTGGATGTCCCCCTCTCGCACGTGCCAGTCGGCCGCGGGCCGCTGCACCGGCCCCTTGTCATAGACGGTGACCTTGCGCTCCGGCTCCATGTCGTCGAACACGGCCATCTTGTCGCGCCCGACGACTGTCAGCTTCCGCATCTTGTGCGGATCGAGCCACGAGACGTGCATGTGCGCGACGACGCCGGACGCGAATCTCAGGTAGCAGAACACGACGTCCTCGATCCCGCTGCGCAGGAACGACTCTCCGCGTGCCCAGGCCTCGACCGGCTCTTCGCCGACCAGGTGCAGGATCATCGAGAGGTCGTGCGCTCCGAGCGACCAGAGGGCGTTCTCGTCGCGGCGGATCTGACCGAGGTTCTGCCGGTTTCCGTAGAGGTAGAGGAGGTCGCCGAGCTCGTCAGACTCGACGAGCTGCTTGAGCTGCTCCATCGCCGGGTGGTAGAGGAGGAGGTAGCCGGGCATTAGCACGAGCCCCCTCTCCTCCGCGAGTGCCGCCAGCTCTTCGGCCTCCGCGCTCGACTGCGCCTGGGGCTTCTCGACGAAGACGTGCTTCCCGGCAGTCAGCGCCTGCTTGGCGAGGTCGTAGTGCGTGACGACCGGAGTCGCGAGCACGACCGCGTCCACCTCGGGGTCGGCGAGCACCTCCTGAAAATCGGTCGTCGTGTGCGCCTGCGGATGGGTCTTGGCGAACTCGCTCAGGAGTTCGGGCGAGAGGTCGCACAGCCAGCGGAGGTCGGCGAGCTCGCCGAAGTTGCGGGCGAGGTTCGGCCCCCAGTAGCCGAGCCCCGCGTGCCCGATTCGGAGCGCGGTCACAGCTTCCAGACCTTGCCGTTCGCAGTTCCGTCCGGGCCGGTCGCGTTGCGCAGGTCGACGACGAGCGGCGCCTGCTCGACGAGGTCGTCGTAGTCGATCCCGGAATGTGCCGTCACGATCACGACGCAGTCCGCCTCGGACGGAGCCAGGGCGCTCGAGCTGAGACCCTGCTCCGGCAGCTCGGGGACGAACGGGTCGTGGTACGAGACGTCCGCTCCGGCCTCCTGCAGGAGCTCGATCATCTTCAGGGCGGGCGACTCCCGCGTATCCTCGATGTCGGACTTGTAGGAGACGCCGAGGAGCACGACATTCGAGCCCTTGAGCGCCTTCTCCTGCGCATTCAGGGCACGCGCGATCTTGCCGATGCACCAGTACGGCATGTTCTCGTTGACCTTGCCGGCAAGCTCTATGAACTCTGTGTAGAAGTCGTACTCCCGCGCCTTCCACGTGAGGTAGAACGGGTCGATCGGCATACAGTGGCCGCCGAGGCCGGGGCCCGGCTGGAAGCTCATGAAGCCGAAGGGCTTCGTCGCCGCGGCGCCGACGACCTCCCAGACGTCGATCTGCATCCGGTCGCACAGCTGGGCGAGCTCGTTCACGAGCGCGATGTTCACCGAGCGGAAGATGTTCTCGAGGAGCTTCGTCAGCTCGGCGGCCTCGGGCGAGGAAACCGGGTGCACCGTCTCGAGCGCGCGGCTGTAGAGCTCCATGGCTCGTTCCGTGCAGGCGGGGGTGATGCCGCCGACGATCTTCGGCGTGTTCTTCGTCGTCCAGTCCTCTCGCCCTGGGTCGACGCGCTCCGGCGAGAACGCGAGGTGGAAGTCCTTGCCGGCCTCGAGCCCGCTCTTCTCGAGCTCCGGGAGGAGCCGCTCACGGGTCGTGCCCGGGTAGGTCGTGGACTCGAGCACCACGAGCTGTCCCTTCTGCAGGCGCGGTGCGATGTCCTCGACCGCCCCGAGGACGATGGAGAGATCCGGCTCGCGCTGGGCGGATAGTGGCGTCTGGAGGGCGATCAGGATCGCGTCCACCTCTTTCAGCGCGTCGTAGTCGGACGTGATGTCGATCGCGCCTGCGTCGACGAACCGGCGAAGGTCGTCGGACGAGACATCGCCGATGTAACTCTCGCCGCGCTTGACGAGCTCGACCTTCTCCGGGTTTGACTCGACGAGCAGGACTTGTTGGTCAGCCTCGGCGAAGACCTTGGCCAGCGGCAGGCCGACGTAGCCCGCGCCTACGATCGCGATTGGTCCCCTCATCGAGGGGCGATAGTACCGAGGGCCTAGGGTTGCGCCTTAGAGGTCAGGTACCAGCGTTTCGTCGTCGGGTCGGTCTTGAAGAACGTCGTCAGCAGGTTCACGACCTTCTGCACGCCGCTTTTGGACGGGTGCGTCCCGTCGGCTTCCACGTCGTCGCACGTCCACGTGAGCCCGTCGTTCCGGCCTGCGAGGCCGTCCGTCCACAGGTGCGGCCCCCAGGCGACCCACGGACCCTTCAGCTTGCCGCTGATCCGGTCCTGGATCACGCCGCGGACCGCGTAGCCGCTGTCGTAGGCGGCAGGCTCCGGGTTCAGCCCCGTGATTGCATACCCGCCGTACGTCCGGCTAGAGACGTACACGAGCTTCAGCTTCGGGTAGCGGAGCCGCGTGGTGCGGATGATCTCCCGGAGCGAGGCTTGCAGCGCCTTCGCGTCGTTCGGGAAGCGCCGGTGCTCGCCGGCGATCGACTCCTTGAGCCAGACGACCTGGACCTGGGACGCCGAGACTCCGGCAGCCGCGAGCCGGTCGTCCACGTTGTCCCAGTACACCGGCCTGGCGATCACGTTCTGCGCGTCGAAGCCGTCCTGGGC
>JBKPNC010000081.1:0-12662 GCA_046732435.1 Actinomycetota bacterium
CTCGTCGACCATCGCCATCGACGGCGGATACCCCTCGAGCACGCCGATATAGCCGAGGAGGGCCACGGGGTGGTAGTGGAAGATCCAGTAGTACTGGGCGCCGACGAGCGCCGCGACGGTCGGCGAGGGTGGCCGTGCAAGGACCTCTTCGCGCGCCCGGCCCAGGACCTCCAGGTCGTCGAGCAGCCACTCGTCGTGGTCCAGCTCTTCCGGTATGTGGTGCTCGAGGTACGGGGCGAGCGCGGCAGCGACCGAATCGTCTTCGGCGAGGGCGGCCGCCACGTTCCGCCCGGCCTCCATGAGCGGCACGCTCGCCCGGATGATCGAGTGCGACGTGAAGAGGTATTCGGGGTAGAGCTCGCGGACGCGGGGGTGCGCGACGAACTCGTTGCTCACGCGCACGAGTGCCGGTAACGGGAGCGCGATCTTCCAGCGGAGAAACTCGCTAGAGCTTGCCGAGCGTGTGTCCACCGGCCTGTACCGTCATCTGCGCCGCCTCGAGCGTGTCCTCGAGCTGTGACATGACCCGCAACTCTTCGTACGTGAGGCTCGCGAGAAAGTCGGCGACCCCCTGGTCGAGGTCGTTGACATCGTCACCGAGGATGTGCTTCAGCGTGTCTCGCGGGTGATTCGCGAACTGCTTGCGCCGGCTCGGATCCTTGAGCGCCTCGATGACGATGGCGAGCGCGCGCGCAGACCTGTCGTCTTCGTTCCCGTTGCCCACCAGTCCCTCCTCTCGTCGGACGGCCCTACGTACCGTCTTTCCGCGTCGTTGTCAAGCGAGGGCACGGCGTACAGTGATGACGGGGTGAGCGTGAGATTGGCAGGCGAGGCCCGGAAGGTCGTCACCGTTGTCTTCTCGGATGTGACCGACTCCACCGGCCTCGGGCAGAAGCTCGATCCCGAGGTCGTGCGACGGCTCGTCTCGCGCTACTTCGAGGAGATGGAGGCGGTGTTGCAGCGTCACGGCGGCGTCGTCGAGAAGTTCATCGGCGACGCCGTGATGGCGGTGTTCGGCGTACCGCACGTCCACGAGGATGACGCGTTGCGCGCCGTGCGCGCGGCGGCGGAGATGCGGGACGCGCTGAACGACCTGAACGAGGAGCTGCAACGGGCCTGGGGCGTCACCATCGAGGCGCGAACCGGCGTAAGCACCGGCGAGGTGATCGCCGGAGATCCCGGCCAGGGTCAGGGGTTCGTGTCGGGCGACGTGGTCAACACGGCGTCGCGGCTCGAGGAGGCCGCCGAACCGGGGGAGATCCTCATCGGCGAGACGACCTACCGGCTCGTGCACGCGGCGGTGGTGGCGGATGAGATTCCGGCGCTCACCCTGAAGGGGAAGCAGACTCCGGTTCGCGCCCGCAGGCTGCTCCAGGTCAAGCCTGCCGTCCCCGGCTGGAGCCGCCGTCTCGACTCGCCGCTCGTCGGTCGCCGGCGCGAGCTCGAGCGGCTGCGGGAGATCTTCGAGCGCACGCGCGAGACCGCCGAGCCGGAGCTGGTGACGGTGATGGCGCCTGCCGGAGTCGGCAAGTCCCGGTTGACGAGCGAGTTCCTCGCCGGCGCGGGGTCGACGGCGACGGTGATCTCGGGCCGCTGTCTGCCGTACGGCGACGGGATCACCTTCTTCCCGGTCGCGGCCGTCGTGCGCGACGCCGCCGGCATCAGCGAGCGCGACCCGCCGTCGCACGCACGGCGCAAGATCTCCGAGCTTCTCGACGACGAGAGCGAGGCGACGCTCATCGCCGACCGGCTTGCTCCCCTCGTCGGCGCCGGCGCCGGGCGGCCCGGTGTCCAGGAGACCTTCTGGGGTGTCCGCAAGCTCTTCGAGCACCTGGCCACGCAGCGGCCGCTGGTCGTGGTCTTCGACGACATCCAGTGGGGAGAGCCCACGTTCCTCGACCTGCTGGAGTACCTCGTGGACTGGATCAGGACGCCGGGGGTGCTGCTTCTCTGTCTCGCACGGCCGGAGCTGCTGGAAGTTCGGCCAGGGTGGATGCGCGGCAAGGCGAACGCTTCGCTGATCGCCCTGGCGCCGCTGAGCGAGTCGGAGGTGACCGGCCTGATCGAGAATCTGGTCGGCGACGCGGAGCTCGCGAGGGACGCACACGCCCGCATCGCCGAGGTGGCGGAAGGCAATCCGCTGTTCGTCGAGGAAACGCTTCGGATGCTCGTCGACGACGGCCTGCTGGCAAGGCAGAACGGCTGCTGGCAGGTCGTCGGTGACCTCTCGAGCATCACCATCCCGCCGACGATTCAAGCGCTGCTCACCGCGCGCCTCGACCGGCTGGACGCCGACGACCGCGCCGTCATCGAACGCGCGTCGGTCGTCGGCCGCATCTTCTGGTGGGGAGCCGTCTCCGAGCTCTCACCACCCCAGCTCCAGCCGACGGTCATCCGGCATCTCCAGTCGCTGGCGCAGAAGGAGCTGATCCACCCGGACGAGGCCGGGCCCGACCGCGAGGTCGCCTTCCGCTTCGCGCACATCCTGATCCGCGATGCGGCCTATCAGGGCATCCCGAAGGCGGAGCGCGCGGAGCTGCACGAGCGACTCGCCGGCTGGATCGAGCAGGAGGCGAGGGAGCTCGCGGGGGAGTACGAGGAGATTCTCGGCTACCACCTGGAGCAGGCGACGACGCTGCTGCTCGAGCTCGGGCCGGCGAGCGAGCGCACCGAGACGCTCGGCCGCCGCGCGGCCGCCGTCCTCGGCCAGGCCGGGAGTCGGGCGTTCGCCCGCGGCGACATGCCGGCGGCCGCGAAGCTGCTGTCCCGGGCCGCATTGCTGCTCCCGGAACGAGCGAGAGAGCGGGCGGAGCGTCTGCCCCAGCTGGCGTTCGCGCTCTTCGAGACCGGCGACTTCGTCTCGCTCGAGCGAGTGGTCGAAGAGACGACCGAGACGGCGGCGGCCTCCGGCGATCCCCGCCTCGAGGCCTACGCGCAGATCATCGGGCTGTGGATCCGCTTGGCCTGGGAACCGGTCGGCTGGGCGGATCTCGCGACCCGGGAGGCGACCCGGTCGATCGCGGTCTTCGAGGAGGCGGGCGACGAGCGGGGTCTCGGCAAGGCGTGGGCGCTGCTCGGCCTCGTCCATCTCGAGCGGGCGGAGTTCGCCGACGCGGAGACCGCTTGGGAGCGCGCCGCGGAGCACGCCAGCCGAGCAGGCGACCGCCGCGACGAGCTCGAGAGCCTCGCCTGGGTCCCGCTGGCCGTCTGGGGTGGGCCGACACCGGCAGACAAGGGGCTTGTTCGGTGCGCGGAGCTGCTCGAACGCGGCCGTGGCGACGCGAAGGTCACGGCCAGCGCGCTGATCGCGCAGGCGGCATTCGAGGCGGGCCTCGGCCGGTTCGGCGAGGCGCGCGCACTCGTCGGCCGCGCCCGTGCCCTCGTGCAGGAGGTCGCTCTGACGGTCTGGCAGGCGGGTCCGCTCGCGCAGTTCGCCGGCTGGGTGGAGCTGCTCGTCGGCGACCCCGAGCGCGCCGAGGGCGAGCTCCGCTGGGGCTACGACACGCTGACGGAGATCGGGGAGCTGTCGTGGCTCTCGACGGTGGCCGCGCTGCTCGCAGAGGCGCTCTGTGCTCAGGGCCGCGACGAGGAGGCGGAGCATTTCGCGCGGGCGAGCGACGACTCCTCCGGGGCCGAGGACACGTACTCGCACGCGATGTGGCGCAGCGTGCTTGCGAAGGTCCTCGCTCGTCGCGGAGCGGCGGCCGATGCACAGCGGCTCGCAAAGGAGGCCGTCGCCCTCGCCGACTCCACCGATTTCCTCCATCTCCGTTGGCACGTACGACTGCGCCGGGCCGAGGTGCTCGAACTGCTCGGGCAGGACGAAGAGGCACGAGTCGTCCTCGAAGAGGCGCTCGCGGTCGCCGAGGCGAAGGGCAACACCGTCGGCGCCGTCCGGGCTCGCTCGCTCCTGGAGCGGCTCTAGCCACAGACCGGGGCCACGTTCTGTTCGGCTAGTATGGTGCGCCGGGCTTCGCGCCCCCTTCCTGCCGATGAACCGACTGATCGAGACACTCGAGCAGCGTCAGCTGCGTGAGGATTTGCCTGACTTCAAGGCGGGTGACACCGTCCGCGTGCACTTCCAGGTGATCGAGGGACAGCGCCGCCGGACGCAGGTGTTCGAGGGCATCGTCATCCGCAGGCAGGGCTCCGGCGCGCGGGAGACGTTCACGGTGCGCAAGCACTCATTCGGGGTCGGCGTCGAGCGAACCTTCCCGCTGCATTCGCCGAAGATCGAGCGCATCGAGGTCACCGCGATCGGCGACGTCAACCGGGCGAAGCTGTACTACCTGCGCCAGAAAGTCGGCAAGAAGGCGCGGGTCCGCGAAAAGCGATAACGCCTGGCGCGGCTGACCGTCCTCGGCTGTTCGGGCGGGTACCCGGGACCTGGGCGGGCTTGCTCCGGATATCTGCTCGAGACCGCGACTTCGCGCATCTGGATCGACGCCGGCAGCGGCACGTTCTCGCAGCTGCAGTACCACTGCAGCCCCTCCGACCTCAGCGCGATCGTCGTCACTCACCTTCACGCCGACCACTGGACCGATCTGCCGCTCGCGGTGCACATGCTCGGCTTCAAGCATCGCGAGGTGAAGCGCCTCCCCGTGTTCGGCCCGCCTGGGTTCCTCGACGCGTGCGGGATCACGCTCCGCTGGCGCCTCGCGGACGGCGTCTTCGAACCGCACGAGCTCCGTGACGGTTTTCGCGCCAAGGTCAACGCCGCAGAGATCGAAGCGATGAGGGTCAACCACGGCGACGTGGAGACCTACGGCCTCCGAATCGTCGAGCGCGGCGAGACGTTTGCCTACTCCGCGGACAGCGGGCCGAGCGACGCGCTCGAACGGCTCGCCCGCAACGCGGACCTCTTTCTCTGCGAGGCGACGAGCATGGACGAGCCGTCTCCTTCTCACCTGACCCCCGCCGAGGCGGGGCGGATCGCCGCCGGAGCAGGCGTGCGCCGGGTGGTGCTGACGCACCTCGACCCGGACGACGATCCGGAGCGCGCGAACGAGTTGGCGAGCACTGAGTTCGGCGGCGACCTCCTCGTCGCCCGCGACGGGCTCGCGGTGGAAATCGGCACGCTTTCGTGACACCGCCGCGCCGGCCCCGGGTCTATCCTCGTCCGCATGCCGCGACCGCCGGGCCAGCGCCTCCTTCGCTTCGACCGGCGGCTCGGCGCGCGTTTCGTCGCCGGGACGGATGAGGCCGGCCGTGGCTCGCTCGCCGGGCCGCTCGTGGTGGCCGGTGTCCTCCTCGACTACGGCACGCTGCGCAACCATCGGGTCCGACCGCTGGCGCTTCTCAACGACTCGAAGCAGGTCACGCCTGCAAAACGGGAGGAACTCTTTCGAGCCGTCATCGCCTGCGCGGAGCGCGTCTGCGTCCAGGTGATCTCGGCGGGCGAGATCGACCGGTGCGGGCTCCACCGGTGCAACCTCGACGGCATGATCACCGCACTGCACGCGTTGTGTCCGCCGGCCGAGGTCTGCCTTGTCGACGGCTTCCGGCTTGGGCGTCGGGCTCCCGCACACACCGCCGTCGTCGACGGTGACGAGAAGAGCGCCGCCATCGCGGCGGCATCGATCGTCGCGAAAGTGGTTCGAGACAGGCTGATGCGGAGGATGGACTCGCTCTTCCCTCGCTATGGATTCGCCTCGCATGTCGGATACATCACGCCGTCGCACTCGGCGAAGGTGCGCGAGCGGGGTCCGTCGCGCCTCCACCGGCGCTCCTTCCAGGCGCTTTGCTACCTCTCGGAGGAGGAGGCCGCCGCGCTGGCCGTCGCCGAGTGAGGGCCGGGACCGGGGCCGACGCCGAGGGGCGGGCACGGCGTCACTACCGGTTGCGCGGCTACCGCATCCTCGCCGAGAACGTCTGGGCCGCGGGCTACGAGCTCGACCTCGTCGTGCGCCGTGGGCGCCGTGTCCACGTTTGCGAGGTGAAGTCGAAGACGGGGAACCAGCACGGCTCGGCCGCCGAGATGGTCGGCCCTGAAAAGGCGCGACGCCTGCGCCTGGCGGCGGAGGCGTGGCTGGCGACCCGGCCGGATCTTGCCGGCCTGGGCGTCGTCCTCGAGGTCGTCGCGGTCGACGGCGTACGCCTCGAGCGGCTGGAGCTCTAGCCTCGGCGGAGGGCGCCGAGCTCGTCGAGCGCGCGGTAGGCGACCGCGGCATCGGTGAGGAGGCCGCTGCGAACGTGTGCGACGAAGCCCGCGAGGCCGAGCAGCACGACCTCGAGATGCTCGCCCGGTTGCGGTTGCGGCTCCGCGACGCGCTGGCAATCGATCGCCAGGAACGCGAAGCGAACGCGCGTCGAGTAGGCGCAGTCGAGAATGCGCCCGACCTCGCGCACGTCGCCCGCGTAGCCCGTCTCCTCGAGCAGCTCACGGCGGGCAGCGTCGGACGGCGTCTCGCCTGCGTCGACGGCGCCTCCAGGCAGCTCGAGCACGACCTCTTCCGGTCCCGGCCGGTACTCCTGCACGAGGACGACCTCCTGTCTCGGCGTCAGCGCGACGACCGCGGCGGTGTCCGGCTCGACCTTCACGTCGTAGTCGACCTCGGTCCCGTCCGGGAGCGAAAAGCGCCGGCGCGCGATGCGGCGGTGGCCGTCGAAGGCCACCTCTTCCTCGAGCTTTCGCCACGCCAGCATCGCCGTAGTCTCGCTGTTCCGGCGCGCGTTTCGGGGCAGAATTGGCACAGACCGTCACACCTGCGCGGGCTACGGTCGCCGGGTGCTCGCACGCGCTCTCACGCACGCTCTCGTCGGCCTCGACCCGCGCGCGGTCGAGGTCGAGGCGCACGTCCACACGGGGCGGGTTCCCGGCTTCGGGATCGTCGGTCTCGCCGACCGCGCCTGCCAGGAGGCGAAGGAACGCGTACGAAGCGGGATCGCGTCCGCAGAGCTGAAGTGGCCCAAGGAATGCCGCACGACGGTTAACCTCGCGCCCGCGGGCCTCCGCAAGGAAGGCTCGGCGTTCGACCTCCCGATCGCGCTCGCCATCCTTGCGGCATCGCAGCAGCTTCCGGCCGAGGCACTCCGCGGCCACGCCTTCGTGGGCGAGCTCGCGCTCGATGGGCGCGTCCGCCCCGTACACGGCGTGCTCGCCGTCGCCGAGGGAGCGCGTCGGCTCGGCGTCGAGCGCCTGGTCTGTCCTGCCGCATCCGCTGCGGAGGCCGCGCTGGCCGGGATCCAGCCGATCCCCGTTCGTCACCTCGCCGAGGCGGTCGCCTACCTCCGAGGCGACGGCGAGCCGGATCCGGTTCCGCCGCCCAACGGCCAGCCGCGCCCGCCGTTCGCGGATCTCGCCGACGTCCGCGGTCAGGAACGGGGCCGGCGCGCGCTCGAGCTGGCGGCCGCCGGCGGACACAACGTGCTGCTCGCGGGGCCTCCCGGCACCGGCAAGACGATGCTCTCGCACCGGCTGCCGGGCATCCTGCCGCCGCTGACGGAACAGCAGTGCCTCGAGGTCACCCGGATCCACTCCGTCGCAGGGCTCCTCGAGCCCGGCCGCCCGCTCGTGAGCGAGCCACCGTTTCGGAAGCCGCATCACACCGCTTCAACCGCGGCGATCGTCGGCGGCGGTCCCGGGCCGCGTCCCGGCGAGGCGAGTCTCGCGCACCGGGGCGTCCTCTTCCTCGACGAGCTCCCGGAATTCGCACGGCCGGCCCTGGAGGCTCTTCGCCAGCCGATCGAGGACGGGACGGTGAGCGTCGCGCGCGTCGGTGGGCGGCTGCTCTTCCCCGCCGCGTTCCAGCTCGTCGGGACGATGAACCTCTGTCCGTGCGGCGGGCAGGGCGATCCGGCCGCCGAGTGCTCATGCACGCCGCAGCGAATCGCCGCGTTCCGGGACAAGCTCTCGCGCGCGCTCCTCGACCGCTTCGATCTCGTCGTTCTGATGCCGCGATCCCGGGCCGCCGAGCTGTCGGCGGAGCCGTCTGAGCAGTCCGATCCGGTTCGCTATCGGGCGGTCGAGGCGCGGGACCGTCTCGCGGACGCCTGCCCGCCGATGTCGACGGCGGCACGCGGCCTACTCGACCGGGCGGTCGAGCGTCTCCCGCTCTCAGGCCGCGGAAGGGCGCGCGTCGCGCGCGTCTCCGAGACGATCGCGGCGCTGGCGAGGGCCGACCAGATCGAGAGCGAGCACGTCGCCGAAGCGCTGTCGTACCGTCCGCCGAAGGACTTCACGCCCGGGTGAGCAGTTACCGGCGCCTGTCGCGGTCGGAGGACGGATTTCCGCGGTTGCTCACGGAGATCCACGGCGCGCCCGCAGCCCTCTGGTTGCGAGGCACGGCTTCCGTCGAGATCCTGTCCCGTCCTGCGGTCGCCGTCGTCGGGGCACGCGCCTGCTCCGGCTACGGGGCGCACGTCGGCCGCGTGCTCGGGCGAGAGCTCGCGGCCGCCGGCGTCGTCGTCGTGAGCGGTCTCGCTCGGGGTATCGACGGCGAAGCACATCGCGGCGCGCTGGAGGCGGGCGGGCCGACCGTCGCCGTTCTCGGGTGCGGGATCGACAAGAACTACCCCCAGCGCCACGCGCGCCTGGCGGCGGAGATCGCCGCGACCGGCCTCGTCGTGTCCGAGTACGAGTGCGGCGTCGATCCGGCTCCGTGGCGCTTCCCGGCGAGAAACCGCATCGTCGCCGGCCTCGCGAGGGCCGTCGTCATCGTCGAGGCGCGCGAGCGGAGCGGCGCCCTGATCACCGCCGACTTCGCGCTGGAGGAGGGGAGGGAGGTGTTCGCGGTCCCGGGCGAGATCACCAGCCGGCTGTCCGTCGGGACGAACGAGTTGATCCGCCTCGGCGCCACGCCTCTGACGAAGACGGCCGATGTCCTCGACGTGCTCGGGCTCGCTCCGACCGTCGCGAAGCCGGCAGCGCCGCTCACATCCGCGGCCGAACGGGTGCTCGCCGTCATCCGCGACGCGCCGCTGGGGCTCGACGAGATCGTCCGCGCGAGCGGCATCGACGCCTCCGCCGTCGCTGCCGCGGTCTCGGAGCTCGAGCTGGCAGGTCTCGCAACCGACGCTGCCGGCGTCTTTCGCGCCGCCGGAGCCTCATGATCTCCCTCGATGGCAACCAAGGAGGGCTGATGACGCTGAGGAGTGCGGAACGAATGCGGGCGATCCGTGGCTTCGGCATCGATGCCGTGGCCGCCGCGGCCGAGGCCGGCCCGAGCGCGCGCTGGCCGGTGCTCCGGCTCGAGAATCTGGACACCGACCTGCCGCTCCCGCCGGAAGCGATCCCGGCAACCCGCGCGGCGCTCGAGACGCCGAAGGCGAACAGCTGGCTGCCGTTCACGGGGGACGAGGACCTCCGCTCGGCAATTGCCGACTTCACGGAGCGGCGGACCGGCCACCGGTACGACGCCGCGCGCGAGATCGTCGTCACGAGCGGCGGCACCGAGGGCGCCCTCGATGCGCTGATCGCGACGGTGGACCCGGGCGACGAGGTCGTGCTCACGGACCCGACCTACGCCGGCCTCGTGAACCGCGTTCGGATCGTCGGCGGCGAGCCGCGGTTCGCGCCGTTCGTGATCGACGGGTCGGAGTGGCGGCTCGACACCGACGCGTTGGTCGGCGTGGTCGGCCCGCGGACGAAGGCGCTGCTGCTGATGAGCCCGTCGATGCCTTCCGGGGCTGTCCTGACCGCGGCCTACTGGCAAGTCGTGTGCGACGTGTGCCGAGAGCGGGACCTGCTGCTCATCTACGACGCCGCCATGGAGCGGCTGCTCTTCGACGGCCGTCCGCTCGTCCATCCGCTTCGGTTCGACGGAATGGCCGAGCGAACGCTCGTCGTCGGCTCGCTCTCGAAGGAGTTCCGGATGATCGGCTGGCGCGTCGGCTGGGTCGCCGGACCGGCCGAGCTGATCGCCGACGTCGGCTGGGCGCACGTCTACAACACGACGACGCCCGTCGGCATCGCCCGCGCCGCCGCGACCGCCGTCTTGCAAGGCGACCACGGCCACGTCGAGGACACGGTGCAGGAATTGCAGCGCCGCCGCGACCTGATCCTCGAGCTGCTTCCGGACTGGCCCTTCGTGCGGCCAGGCGGCGGCTGGTCGCTCCTACTCGATGTGTCGGAGCTCGGTCTCGACGGACCGACGGCGTCGCGGAGCCTCCTCGCGGATGGCGCGATCGCGGCAACCGCCATGAGCGGCTGGGGCGGCGAGGTCGCCGAGCGCTTCGTCCGCTTCGTCTACAGCGCCGAGCCGGCCGAGCGGCTCCAGACGCTCCCGGAGCGCCTCGCCACGACGCGGCTTGCGCCCCGGTAGCCTCGCGTCGTGCACGAGATCCCGTTGTGGCTCGACGGCGGGCGCGAGCCCTTCGCGGCACGGCCGCTCGGCGGCCCCGCGGACGTCGAGATCGTCGGCGGCGGCATAACCGGCTGCTCGTGCGCGCTCGCCCTGGCAGAGGGCGGGCTCCGCGTGCGGCTTTACGAGGCGCGGGAGATCGCCTCAGGTGCAAGCGGGCGGAACGGCGGCTTCGCGCTTCGCGGGACGGCGGCGCCCTACGATGTCGCGCGTGAGACGCTCGGCCCCGGGCAGGCCGACGGCGTCTGGCGGCGGACGGAGGCGGCGCTCGACCGCATCGAGACACTCGGCGGCGATGCGTTCCGCCGCACCGGGAGCCTACGGCTCGCCGCGGACGAGGAAGAGCTCGACTTGCTCCGGCACGAGTACGAGGTTTTGCGCGAAGACGGCTTCGATGCGGACTGGCGGGACACCTTGCCGCCGCCGCTCGACGGCCGCTACCCGGCGGGCTTGTTCCATCCGCCGGACGGGTCGATCCATCCCGCGCACTTCGTCGAGCGCCTCGCGCGCCGCGGCGTGGAAGCCGGGGTCGAGATCCGCGAGCGCACGCGAGTTGTGTCGCTCGACGATCTGGAGGCCGAGCACGTGGTCGTGGCGACGGACGGCTACCCCAGCGGGCTTCTCGGCAGGCTCGAGGGACTGATCATCCCGACGCGGGGCCAGATGATCGCGACCGAGCCGATCTCCGAGCGCCTCTTCGACCTTCCGCACTACGGCCGGCACGGGTTCGACTATTGGCAGCAGGACCCGACGGGGCGTATCCTCGCCGGCGGGTTTCGAGACATCTCGATGGACTCGGAGTTCACTGCCGACGAAGCAACGACTCCGGGCATCCAGCAGGCCCTCGAAGCGTTCCTGGAGGACCTCGTCGGACGCCCGCTGACGGTCACCCATCGGTGGGCCGGCATCTTCGGGCTGGTGCTCGACTTCCTGCCGGTCGTCGGCCGACTGCCCGAGGACGACCGCGTCTGGGTCGCGGGCGGCTACTCCGGCCACGGGAACGTCCTCGGCTTCATGTGCGGCGAGCTGGTCGCGTCGGCGATCCTCGGCCGCGAGGAGCCGATGCTCGAGCTGTTCGATCCTGCGCGCCTGCTCGTTGCGTAGGTTGGGCATCTGTCGCGGGTTCCACCAAAAGACGCAACCCGCCTCGCGCGCTCGGGTGGACCGCCGGATGACCGGCGTCGCCGCCGGGCATGGCGGCGCGCCTCTTCGATCAGCGCCTCCTGCTCCCGCAGCCGCTCGAGTGCCGAGCGGTCGCGCGGATCGTCACGGCTAGGCGGGCGCGGAGGAACGAGAACAGTCACAACAGACCTTGCTAATTACGCTACTATGCATAGCACCATGCTTGATGTCAAGATCGACCGGCAAGACCCAACCCTCTTGCACCAGCAAGTCGCGGCCGAAATCCGCCGCGCAATCACAGACGGCGAGGCCAAGCCCGGCGAACGATTGCCGCCGGCAAAAGACCTCGCCGCCGTGCTCGGTGTCAACACCAACACCGTCCTCCGCGCACTGCGCGAACTCCGCGACGAACGACTGCTCGAGTTCCGCCGCGGCCGAGGCATCACCGTCGCCGGCACGCCCGAACAAGGCGCCGTGATCACACGCGCCCGAGAACTCATCACCTTCGCCCGACAACACGGCTACCAACCCGACGAACTGCTCCGCCTCATCCACGAACTCGTCTAGGACCCGGTCAGGCGCTCTCACTGCATTTGGGAATCGCTGCCGCCGCAAAGCCGGTGAGGCGTGCCGACGCCGCCTGCGGCGGCGAAGACAAGAGTGGAGATCCGCGATGCCAGAGCGGCCGGCCGCTCGCACTCGCGCTCACGCGTCAGATCGTTCTGTGCTTCTCGCCGGCCGGCCGGGCGGCAAGCGGATCGAGCACTACAGGTCCAGGGTAGGCAAGTCGAAGTCGTCGGCGTGGTTCAGCGCCGCCAGGGCGACGGCCAGGTCCTGGATCGCTAGGCCCGTGCTGTCGAAAATCGTGATGTCGTCCTGCGATTGTCGGCCCTCCGCTTGACCGGCCAGCACCGCTCCCAGCTCGGTTACGTCCTCACGGCGCACCGCTCCGGACTCGACGGCGTGGGTGAGGTCGCCGTTGTGACTGGCCTGAATCCAGTCGTCGCAGAACACGCAAACCCGCGCCAGCTCCTCGACCGCGATCTCCGCCTTGCCTGGTCCGTCGGCGCCCATCAGGCTCACGTGCTGGCCCGGCCGCAGCGACCCGGGTCCGAAGAGGATCTCGCGGGCCGGCGTGACCGTCGCCACCACGTCCGCGGCGAGCGCGTCCTCCCGGCTCGCGGCGACGTCGGCGCCGACCTCCTCGGCGGCGGCGCGCGCCCTCGCGCCGTCCACGTC
>JBKPNC010000082.1:0-46897 GCA_046732435.1 Actinomycetota bacterium
CCGCCAGCACCGCCACCTGGGCCGGCGTCGCGCTGGTCGCCGCAGCAGCCGGAGCAGCCGCGAGGGCGACCGCGACCGCACAGGCGACGGCGCCACCCCTCACTCGTTTCCGGGCTTCCAGCCGGGCGGCGGGGGCCAGAACGGCGGCTGGTCCGACGAGGCTTCCGGCGCTGCGGGAGGCGGCTGCCGGTCGGGCGGTGGGGACCAGTAGGGCGGCTGCGAGGTGGGACCGGCGGGCAGGACCGGCGGAGGCTCCCACCCGGGCGGCGGCTCGACGCCGAGCCCCGATGCGATCAGCTGCAGATCGAACGCCTCCTTGCGAACTCGCAGGTCGAAGTAGAGGACGGTGTGGTAGGAGGCACTGAACGGCGTCGCCACCAGCGCGCCTGCCGTGCCCGCAACGGCGGTGATGAAGAACGCGGAGATCGGCTCGCTTCCGGTCGCGAGGCCGACAGCGGAGATCGCACCCGAGATCATCCCGGACACGATCGACGCCAGCAGCCCGGCGACGACGAGGATCAGCAGCGTCCACCACCACCGCCCCCGGACGAGCGCCCGCGACCGCCCCAGCGCCAGGCGCCCACGCTGTCCCTCGGCCATCAGCACCGGCAGCGCGACCGCAAACGACACCGCGAGGTAGATGCCGGGAATCAGGCAGAACACCAGCCCGACGATCGTCAGGAAACCGCCGAGGATCACGATCCAGAGGATCGAGTGGAAGCGGCGCGCGGCGAACGCGAGCGAGGATCGCCAGCCCGTCTCGAGGCCGAGGTAGGCCTGCGTGACGGCGCGGAAGCACGCGCCGGTGGCGAACTGCCCGGCGAGGAATCCGACGACGAGCGTCACGAGCGTCGCCGCAGCCTGGGTCCACGCCTCGTTGCTGTCCGTCGCTCCGGTCGTCGAGGGGAAGACGTTGGTCGTCGGTTTGTAGTCCGTGATCGCCGAGACGTCGACGATCGCGATCAGGATCTGCGCCGGCAGGACGACGAACAGCACGATCCTGACGAGCGTGCCGATGTTGCGCGTAGCGATCTTGACGGCGACGTCGAGGATCTCGCCGAGATCGAGCGGCCGCAGGACAGGCGCCGTCATCGCGCGGACGATAACGAGGGAAATGGGGTTTCCCCTCAGTGTCATGCTGCGGTCACGGACCGGCGTTGACGACCGGGGCGCTGGTTAGGCTCGGAGCCGGCGGCGGGCTGACTGTGGGTTTCGCTGTCGGCCTTCGGGTCTGACCGTCAGCGGTTGTGTCGCTCGCCGCTGGTTCTGGAGCGCCAGCGTGACCTGATAGGAGCGTGGCAAGACGCCCCCACTGAGGCGTGTCCGCTGGCGCCCCGTTAGTGGCCACCTCGGGAAAGGGGACCGGCAGTGATCGTAATCGGGATCGACCCGCACAAGCAGAGTCACACCGGGGCTGTTGTCGACGGCGCGAGCGGCGAGCTGCGCGGCGAGCGCACGGTCAAGGCGCGCCGGCGGGGACACGAGCAGCTGCTGGAGTGGGTGCGCGGCTTCGGTCAGGATCGGCTTTGGGCGCTCGAGGACTGCCGTCACGTGTCCGTCGCGTTGGAACGCTTCCTGCTGGCAAGCGGTGAGCGGGTGGTGCGCGTGTCGCCGAAGCTGATGGCCGGTGTCCGCCGCTCGGCGCGCGAGCGTGGTAAGTCGGACGCGATCGACGCGCTCGCGGTCGCACGGGCGTCGCTGCGCGAGCCGTCGCTGCCGCCGGCGCAGTTGCGGGGAGCCGAGCGGGAGATCCGGCTGCTGCTCGACCACCGGGAGGATCTGGTTGCCGAGCGGACGCGGGCGCAGAATCGCCTGCGCTGGCACGTGCACGAGCTGTGGCCCGAGCTTGAGCTGCCGCCGGGTTGCCTCGACCGCCGCTGCTGGCTCGAGCGGATCGGCCGACGGCTGGCGCGGACAGAGCGGACGGCCCAGGTGCGGATCTGCCGCGAGCTGGTGCGCCGTATCGGTGAGCTGACGAGGCGCGCGAACGAGCTCGAACGCGAGCTGGCGAGGCTCATCGACGCTCACGCGCCCGCGCTGCTGGCGCTGCCCGGCTGCGGCGTTCTGACCGCGGCCAAGCTCGTCGGCGAGACCGCCGGCGCCACCCGGTTCGCCGACGAGGCACGGTTGGCCATGCACGCCGGCGCCGCGCCGCTTCCCGCGTCCACCGGCAAGCGGCAACGCCACCGACTGAACCGCTCCGGCAATCGGCAGCTCAACTGCGCCCTGCACCGGATCGCCGTCACGCAAGGCTGGGTTCATGACCCCGCCCGCGCCTACCTCGCCCGCAAGGAGGCCGAGGGAAGAACCGCCAGGAAGCATTACGTTGCCTGAAACGGCACCTCGCACGAACCGTTTACCGACTGCTCAGCCCCTCCAAGGAGGAGACAATGACGTCGACGAAGCCGCCGACCGCCGTGCGCGCCTTGACATAGGAGCAACCGTTGACCCCCTCCCCGACCCAAAGGCAGACGCGCCTTCGCGCGTGGTGCCTACGGCCGGCCAAGCCGGCCTACGGCAATAGGAACAACAGGAACGGAGGCCCCCTCATGATCAGCGGAGCGGGGCTTTGCCCCGCGCAGCTACAGCGCGGAGGCGCGCGTCTGCCTTTGGGTCGGGGAGGGGGCGCACGGGGGAACCCCATTCCCCCCGTGCCTTAGTAGCCGAGGTAGGAGCGCCGCACGGCGTCGTTGCGCCGCAGCTCGTCGGCCGAGCCCTCGAGCGCGACGCGCCCGGCCTCGAGGACGTACGCGCGGGAGGCGACGTCGAGCGCCAGCGCCGCGTTCTGCTCCACGACGAGAACAGCGAGGCCTTCCTCCTCGTTCAGGCGCCGGACGGCCTGGTAGAGCTCTCGCACGATCAGCGGGGCGAGGCCGAGGGAAGGCTCGTCGAGCAGCAGCAGACGCGGCCGCTGCATCAGCGCGCGCGCCAGCGCGAGCATCTGCTGCTCGCCGCCCGACAGCGTCCCTGCCTGCTGGTCCGCGCGCCGGGCGATCCACGGGAAGTAGCGCACCACGCGCTCGTACGCCGCACGGGCGTCGGCCCGCGATCGTGTATACGCGCCGAGGCTCAGGTTCTCGCGCACGCTCAGCTCGACAAAGGTGCCGCGCCCCTCCGGAACGTGCGCGACGCCTGCCCGCGCAACGGATTCGGGTGACCGGCCGCGCAGCTCCCTCCCGGCCAGCCGGATGCTGCCGCTTCGGCGAACGAGCCCGGAGATCGCGCGCAGCGTCGTCGTCTTCCCCGCGCCGTTCGCGCCGAGCACGGCGACGAGCTCGCCCTCCGCGACGGACAGCGAGACGCCGTGAAGCGCCCGCACGGGGCCGTACCGCGCCTCGACGCCGTCCAGGTCCAGCAAGGCCACGAGCTAGGCCTCCCCGAGGTACGCCTCGACGACGGCCGGGTCGTTCTGCACCTCCTGCGGCGTTCCCGCCGCGATCACGCGGCCGAAGTCGAGCACGAAGACGCGCGACGAGACCGACATGACGAGCTGCATGTGGTGTTCGACCAGCACGACCGTGAGGCCGAGGTCGCCGTGCAGCCCGGTGAGGAAGCCTGCGAGCTCCTGGACCTCCTCGTGGTCGAGCCCTCCCGCCGGCTCGTCGAGGAGCAGGAGGCGAGGCCCGGCCGCCAGGGCACGGGCGAGCTCGACGCGCTTCTGCGTCCCGTAGGGGAGCGCGGCCACGGGCCGGCCCGCGAGCCGAGCCAGCCCGACGCGCTCGAGGACCTCCGCGGCCCAGTCGCGCCCACGCCGGCCGGCGTCCCCGCCGACGAGGACGTTCTCCTCGACCGTCATCGACTTGAAGAGCTGGAGGTTCTGGAACGTCCGCGCAATCCCGGCGCGCGCAATCCGGTGCGGCCGTGTCCGTATGAGGCTGCGGCCGTCGAAGACGACGTCGCCGCCGTCGGCCCGGTCGAGACCCGAGACGATGTTGAACGCTGTCGTCTTCCCGGCGCCGTTCGGCCCGATCAGGCCGACGACCTCTCCAGGCTCGACGTCGAACGAGACGCGGTCGAGCGCGACGATGCCACCGAAGCGCCGGGTCAGGTCGTGGACGGCGAGCAGCGGCATCGGCCCGCCTAGCCTACGGCGGCTGGCCCGGGCACGCTCACCCTCCTCGGTCGCTACGGCGCGAGCCGCTCGGCCTCGGCGAGGAGCTCGTCGATCCCGCCCAGGCCGTCGGCCCAGATCTGCGGATCCGTGACGTCGAGCCCGACCATTGCGGCCAGGCGCTCGGGCGAATCAGAGCCTCCCGCACGCAGCAGGTCGAAGTACGGCTCCACCATGCTGTCGCCCTCGCGCTCCCACTTGCGAAAGATCGCGAGCGAGAAGAGGTAGCCGTAGGCGTATGCGTACACGTACCCGGGCGAGACGACGTAGTGCGGGACGTAGCTCCACCATTGCTCGTACCCGCCGAGGTCGACGTCGCCGAGCATCCGCTGCTGCGTCTCGATCCAGAGCTCGGCGAACCGGTCGGGGGCGAGCTCGCCCTCCTCACGCCGTGCGGCGTGCACGCGATCTTCGAACCGGTTCATGGCGATCTGGCGGGAAACGGTGGCGATGCTGTCGTCGATGCGTCCGACGAGCAGATCGAGCCGCCGGCTGGGATCGGGCTCGTCGGCGAGAAGCCGCTTGAACGTGAGCGCCTCGCCGAACACCGACGCGGTCTCCGCCAGCGTCAGCGGCGTCTCGGCATTGAACAGGCCGCGCTCCTGCGAGAGGTAGCCGTGAATGCCGTGCCCGAGCTCGTGTGCGAGCGTCAGCACGCTCCGCCGGTCGCCGGTGAAGTTGAGCAGGACGTACGGGTGGACGCCGGGCACCCGTGTCATGCAATAGGCGCCGTTCATCTTGTCCGGCCGAACCGGCGCGTCGATCCACCGCCGGTCGAAGAACTCGCCGACGATGCGCGCGGCCTCGGGGGAGAAGTCGGCGTACGCGTCGCCGACGAAGCCCCTCGCGTCGTCCCACGACATCGACTCGGCCTCCGTCGTCGCCGGGGCCATGCGGTCGAAGTGCGCGAGGCGGTCGATGCCGAGCAGCCGCGCCTTCAGCCGGTAGTAGCGCTGCGGGATGTCGTACCGCGAGACGACGGCGTCCACGAGCGCCTGCACGGCTTCGTCGGGCGTCTCGTTCGCGAGGTTGCGGGCCGAGATCCAGCTCGGGTACTTGCGAAGCCGGTCCTCGATCGCCTTGTCGAGCAGCAGTGAGTTGAAGATGAAGGCGCGGGTCCGCAGTCCCGGCTCCAGCGCCTGCCCCACGGCCTCGGCAGCCTCGCGGCGCTCGTCCCGGTCCGGCCGCTGGAGGCGGGCGAGCGCCTGCTCGAGCGAGACGTCTTCGCCGTCCAGCCGGACGCGAAGTGCACTCACCTGCTCCTGGAAGAGGCGTCCCCACGCGGTCGGCCCGGACACGGATTTCTCGCTCAGGATCCGCTCCTCCGGCTCGGAGAGAAGGTACGGGCGCCAGCGCCGTATGGCCTCGAGGTGGTGTCGGTAGTGGTCGAGGGCATCGTCCGTGAGCACGCGCTCGGCCTGCCCGTCGTCGATCGCCGTCCATTCGAGGCGGAAGAAGAGCAGCTCCGCGTCCAGGGCTGCGCCGAGCTCCTGGATCCGCTGCAGGAGGGCCCCGCGAGCCGGGTCGGCGGTATTGGTCGAAAAGCGCATGTAGGAGTAGGCGCCCGCCCGGGTCAGGACGCTGTGGATGCGCTCGAGCTCGGCCACGGCTTCTCGCAGCTCGCCGGCGGTGAGCTCGGCGACCCGCCCTGCGTACCGCTCGCGGAAACGCGTTGCCGACGTGCGGGCGTCGTCGAGGTCGTCTTCGAGGGAGGGATCGTCGGGCGCCTCGTAGACGTCCGTCAGGTTCCAGGCGACGTCCTCGGCGCCCGTCATCGCGGCTGTCTGGGCGGTGCTCACGCCCAGGATCCTACGCGCGGCGAACGAGACGGCGCAGCCCGCGGCCGAGCGAGCTGATCACGGCGCGAACGCCGAGCGAAAGTCCGGACACCGGCTTCACCTCGGGCGGTTCGGCGGGCGTCTCGGCGTCCCCGGGCTGCGCCAGCTGCTTCTGCAGGCAGTCCGCGAACCGCGAGACCAGCTGGGTGGCGACGTCTTGCACGATGCCGCGCCCGTACTGCGCGACCGCGCCGGAGAGCGTCAGGTCGGTGGCGATGTCGACTCGCGTCCCGCCGTTGGCGGCGGCGAGCGAAGACGCGATCGTCGCCTGCGCGTTCCCGCGGCCGCGAGCCTCGCGGGCGACCGCCTTGAGCGTCGCGCGACGGGCGGCCTCGTCCGCCTCGGTCCGCTCGACGTCCGCGTTGAACGTCAGCGAGATCGGCCCCAGCTTGACGCCGACCTTCGCCTTCCACGTCGACTCGTCGACCGTCTCGGTGAGCTCGGCGCCCGGCATACAGGGGATCACGCGTGGGAAGTCCATCAGCAGCGCCCAGGCCTGCTCGGGCGGCGCTTCGACCTCGAACGAGTTCTCCATCCTCACCGCGCGGCGACGCCCACGTAGCGGCGCGGATCGGACTCGAAGCGGCTCCTGCACCCGGCGCCGCAGAAGACGAACGTCTCGCCGCCGTAGACGGCGGTCTCGCGGGCGGTGCCGGCGACGACCTGCATCCCGCACACCGGGTCGATCGCCGTCGCAGGCGACGGCGGGACGGTCGAGCGCTCGTGGCGCCAGGCAACGAGCTCCGCGAGGACGGCGACCGCGATCTCCTGCTGCGACGAGGGCCCGAGATCGAGACCGGCCGGGCTCCGGACGCGCGCGACCGCATCGTCGGACAGCCCGCGAGCGCGCAGCTCGCCGAGGACCGCGGTAGCGCGCCGCGAGCTTGCGACAAGCCCGACGTAGCCGGCGTCGACGTCGAGCGCGGCGGCCAGGGCCTCCTCGTCGCCGTGGCCCATCGTCGCCACGACGACGGCGTCGACGCCCGCCCGCACCTCGCGCTCGACGCGCCAGCCGATCGCGGTCGCGAGCCGGGCCAGCGTCTCCGCCGCCGGGCCGTCGCCGACGGCCGCGAGCACCGGGGCGGGGAGCTCCGGCTCCACCAGCACCTCCACCACGCCTTCGGACGCGCATGTGCTCGCCGCGACGACCACGTCGGGCGGAGCGCCTTCCTCGACGCGCCCGGGCGGGCCGATGCGGACGCGACGCGCCTCGCCGTCTGCGAGCGCGCGCAGCGCCTCGCGAACGACGATCGGCTCGGAGCACGCGCCTCCTACCCAGCCCGTGACACGTCCCTCCTGCGTCACGAGCGCACGGTCTCCCCGGCGGGTGGACGCAGGACGCTCCACGTCGATCACGGTCACGAGGGCGAACGGCACGCCCGCTGCGGCGAGCTTTCCCGCTTCGACGAGCAGCGATTCCATCACGCGCGTGTACGTGCCAGGCTGAAAGCCTGGCACGAGATCCAGTTGAACCCTGACACGCCCGCTATTCGGCTAGGCCCACTTCGGCCAGAGCCGCCCAGACGCGGTCGGGCGTCACGGGCATCTCCACGTTGCGGATGCCGACGTGGGCGAGCGCGTCCACGACCGCGTTCACGTACGCGGCCGGTGAGCCGACGGTGGCGGACTCCCCGACGCCCTTCGCTCCGAGCGGGTGGTGGGGCGAGGGCGTCACCGTCCCGTGCAGCTCGAACGTGGGCGTCTCCCAGGCGGTCGGGATCAGATAGTCCGTGAAGTTCGAGCCGATGCAGTTGCCGTCCTCGTCGAAGGTGATGCACTGCATCGACGACTTGGCGAAGCCTTCGGTCAGGCCGCCCATGATCTGGCCGTCGACGATCATCGGATTGATGCGGACGCCGCAATCGTCCACGGCGACGACGCGCAGCGGCTTCCACTGGCCCGTACCGCGGTCGATCTCGACGACGACGACGTAGGTTCCGAACGGGAAGGTCATGTTCGGCGGGTCGTAGTAGTGGACTCCCTCGAGACCGTGCTCCAGGCCCTCGGGAATGTTCGTGTACGCGGCGAAGGCGACATCCTGGATCGTCTTCGCCTGCTCGGGCGCGCCGCGGACGACGAACTGCGCGCCGTCCCACTCGACGTCCTCCTCGGCGGCCTCGAGCAGGTGCGCGGCGATCTTCCTCGCCTTCTCGCGCAGCATCCGGGAGATCACCGCGGTCGCCGCGCCGGCCGTCGGCGTCGAGCGGCTCGCGTACGTGCCGAGCCCATACGGCGTGTTGTCCGTGTCGCCCTCTTGGACGAGAACGTCCTCGGGCGGGATGCCGAGCTCGTCGGCGACGATCTGGGCGAACGTCGTCTCGTGGCCCTGGCCCTGGCTCTTGACGCCGAGCTTCAGGATCGCCTTGCCGGTCGGGTGGACGCGGAGCTCCGCCGAGTCGAACATCTTCAGGCCGAGAATGTCGTAGTCGCGGCTCGGGCCCGCGCCGACGACCTCCGTGAAGCTGGCGACCCCGATGCCGATCAGCCGTCCCTCCTCCTCGCGCGCGCGCCGCTGCTCCTCGCGGAGCGCCGGGTAGTCCACCTGCTCGAGCGCGACATCGAGGGCCCGCTCGTAGTCACCGGAGTCGTAGACGAACCCCGTTGCCGACCGGTACGGGAACTGCTCCGGCCTGATGAAGTTCTGGCGTCGCAGCTCGACGGGGTCGATTCCCAGCTCGTAGGCCGCCGCCTGCACGAGCCGCTCGATCAGGAACGAGGCCTCGGTGACCCGGAACGAGCACCGGTAGGCGACGCCGCCGGGCGCCTTGTTCGTGTACGCGCCGTCCGTCACCACGTGCGCCGCGGGGAGGTCGTACGAGCCGGTGACGACGTGGAAGAGGCCCGCCTTCAGCTTGGACGGCTGCGCGTCCGCGTAGGCGTACCCCTGGTCGGAGAGCATCTTGACCCGCAGCCCCGTCATCGTCCCGTCGTCGGCGAGGGCGAGCTCGCCGTCCATGTGGAAGTCGCGCGCGAACCCGGTCGAGATGAGATTCCCCGTCCGGTCCTCGACCCACTTGACCGGCCGGCCGAGCAGGAGCGAGGCAGCCGTCGCCACGACGTAGCCCGGGTAGACCGGAACCTTGTTTCCGAAGCCGCCGCCGATGTCGGGCGAGATGATCTGAATGTTCTGCTCCGGCAGTCCCGCGACGAGCGCGAAGACCGTCCGGTGCACGTGCGGCGCCTGCGAGGTCATGTAGATCGTGGCCTTCCCCGTGGCCGGGTTGACGTCGGCGATGCAGCCGCAGCACTCGAGCGGCGCCGGATGCGACCGCGGATAGTGGGTCGACAGGCGCACGACGCGGTCGGCCTCGGCGAACGCGCGATCGGTCGCGTCCTTGTCGCCGGCCTCCCAGTGGTAGATGCGGTTGTCCTCCTGGCCTTCCTTGTCGTCGCGGATGACGGGCGCGCCCTGCTCGAGCGCCTGTTGCGGTGTCGTCACGACCGGCAGCGGCTCGTAGTCGACGTCGATCAGCTCGAGCGCGTCGTGCGCGACGTAGACGTCCTCGGCGACGACGCAGGCGACCTCCTGGCCCTGCATGCGCACCTTGTCGGTCGCCAGCACCGCCTGCGTGTCGCCCGAGAGCGTCGGCATCCACGCCAGCTTGTGCTCCGCGAGGAGCTCGCCCGTGACGACCGCCACGACACCCGGAAGCTCCTGTGCCTTCGACACGTCGATCGACCGGATGCGGGCATGAGCGAACGGACTCCGCAGGATTGCCATGGACAGCATGTTCGGGAGCTTGATGTCGTCGAAGTAGTTGCCGCGGCCCTGGACGAAGCGGTCGTCCTCCTTCCGCTTGACGCTCTTGCCCAACCAGTGATGCGGGCGGGTCTCGGTCGCCATCAGCCCTCCTCCTCCGCATGCGTCGCCGCCCACCGAACGGCCTTGACGATGTTCTGGTAGCCGGTACAGCGGCAGATGTTCCCGGAGATCGCCCAGCGGATCTCCTCCTCGTTCGGGTCGGGATTCTCGTCGAGGAGCGCCTTCGAGACGAGCATCATCCCGGGCGTGCAGAAGCCGCACTGGAGGCCGTGCTCCTCCTTGAAGCCGCGTTGCACCGGGTGCAGCCGGCCGTTTTGCATGAGGCCCTCGACGGTGGTCAGCTCGCGGCCGTTCGCCTGGACGGCGAACACGGTGCACGACTTCACGGGCACGCCGTCGAGGAGCACCGTGCAGGCGCCGCAGCTCGTCGTGTCGCAACCGATGTGGGTGCCGGTGAGGCCGAGCTTCTCGCGGAGGAGATGGACGAGCAGGAGCCTCGGCTCGACGTCGGCCGAGCGGTCGGCGCCGTTGACGCGCGCCGTGATCTCCATCACGAGCCTCCGCTTCCGCCGCCGGGCTTGTCCTCGAGCTCGTCGAGCACGCCGTCCATCGTCTCCTCGCCGCTGAAGCTCTCCGGCGCGCCCTCCTCGCCGCCGACCGACTCGGAGGCGCGCCGCACGTCGCCTGACGCCGCCGCCTCGTCCGCCGGGTCTCGCGCTCCCGGCTTCTCGAGCGTGACCGTCGCTCCGCACGTCGGGCACTGGATCACGCCGGCGCCGGGCGTCAAGGCATGCTGACCCTGCTCGCGCGGCAGTTCGGCGCCGCACGAAGGACAGCGCTCGTCGGACATGCTCATCTCCTCTCCTCGTCCACTGCTAGGCGCCGCGTGCCGCCTGGAGGGCCGTCCGCAGCGCGCGTTCGGTGAAGACGCGCACGACCTGGCGCTTGTACTCGGCCGTGCCGCGCTGGTCGTCGTAGGGCTGCGCCTCGGCGGCGGCCTGCTGCGCCGCCTCGCGGATCGCGTCGTCGGTCGGCTCCGCGCCCGCGAGCACCTGCTCGGCGGCTGTAGCCCGCATGTTCGAGGGCCCGACCGCCGTCAGGCCGATGCCGACGCGCCCGACCTTGCCGTCGTCGAGCGCGACCTGCGCCGCGACGCCCACGGTTGCGAAGTCGCCGACCTTCCGCTCGAGCTTCAGGTACGTGCCGCCGGCGCGCGGCCCGGGATCGGGAACGCGGACTTCGGTCAACACCTCGACGGGCTGGAGTGCGGTCGTGAACGGCCCCTCGAAGAAGTCGTCCACCGCGATCGTCCGCTCGCCGCTCGGCCCACGCGCGACGAGCTCGGCGCGGGCGGCGAGCATCGCCGAGCCCCAGTCGCCCTGCGGATCGGCATGCGCGAGCGATCCGCAGACGGTCCCGAGGTTCCGGACGAGCGGATCGGAGATCAGCGGCGCCGTCGCGCCGAGAACGCCGTAGCGGCCGCGGAGGAGGTCGGATCGCTCGCAGGCTCGATGGCGGACGAGCGCGCCGATCCGCAGCGTCCCCGCCTCGTCCGCGAGCGTGTCCAGCCCCGAGATGCCGTTCAGGTCGACGACCGCCTGCGGCACCGCGAAGCGCAGCTTCATCAGCGGGATCAGGCTCTGTCCGCCTGCCAGCGGCTTCGCCTCGTCGCCGAACCGCTGGAGGATCGTTAGCGCCTCGTCGAGCGTCGAGGGCGCGAAGTACTCGAACTTGGGCGGATACAACTCGCAGTCCCTTCCCGCAGTCGCTGGGCCAGGCCGAGCATAACTTCCTACGCTGCGGCCAGGCGGGCGGATGTGCCTGCGTACGATGTCGGCGTGGAGCTTGCATCGGTCCAGGACGTCGAGCAGGCGCTCCGTGCGCAGGACTACCTGCCCGATCACGGCCTCGCGACGGCGATCTACCTCGCCCTGGCCATGGGGCGGCCGCTGCTCCTGGAAGGCGAGGCGGGCGTCGGCAAGACCGAGGTCGCGAAGACGCTCGCGACCGTTCTCGACGCGAAGCTGATCCGCCTCCAGTGCTACGAGGGCATCGACGCGCACGAGGCGCTCTACGAGTGGGACTACTCGCGCCAGCTCCTCTACGTGCGCGCGCTGCAGGCCGGCGAGGTCGACGCGCGCAGGCGCGTCGAGGAGCTCTACGGCCCCGAGTTCCTGCTGGAGCGCCCGCTGCTGCAGGCCGTGCGCGCCGGCTCGTCCGCCGTCCTGCTCGTCGACGAGCTCGACCGGGCCGACGACGAGTTCGAGGCGTTTCTCCTCGAGGTGCTGTCCGACTTCGCCGTCACCGTGCCGGAGCTCGGCACGATCGCCGCGGCCGCGCGACCGGCGGTGATCGTCACCTCGAACCGGACGCGCGAGCTCCACGACGCGCTGAAGCGGCGGTGCCTCTACCACTGGATCGACTTCCCGGATCTCGAGCGCGAGGTTGCGATCATCCGGCTGCGCGCGCCCGGCGTCTCCGAGTCCCTCGCCCGCTCGGTCGCCCAGGGGATTGCCCGGCTGCGCGGGCTCGACCTTGCCAAGCCGCCGGGCGTCGCCGAGGCGATCGACTGGGCGCAGGCGCTGGCGCTGCTCGGCGCCGAATCACTCGACGGGGAGGGCCCGCTTACGGAGCAGACGCTCGGCTGGGCGGTCAAGAACCACGACGACCTCCGGCGGGCGCGCGAGGCGCTGCCTGCGCTCCTTGACTAGCGGCGACCCCCTCTCGACGCTGATCGAGTTCGCGCGCGCGCTACGCGACGAGGGGATTGCCGTCGGGACCGGGCAGGCGGCCGACTTCTGCCGCGCGGCCGCGCTGGTTCCAGCCGGAGACGTGTACTGGGCCGGCCGGGCGACGCTCGTCTCGCGCCGGGCCGAGATTCCGGTCTACGACCGCGTCTTCCGGGCCTTCTTCTCCGGCGTCGGTCAGCCGCAGCCGGCGGCGAGAGCGCAGGGGACCCTTCCGGCGCTCGCGCGGCCGGACCGGCCGCGCACCGACGCCTCGCGGCAGGAGAGCGGCGAGCCCGAGCTCGCGCTCGCGAGCCCCGTCGAGCTGCTGAAACGCAAGAGCTTCGCGCGCTGCACGCCGGAGGAGCTCGACCGACTCGCCTCGCTCATGGCTGCCCTCCGGCTCGCGCCGCCGCGCCGGCACACGAGGCGGAGGCGACGGGCCGGGTCGGGCGCGCCCGACCTCCGCCGGACGATCCGGCGCGCCTTCCGGACCGGCGGCGAGCCGCTTCACCGCGAGTGGCGCCGGCGCATCCACCGGCCGCGACGGCTCGTGCTCCTCCTCGACGTGTCCGGGTCGATGTCCTCGTATTCGCGTGCGTTACTAGTCTTTGCCCACGCGGCACTCCGGAGCGACCGGCGCTGGGAGGCGTTCTGCTTCGGCACGCGGCTGACGAGGTTGACGACCGAGCTGACCACGTCCAATCCGGACGAGGCGCTCACGCGGGCGGCGTCCGCGGTCGTCGACTGGGACGGCGGCACCCGGATCGGCGAGGCGCTGAAGACGTTCCTCGACCGGCACGGCTCGAGCGGCGTCGCGCGCGGCGCCGTGGTGGTCATCTGCTCGGACGGACTCGAGGTCGGCGACCCCGAGCTCCTCGCCGCCCAGATGCGACTGCTCTCCCGGCTTGCCTACGCCGTCGTCTGGGTGAATCCGCTCAAGGGCGATCCGGCCTACGAGCCGCTTGCCCGCGGCATGCACGCCGCGCTGCCGTCGATCGACCTCTTCGTCAGCGGCCACACGCTCGAGAGCCTCGAGGCCCTCGCCGACGGCTTGGCGAGGCTGTAGCCGCCGCTCGCTCGTCGCTATCCGAACGACTCCTCCACGCGGCTCCGGAAGGCGGACGGGTCGATCGCGGGGAACCGGTAGAGGTCACCCTCGATCGCACCGAAGTACGAGCGGGCCGCGTCCACGTCGACGAGGCCGCGCTCCAGCATCGCCCGGACGTCGACGAGGTCGTGGGCATGGCCTCGTTCCAGCTTCGCCAGCGCCTGGGCGACGAGGTCGAAGTGGTAGAAGCTCAGGCGTCCCTCGCGCGCGACGAAGACGCTCCGGTCCTCCCACCCGGGCAGCACGGGTATGAAGTCGGAGGGCGATGCCAGCTCGACGTTGACGGCGAGCTCGTCCTTGAGCCGCTGGATCGCACGTAGGAGGGCGTCGGTCTCGGGGACGAGGCAAACGTCGACGTCGATCGTCGAGTCCCGCCAGCCGACGAGCACGGCCGTCGCGCCGCCCGTGAGGTAGGCGCGACCGTCTCGGTCGGCGGCGGCACCAAGCGCCGCGAGAAAGCGACGGATACGCGCTTCGTCCGCTAACTCGCGCATTCGGCCGCGCGCTCGAAGCTGACGAGCCGGCGGAGGAGCGCGTTATACCGGGAGTGCGCAGAGCCGGGGTCGGCCCGAGCGAGCAGGAGGTAGAGCCGGTGCTCGGCGTCGTCGAAGGGCGCGCTCACCGCGAACCCGAGCTGTATGAGCCTCGGCGCCCCGATCGAGACGAGCAGCGCCTCGATCGACTCCGAGCCCCAGGCGAGGTCACAGAGGCCCTTCTCGACGAGCTCGCCTCCGGGAAGATGACTGAGAGCGGGTGTGACCACCTGTCCAGGATAGAAGCGGGGGCCGCTTCCCCAGCCCACGAGCCCGGCTGCGTCCGTGACCGGAGCGGGCGAAGCGCTCGCGGGCGTAGACGGCCGGTCTGCCGTCGACCAGGTGCGGATCCGATGCGCCGAGGATCCCGAGCGAACCTCGATTTGCCCCTTCGTCAGCGGGCATACGCTCGAAGACTCGAGGCCGTGAGCGAGAAGCTGGCGCTGCTGTAACCCGCAGCGCGGCCTATAGTCGCGACCGTGGCGATCCGGGTCGTCCTCGCCGAGGACAACTACCTCGTTCGAGAAGGCGTGTGGAGGTTGCTGACCGAGGAGCCGGACATCGACCTCGTCGCCGCGTGCGACGACGAAACGTCGCTCCTCGCGGCGATCGAGGCGGAGCAGCCCGATGTCGTCGTGACCGACATCCGCATGCCGCCGACCGACCGAGACGAAGGGATCCAAGTTGCCGATCGCCTCCGCGAGACGAGCCCCGAGACGGGTGTCGTCGTGCTCAGCCAGTTCGCGGCGCCCGAGTATGCGCTGGCGCTGCTCGAGCACGGCGCCGATCGGCGCGCCTACCTGCTCAAGGACCGAGTCGGCGACGCCGAGCAGCTGACCGGGGCGATTCGCGAGGTCGCGCGCGGCGGCTCCGTGATCGACCCGAAGATCGTCGAGACGCTCGTGGCAGCGCGGTTGCGAACCGAATCGCCGCTCGACGAGCTGACGCCGCGCGAGCGTGAGACGCTCGCCGAAATGGCGCAGGGGAAGAACAACGCAGCCATCGCGAGCTCACTGTTCATCACCGAACGGTCGGTCGAGAAGGTCGTCCACTCGATCTTCCAGAAGCTCGGGCTGACGTGGCAGCCGGACATCAACCGCCGGGTCAAGGCGGTGCTCCTCTATCTCGCCGAGCGCGAGTCCTGACTCCACTGGAATCGCTCCGCGCACCGTCGTTCCGCGGCCGCCGGTCGACTCGACTCGCAACGTCCCGCCGACCGCGGCCAGGCGGTCGTGCATATTCGTCAGGCCGGCGCCCCGACGGCCGCGGGCGGGATCGAGCCCGACGCCGTCGTCGCGCACCTCGAAGAGCAGCGCACCTTCCCGCTCCCAGACGCGCACGCTCGCGCGGGCGCCGTCGCCGCCGTGCTTCGCGGCGTTCGCAATGCTTTCGAGGCAGCAGAAGTACACGGCCGCCTCCACGCCGGGGGCGTAGCGGCCGACGCCGCGGGCATCCACGCGTGTGGCGATCGGCGACTGCCGCGCCGCGTCGGCGAGCGCCTCCGCGAGCCCGCGGTCCTCGAGCAGCGGTGGGTAGATGCCGTGCGCCAGGGCGCGGAACGCCTGCATCGCTTCCTGCATGGACGTCTGGAGCTCCTCGAGGAGGCGCCTCGCCGCCGCCGGGTCGGTGCCGATCAGGTCGCGGACCGCGCCGAGGTTAGCGGCGATGCCGACGAGGTACTGCTGTGCCCCGTCGTGGAGGTCGCGCTCGATCCGGCGCCGCTCGACGTCCCCCGCGGCGACGACGCGAGCGCGCGACGACCGCAGCTCCTCGGCGTGCCGCCGGAGCTCGTCGAGCGAGGCCTGCAGCGCTGAGTCGAGGCGGACGTTGCGCAACACCAGGCCGACCTCGACAGCCAGCTCGGCGAGCGCGGCTTCCGCGTCCTCGTCGAACGGATCGTCGCCTGCACGAGCTTCGGCGACGATCAGCCCTAACAGCTCACCCGCGTGGACGATGGGCGCCACTCGGACCGGCGCGTCCTCCCGTCCGGCGAGCAATTGAGGCAGCCAGACGGTCAGCCGGGCCGCGCCCGAGATCCCCGAGCGCCCGATCACGGCTGCCTCGGCGTCGCTGAGGCCGGCCGAGGCTGGGTCGCGATCGGGGTCCGAAGCGATGCGCTCGAGACCGACGCCCGAGCGCGTCCAGACCTCGGCGGCCTCGAGCGCGAGCGTGCGGCGGAGCCGCTCCGCGAGCTGGAGCAGAAGCTCGTCGAGCGGCACGGCGCGCGACAGGCGCGCGCGGAACGTGCGAACGAGTTCCCCTGGCGCCTGCCGGTCGCCGCCAACGACCCGCGTCGCGAGCTCGTTCAGCCTCCGGCGCGTCGGAACGAAGAGCACGGCGCTCACAGCCGCCGCGAGCATGGAAAGGGCAAAGACGCTGCGCTCTCCCCGCGTCGGCGGCCTGCCCAGGCCGAGGACGACCACCAGGTAGACGCAGGCCACGAGCAGTGTGAGCCCGGCGACCGACACGGCTGGAGCAACGAGGCGCGTCGCCGTCGCCTCGAGACGCCGCGAGGGACGGATCACCACGGCGACGAGCGCCGGAACGGCCGCGACGGCCGTGATCTCGAGCAGTCGCGGCGGCCAGCCCACGAGGAGATGGAGCGTCCCTGCGGCGACGACGACCTCCACGCCAGCCGCAAGGGCGAGCACGAAGACATATCGCCGTGCTCCCGCCGGCTCGGTCGACGCAGGGCTGCGGCTAGCACGCTCCAAGGTGGTCACCGTCACTCCGCCCTCAGCACGACCGCCGCGCGCGTCCTGGCCGCGCTCGCCGCGGGGAGCGCCGCGACGGCCACCGCGAGCAGTAGGGCCGCCGGGACGACCAGCAGCAGAAGCGGAACCGGCGTCACAGGCTCCGGAATGACATCGATCTGCTCCGCGAACAGCCACCACGCCCAGCGGCCGGCCGCGACGCCGAGCGGGAGCCCGACCACGAGCCCGATCACGGCGAATGTCGTCCCCTGCCAGGCCACGGTCGCGAGCAGCTGCCGCCGGTCGAACCCGAGCGTCTTCAGGACGGCGAGATGGCGGCGCCGCCGCCGGATCGCCGCGACGAGCGTGTAAGCGAGCGTCGCCGCCGCGATCGCGGCGAGCAAGGCGGACACGACGACCGGCAGGGCGCGGACGGCTTCGAAGTCGGCCACCGTCTTGGGCGGCCCCGGCGCTGGGGCGATGTGGGCGCGCTCCAGCCGCGCGAGGGTCGCTTCCCGGTCCGCGTCGGGAGCGATGCGGGCCTCGAAGACGATCGGCCGTGCCCCGGGATTCAGGCGCTTGAATGCCTGGAACGTCAGCGCCGCGCCCTCTCGGGGGTTGAGTGGGCGACCTTCCGGCAAGACGGCACGGCCGACGATCCGCATCCGGAGAGGACGTGTACCCCGCGCCTCGACGCGGTCGCCGACGCGGAGACCAAGCGCGTCGAGCGTCTTCGCGGAGAGGACGATCTCGTCCGTTCGCTCGGGCCGCCGTCCCTCCGTGACGATGGGGCCGATGCTCCCCTTGATGTCGTCCATTGCAACGGCGCCCACCCGCCGACCGTTCAGCAGAACGGCGGTTTCGTCGCCGCGCGCAGCGTCGCTGATCGTCGGGTCGGCGCGGACGCGCGCCGCCGGGGGCACGTCGTAGGCTGTCCGGTAGTCCCAGTTCCGTCCGTAGAGCCGCGGTGTCGAGAAGAGGTGGTCGAGGCTGGCCGTGAACGTCAGCGCGACGGCCACGACGCCCACGGCGGCGACCGCCGCCAGGACAGTCCCGGCGATCGGCACCGCCGTCATTCCGCTTCCACGCGTGAGCGCTAGCCGGACACCGCTGACCGCGGATGCCGGCAGTCTCCATCGTGCAAGCACGCTCGCCGTGGCAGAGCGTCGCCGCTCCGGCCGTTCGGCACGGGCGCCGCGCGACGACGCGAGAGCCCCGACGACGACGACCGCGAGCACGACACCGGCGCCCCCGACTGCGAGCGCGACCGGGTCGAACGCGAAGCCTGAGTCCGGCTCGAGGTCACGCGCCAGACCGATCGGCGTGAGCGGTGACAGGGCGAGGGCAAGCGTCACGGCCACGCCGGCGGCGAGCGTCCCGACCGACGCTGCGCGCACGATGTCCACGGCAACGAGCTGCCGCCGCGTCATCCCGAGCGCCGTCAGCATCCCGTGCCGGACGGCCGCGGGAGCGGCCAGCCGCAGAAGCGCCGGGGCGAGCAGAAGGACCACGAGGAGGGCGCCAAAACCGGCCGCGAGCCAGAGGGCCTGCGCCTGGTGGTGGATCGACGACTGAATCTTCGCAGCGTTGTCCGCCTCGCTTCCGACATCGGTTCCGACCGCCGCGCGAAAGGCAGGGATGTCGGCGGCGCTCCGCCGGAGTCGAACGAGGAGCGTCCAGTTGCCGATGACACTGTCGAATCCATATGCCCGGTAGAAGGCGGGCGTCAGCTCGACCGTGCCGATGGGAAAGGGGTCGGTCGTCGCTTTCACGCCGACGACGCGCAGCCGGATCACCCGGCCGCCCGCCACGACGTCAGAGATCGGCTGGACGATGTGCCAGCCGAAGCGAGTCTTCAGCGGCCGCGAGAGCTCGCGCGTGCGGAGACGGAAGGCAATGCGCTCGAAGTTTCTGACGACGTGGCAGCAACCGTCCGGCACAGCAACCGCCCCTCGCTCGACCCAGAGCTTGCCGCCGGTCACCCTGGCATCGGGGACGGCGGAATAGCGGCCGGCAAGCCGTGCAAAGCTCGCTCCCGCACGAAGCCGGGCGTACAGCCGGTCGGCGCGCAGCTTGGCTTGCTGACACTCACTCGCCGACGTGCACGCGAGCAGGATCTGCCTGACCTCGCGACGCTCGGGAATTCCCCTCTGGACAGGGCTCGGGTTTCGTGGGTCGCAGCGAAAGATCGCGGAGTCGAACCGCGGAAAGACACGGATCGGAATCACGCCCCCCGCGCCGACGCCGAAACGCGCGGCCGCCCGCCTGTCGAGAACGACCTCGCGCGGCCGAGCCAGATCGGGGATCCGCCCTGCGAGGATCTTCGGCCGGTGGAGCGCGACGCCGTCGTGGCCGTCGACATTGACAGTGAAGACAACGGAAGCGTCGGTCACGGGCCTGTTCTCGGCATCCCGTGCGCAGTAGAAGAGCTCACCGTCGAGCGCAGAGGCCTGTACCTGCGGGAGCGCGCGGATTCGCGCGGCCGAGCTCGGGGGTACTCCGACCATCGCGTCCTGGAAGCGGTAGGCGGCGAGATGGCGGGCGAGCGCCGAGTCGGTGCGGCGGGCACCGGCCGCCGCCGCGACGACGAGGCCGCCCGCGATCCCCGCCAGCAGGGCGACCGTGAGCCAGCCGCGCCAGCGCGAGCGGAGCTCGATTCGGAACCACATCCAGACGGCGGCCACCTTAGGCCCTCGCGGCGGCCGCCGCGGGCGCGCCGATCGCCGAGCCGACGAGCCGGCCGTCTGCCATCTGCACGATGCGCTCGGCAGCGCCGGCGACCCGCTCGTCGTGCGTGACGAGCAGGATCGCCTGCCCCGCTGCGTGCAGGCGACGGAAGAGCTCGAGCACCTCGAGGCCGCCGGCGGTGTCGAGCGCACCGGTGGGCTCGTCGGCGAGCAGGAGCGTCGGCTCGTTCGCGAGCGCGCGCGCGATCGCGAGCCGCTGCCGCTGTCCGCCCGAGAGCACCCCCGGCAGCTCGTCTGCCTTGTCGGGAAGTCCGAGGAGGTCGAGCAGCTCGCGCGCCCGCGCCTCGGCGCGGCGGCGAGGCCTCCCGGCGACGACCGCGGCCAGCGTCACGTTCTCGAGCGCCGTCGCCTCGTCGAGCAGGTTGAAGAACTGGAAGACGAAACCGACGTGCCGCCGGCGCAGGCGGGCCAGCTCGCTCTCACTTCTCCCGACAAGCGGCTCACCCGCGAGGAAGACCTCGCCGTCCGTGGGCGTGTCGAGCCCCGCGACGAGATTCAGTAGCGTCGACTTGCCGCATCCCGACGGGCCCATCACTGCAACGAACTCGCCCGCGCCTATCGCCAGGTCGACGCCACGCAGGGCGCGGACGGGAAAGCCCTCCGATTCGAATGTCTTCCGGAGCCGGGACGTCCTCAGCGGTTCCGGCGCAGCCGCCACGAGATCACTCTGAACCTCCGCCGACGCAGGTGCAAGGAAGCCAGCCCGGTGCCGGATTGGGTGGCTACCCACCGTGGCGGTTGCCAGGCAGCGAGGTGGTGACGAGCTCGACCGGCTCCTAGGTTCGACGGAGGTCATCAGCAATCGGAAGGGAGCCGAGATGTCAACGCCCATCACGAGAGCCGGAAAGGCCTCGAAGATCGCCGCTGTCTCCGCGCTCGCCGCGGTCGTCTGCCTGGTTGCCGTCGCGACGTCGGATGCGACGTTCCGCGGTACAAACGGTTTGCTCGTGTACCAGGCCAAGGTCGGCAAGCACATCCAGCTGTTCACCATCCGCGCTGATGGAAGCAACACCCGTCGGCTTACGAACTTCAAGGACAGCGACGCGGTCGAGGCGTCGTGGTCCGCCGACGGGAAGCGGATTGCCTTCGCGCGCGACTACGCGGTCGGCACCCGTCGCGAGCACCTCGACATCGTCACGATGAACGCGGACGGCAGCGGCCTGCGCGCGATGGGGCTGCGGGGACTGAACGGAGCCCCGACCTGGTCGCCGAGCGGCCGCATCGCCTGGCTGCGAGCCCCCGGGCTCGCCGTCGGCATGGCAGGCCGTAAGGGCTTCACGACGATCCGGCTCGACGGCGAGAACGGCACCCCCACCTTCTCGCCCAACGGCAAGCGCATCGCCTTCCGCCGCCAGCTCGGCGACCGCAAGTCGGCGATCTTCGTCGTGCGTGCGGACGGGAGTCACGCGCGACGCGTGATCGCGCCGGCAGGCGGCGTCGCCGACAAGATCGACTGGTCACCCGACGGGTCGAGAATCGTCTTCTCCGCGCCCGAGTTCGGGAGCCCTGGGAAGCCATCCTCGAACGTCTTCACCGTCCGCCCAGGCGGGGGTGGCCTTCGCCAGCTGACCCACTCGCGCGGTGGCAAGGTGAACAACGGCGCCGACTCCTGGTCGCCGGACGGCAAGAAGATCGCGTTCGTCTCCAACCGAGGCGGGACGTACCAGATCTACACCATGAACGCCGACGGCACCGGAGTCGCTCGCCTCACCCACGGCAGCGAGGCACACCTCGCCGCGTGGGGAAGCCATTCATAGCGCCGGCTCGTCCGGCGCTCAGGAAAGGAGCGGAACGTGTCCACCACATTGGTAAACCAGACGCCGCGCGCGACTTCGGGACGCGCTCGGAGGCGCCGTCCGTTCGGACTACGACGCGCCGTGCTCGTCGCTTCCACCGTCGTGACGGCGCTCGCGCTGGCCGGCACGGGAGGGTGGTTCCTCGCGGATCGAGCTTCCGGAAGCCAGGAGCGAAGCGGCCCGCCCGCGCCGGTCGCCGTCTGGAGTGGCGCGCCGTCGTGGCTCGAACGGCTTCCGGTCGCAGCGTTGCAGCGACAGCTGGTCCGCCAGGGCTACTCGCTGGCGGTCGACGGCCGACTCGACCCGGTCACGAAGTCCGCGCTCGCCGACTTCCTCCGCCCGAGCTCCGTCCACCCGCTGAGCCCGTGGCTGGCCGCGGTGCTTCGGGGCACCGTCCTCAACGGGCGCCGAGATCAGGTCGCGTGGAACAGGCGCTTCGGTCGCGACCGAGAGAGGAGCGTGGTGGAGCTTCCTCTGACAGGTCCCGGCGGGCAGCTCGACGACAACGGGAACATCCGCCCCGCGCGGGGGTGAGGCGTCGCTAGGCCGCGAGCTCCGCTGGATCCGTCACCGGCGCGCGGCAGGCGAAGCGCTCGCAGACGTAGACGGCCGCCCGCCCGTCGACCGGGCCCTTCCCCCGCAGGAGCGGGACGTCCTCCGACGGCCCGAACGCGACGACGGCGTTCGGGTCGAACGGCGCGAGTGCCGCCCGGGCGACCTCCGACTCTGGCCCGCCGACGATCGCGAGCTCACGCGGCGGCGACAGGTAGAGGTCGAGCGCGCAGAGGGCGTGGCCGAAGGCGGTCGGCGCGCGGGCCATGAGATCGCGGGCGAGCCGGAGCACGCCGGCCGCCCGGCGCTCGAAGGCGTCGTCGCCGTAGATGCGCCCCAGCCGGAGGAGGACGAACGCGAGCATGGAGTTCCCGGACGGCGTCGGGTTGTCGTCGAGCTCCTTCCGCCGCGCGACGAGTCGCTCCCCGTCGTTCGGCGTCAGGTAGAACCCGCCGCGCTCCTCGTCGGCGAACAGCTCGACGGCGAGCACCGCGAGGCGCCGGGACTGCTCGAGCCAGCGCAGGTCGCCCGTGGCGACGTGGAGCTCGTAGAGCCCGTTCGCGACGTCCGCGTAGTCGTCCAGGAAGCCCTCGCCGCTTGTGCGGCCGTCGCGCCAGCTTCGGTACAGGCGATCTCCGGCGGCCGACAGCGGCCCGAGCAGGAACTCCGCGAGCCGGACGGCCGCCTGGAGGAACTCGGGCCGCCCGAGACGCCTGCCCGCCTCCGCGAGCGCGGCGAGCTGCAGGCCGTTCCAGGAGGCGATCGCCTTGTCGTCGCGAGCCGGCTGCGGTCGGCGGGAACGAACTTCGAGGAGCCTGCCGCGCGTCTCCGGATCGAGGCGGCCGCGGATGATCGAGCGCCCGTGCTCGAACGGGACCAGCAGCTCGGCCGGGGCCTCGTCCGCCGTCCACGTGTAGGTGAGACCCTCGACGCCCTCCGTATCCGCGTCCTGTGAGGAGGCGAAGCCGCCCTCCGGCAGGCGCAGCTCGCGGAGCGTGTAGTCGAGCGTCTGCTCGGCGACCTCGCGATACCGCTCGTCGTCCGTGACGACCCACGCGTGGAGGTACGCCTGGGCGAGGAGCGCGTTGTCGTAGAGCATCTTCTCGAAGTGCGGGACGAGCCAGCGCGCGTCGACCGAGTAGCGGTGGAAGCCACCGCCGACCAGGTCGTACATTCCGCCGGCGGCCATGCCGTCGAGCGTCGTCCGCACGAGGTCGAGCTCGCCGCGCCGGAGCAGGAATTCCAGCGTCGGCCCCGGCGGGAACTTCGGCGCGCGGCCGAATCCACCCCACTCCGGGTCGAACGCGCCGCGCAACCCACGAACGGCGTCCACGAGGACTGCTGCAGTGAGCGGCTCCCGAGAAGGGCTTCGCTCGGCGGCCTGGCGCAGCGCCCGTACGAGCACCTCGGCCTGACGCGCGACGTCGTCACGGCGCTCGCGATAGGCGTCGGCGACGGCGACGAGGACGTCGCGGAAGCCCGGCAGGCCGTGTCGGCTCTCGGGCGGGAAATACGTCCCCGCGTAATAGGGCTCGCCCTCCGGCGTGAGGAACACCGTCATCGGCCAGCCGCCCTGGCCGGTCAGCGCCACCACCGCGTCCATGTAGAGGGCATCGACGTCCGGCCGCTCCTCGCGATCGACCTTGATGCTGACGAAGCGCTCGTTCATCACGGCGGCCGTCGCCGGGTCCTCGAAGGACTCGTGTGCCATCACGTGGCACCAGTGGCACGCCGCGTAGCCGACCGAGAGCAGCACCGGCTTCCCCTCGGCACGGGCCGCCGCGAACGCTTCGTCGCCCCACTCGTACCAGTCGACCGGGTTCTCCCGGTGCTGGAGCAGGTACGGGCTCGTCGCCTCGGCCAGGCGGTTCATGAGTCCAGGTGCCCGGCCACGTCCCAGGTCCAGAGCTCGACGACGTTGCCGTCCGGGTCGGAGACGTACGCGGCCCGACTGCCGCCGTACGAGTCGAACCGATGCTCCTCGGGTTCGTACCCGTGGGTGCGGAGACGCTCCAGCGCCGGCTCGTAGTCCTCGTCCGCGAGGTTAAGGGCGAAGTGCACGTGCAGCCCGCCGCGGCCGCCGGCGAGCCCGACCTGCGGCTTCCAGAGCCCGATCCGGGTCCGGCTGCCCGCCATCAGCCACACCGCCTGCCGCGTGTCCCAGCGCTCGACGACCGGAAGCCCGAGCACCTCGGCGTAGAACCGCTCGGCCGCCTCGAGGTCGACGACCTCGAGCACGAGCTCGCTGACACCGGTTACAGGGATTCCCATCCGAGCAGGCGCCCCAGGCGGCGATGCAGGTTCAGCCGCCTGATCCCCTCGATGGCAAGCGCGATTCCAGCGGCGATCGCGAAGGCGACGAGCAGCGCCTTCCAGGTGCTGTTCTCGAACGCCTTGCCCCCGAAATAGCCGAGCAGCCCCGCGTAGCAGGCCCAGAACGTGGCGGCGATGGCGTCGTAGGGCACGAAGCGACGGAGGTAGGGGTACTCGACCGTGCCCGCGGCAAGCATCGTCGCGATGCGGCCGCCCGGGATGAAGCGGGCGACGACGATGAGGAGGCCGCCCCGCTCGTCGAGCGTCTTCTCCGCCCACGCCAGTCCGCGCTTGCCCTTCTCGCCGCGCAGGAACCGCTCGGCGGCCCGGTGCCCGAACTGGCGCCCGATCCAGTACGTCAGGTTGTCGCCGGCGAAGGCTCCGATCGCCGCCGCGAAGAGCACGATGAAAATGCTGAGGTCTCCCTGTGCCGAGACGACGCCCGCCGTGATGACGGCGGTCTCGCTGGGGACGACGGGGAGGATCGCGTCGAGGAGCGCAAGGCCGAACACGACGCCGTACGTCCACGGCGACCCGGAGATGAAGTCGAGCAGCCAGTGGTCGAAACCGCCCACGACACCCACCGTACCCCGCAAACACGCACACGGCGCGGGCGATGATGTCGCCATGGAGTTCGCCCCACTCGACGGCGTCCGCGTCATCGATGTGAGCTCGTCGCTCGCCGGTCCGTTCTGCACGCAGATCCTGGGTGCGCTCGGAGCGGACGTCGTCAAGGTGGAACACCCACGACGCGGAGACGAAGCGCGCGCCTGGGGACCGGAGTTCGCCGCGGGCGGCAGCGTGCTCTTCTTCGCGGCGAACGCGAGCAAGCGCTCGCTCGGACTCGACCTGTCGACATCGCGCGGCCGCGATGTGCTCCTCCGGCTCGCCGGCCGCGCCGACGTACTGATCCAGAGCCTTCGCCCCGGTACCGCCGAGCGCCTCGGCATCGGGCCGGACGAGGTCCGCGGCCGCAACGACCGGCTCGTCTACTGCTCCATCGGCGCCTTCGGACGCCGGGGTCCGCTCGCGCACCTTCCGGGCTACGACCCGCTGATGCAGGCCTACGCGGGCGTCATGAGCGTCACCGGCGAGGAGGGACGTCCGCACGTGCGCGTCGGCGCGTCCGTCGTCGACCTCGGCACCGCGACGTGGGCGGCGCTCGCCATCGTCGTCGCAGTCCTCGAACGTGAGCGGACCGGGAAGGGCTGCGTCCTGGATCTCTCCCTCTACGAGACCGCGCTGGCGCTGATGAGCTACCACGTCGTCGACGCGGTCGGAACCGGGGCGGAGCCGTCCCGCCACGGGTCGGCGTTCCCGCTCATCGTCCCGTACCAGGCGTTCGCGACGGCGGACGGCGAGCTCATGGTGGCGGCGGCGAACGACCGCCTGTTCTCCGCGCTCTGCGCCGCGCTCGACCGGCCGCAGCTGGCCGAGGACGCGCGCTTCGTCACCAACCCGCTTCGCGTCCTGAACCGGGACGAGCTCGTACGAGCGCTGTCGGAGCGCTTCGCCGACGAGTCCAGCGAGACCTGGCTGGCGCGGCTCCACGAAGCAGGTGTCCCGGTCGCGCCGGTGCAGACGACCGGCGAGGCGGCGCGACACGAGCAGACCGCGGCGCTCGGCATCCTCCAGGAGCTCGACCGCCGGCAGGCCCTGGCGCTGCCGATCTCGGCCGACGGCGATCGCGTGCTGCACCGCTCGGCGCCGCCGCGCCTGGGCGAGCACACCGGCGAGGTGCTCGCGGAGGCCGGCTACTCGGACGAGGAGATCGCCGAGCTCGCCGCAGACGCCATCGTCTCCGGCGGCCACGGGCCGGAGCGGTAGACCTCGCCTTCGAGCCGGCGACCGAGCACGCTCTCCACCCAGCGAGACACGGCGACCAGGGCGTCCAGGTCGATCCCGGTCGCGGCGCCCTCGCCCTCGAGCAGGTAGACGAGGTCCTCGGTGGCGATGTTCCCGGTCGCGCCCGGCGCGTAGGGGCAGCCTCCCAGCCCGCCGACGGACGCGTCGAAGAGCTCCACGCCGGCCTCCAGCGCCGCGTACGCGTTCGCGAAGCCGGTATTGCGCGTGTTGTGGAAATGGACGCCGACCGGGCGGCCGAGGATCACCACGCGCTCGACGAGCCGACGGACCTGCGTCGGGCGGGCCACTCCGATCGTGTCCGCAAGGACGATCTCGTCGGCCGACGCGACGCGCTCCGCGAGGTCGGCGACGCGCGCCGGATCGACGTGACCCTCGAACGGACAGCCGAATGCGACGGAGATCGTGACCGTCGCGCGCAGCCCGTCGTCGTGTGCACGCGCGACGATGCGCTCTGCGGCCGCGGCGCCCTCTTCGACCGACGAGTTCGCGTTTCGCCGCTGGAACGACTCCGTCGCCCCGAACGCGTAGTGCACCTCGTCCAGCCCGCTGGCGCGCAGGCGCTCGTAGCCGCGCTCATTGAGCGCCAGCCCGGCGTAGACACAGCCGGGACGCCGCTCGATTGCCGACACGACCTCTTCGGCGGCGGCCATCTGCGGCACGAGCCGGGGATTGACGAAACTGGCCGACTCGATCCGCGGAAGCCCGGCGGCGGCGAGCCGGTCGACGAGCTCCCCGCGCGTCGACGGCGGCAAGGTCTCCGGCTCGTTCTGGAGGCCGTCCCGGGGGCCGACGTCGGTGACCGTCACCCGCATGCGGCCATCATGCCTGCGACCCGGCTACTCGAAGGCGAGCCCGCGCCGCGAGAGCTGCTCGTCGAGGAAGCGGCCCTCGACCGTCGCCTCCACGTCGAACGTCTCTCCGAGGTGGGGGTCCTTCCCGATCAGCTCGCGCGCCCTGCTCGGAAGGGCCCGCTGCGCCGCCTCGGCCGACTCCCAGAGGTACACGGCTCCCCAACGCTCTCCGGGCTCGTCCGAGATCCATGCCTTGAACCTGAGCCCCGGGACCTCCGAGAAGGCGTCGACCGCCTCGTCGCGCACGTACGCGCGGAGCTCCTCGACGGTCACGTCGGCGTCGGCGAGGTTCCAGAGCACAATCCGGAGGAGCACGCTGCCACTCTACGGTGAGGCACGTGCGTTCGTCCGTTACCTCCCGTCCTCGAATGCCAGCGCACGGGCCTCCTCGATCGAGGTGCTTCGTCCCGCGGCGAGCGAGCGCTCGAATCGGACCTCGCCGAGCCGCTCGCGCACCTCTCTGAGCGCACGCTCACGGAGGCCGGCCTCGTACGGCTCGAGGTCGGCGCCGATGGCCTCGAGGACTGCGTCTGCGGCACCGATCAGCCTGGCGGCTCGGCTGCCGTCGCCGCGACCGGCTGCAACGGCACCAAGCCCCAGAAGGCACCAGCTGATGATCAGCTTGTGGCCAACCTGTCCGGCGACGTCGAGGCTGCTCCGGAATGCGGCGGCGGCTTCCTCCTCGGCCCCTTCCGCCAGCCTGGCGAGGCCGAGGTTGAAGACGGTCGCCGAGACCCCGCGCCGATCGCCCACGTCGTCGAGGAGCGCTCGCGCGTCGTCCAACGCGCGTGCGGCGCCGCCGGGATCGCCCGCGACGAGCCTCGCGTAACCGAGGTTGGCCTGTGCGACTCCCAGGGCGAAATGCCCGTCTGCCGTCGCAACCGCCTCCTCGAGGAGCGCCACCGCTCGCTTGGTCTCGCCTCGCGCGAGCAGATCGCTCCCGAGATCGCTGAGCGATCGCGCCACCTCGTCGGGGTCCGCGATCCTGCGCGCGACGTCGACTTCTTCCGTCGAGAACGCAAGCGAGGCCTCGTAATCCCCCTGACAGAAGGCGAGCGCCGCGAGCCCGCGGAGCGCCTGCATGCGATCGGGCTCGGAGAGGCGGTCGGCTCGCGCGAGCGCGCCCTCGAGCGCTGCCCGTCCTTCGCTGAAGTGGCCGTCGACCTGCCAGAAGCTCGCGAGGGCCGTGGCGAGACGAACCTCCTCGTCGGCGGCGGCGCTCGAACGGAGCGTCGTGAGCGCCTTGCGGAAGTTGGCGTGCTCGGCGCGGAAGGTGTCGTAGTCGCCACGTTCCCCCGTCGGCGACCACCGCTCTGCCTCCGCCAGCTGGAGGAAGTACTGCGCGTGACGGACGTCCATCAGCCCGGCCTCTCCAAGGGACTCCAGGCGGTGTCTCGCATACTCGTAGATCGTTTCGAGCATCACAAATCGCGGATTGGCGCCCTCGCTCTCCAACCGGCGAACGAGGCTCTTGTCCACAAGCGACACGATCGCCTCGAAGAGGTCGAGCTGAGCGTCGGGATCGACCACGTCCTGAACCGCCTCGAGCGTCCACCCGCCGGCGAAGACGGCGAGACGACGGAAGAGCGTCTTCTCGCCATCGTCGAGCAGGTCGTAGCTCCACTCGATCGCCGCGCGCAACGTCTGCTGCCGCTCGGGGAGATCCCTCGGGCCTCCTCTCAACAGCTCCAGTCGCCGGCTCAGGCGGGTCAGAAGCGCCGCTTCCGGGAGCAGTTTCATCCGCGCTGCCGCGAGCTCGATCGCGAGCGGGAGGTTGTCCACCCGGCGGCAGATCTCGAGGACGATGGCGCGGTTCCCGTCGATGGAGAAATCGGACTTGACGGCGCTGGCCCGCTCAGCGAAGAGCGTGAGCGCATCGGTGCCCGGGAGCGGCGGAACGGCATACTCGCGCTCGCCCGAGAGATGCAGTGGCGCGCGGCTCGTGACGAGCACCGTCACGGCCTCGGCGCTGGCGCGCAGCTCGGCGAGCGCTGCCGCAGCGTCCGCGACGTGCTCGAAGTTGTCGAGCACGAGCAAGACCGGCGCGTCGACGAACTGTGCGGCGATGGTCTCGACGATCGGTTCGGTCGGCCGCTCCTTGAGTCCCAGAGCCTGGGCGATCGCCGGCAGGACGAGCGCGGGGTCGGTGAGCACCGCCAGATCGACGAAGTACACACCGCCGGCGAACGACTCGAAGGTCTCCGCTGCAACCCCGAGCGCGAGCCTCGTCTTCCCGATGCCGCCCGGGCCCGTCAGCGTGAGCAGTCGGACGTCCGCTCGACGCAGGAGCTCCCCCACGTCGCGTAGCTCGCGTGCCCGCCCGACCAGCGGCGTCGGCTGCAGCGGGAGGTTCGTGCGCTGCCTCTCCAGCGTCTTGAGATCAGGGAACTCGCGCTCCAGCCCCTCGGCGTCGACCTGGAACAGCTGCTCCGGCTCGAGGAGATCCTTGAGCCGGTGCTCTCCCAGATCGCGCAGGACGACCCCCTCGAGAGGCTCGTCGGCGATCCGCTCGGCCGTGCGGGCAGACAGAAGTACCTGGCCGCCGTGCGCCGCGCCCATGACCCGAGCCGCCCGATGGACATCGAGGCCCGCGTACTGACCGTCGGCGAGCACCGACTGGCCGGTGTGGAGGCCGATGCGGACGCGGACGCGCCCGCCCGGCCACTCGTGCGCCGCGAGCAACCGTTGCGCCGCGACGGCCGCTGCCACTCCTTCGCGGGCGGTACCGAAGGCAAACAGGAAGCCGTCGCCCTGGGTATTGGCCTCCACGCCGCCTGCTTCGACGCACGCGCTCCGCAGGAGCCTCGCGTGCGTCGTGAGCGCGTCTACGAAGCGCTCGTTGCCGAGCTTCTGGAGGAGCCGCGTCGAGCCTTCGATGTCGGTGAAGAGGAACGTGACGGTTCCGCTCGGAAGCTCGGGCATCCGGACGATGATCGCCGCTGCGCGGGCCGCTGTCACGCGGGGCCGGAAGCCGCCGGCGATCGCGCACCTTCTGCCGCGCGGGATTACCGGAGCCGGAATTGCCGTTCTTCCATGGTGATGGGTGACACCGCGCAGCTGGAGACGGTCTACGGGCCGATCGCGACCTCGGCGCGCTGCAAGGCCGCGCACCGGGAGACCGTCGAGGCGGTCGTCGAGCTCGCGGTCGAGATCGCGCGCGAGGGCCGCGAGGGCCGCAAGATCGGGACGCTGTTCGTGATCGGCGACGTCGACCGCGTGATCGACCGGTCGCGGCCGCTGCTCCTCGACCCGCTCTTCGGCCACTCGGCCGAGCTGCTTCAGGTCCGTGACCCCGAGTTCCGCGAGACGGCGAAGGAGCTGGCGCAGCTCGACGGTGCCTTCGTCGTCGACAAGCACGGCACGTTCGTCTCGGCCGGCCGCTTCGTCGACGTCGACGTCTCGGCCGCGGGGAACTTCATTCCCGGGCTCGGGACGCGACATGCGGCCGCCGCGTCGATCACGCGCGAGACGAGCGCGGTCTCCGTCGTCGTGTCGCAGAGCTCGGTCGTACGTGTTTTCGCGAACGGCGAGCTCCGCGCCGAGATCATCCCGGAGCTGTTCCTCATGTCCCGCGAGCGCTTTCTGACGCCGGCCCCGGACGTCCGCCAGGTGCCCGACGCGGGGCTGACGATGGCCGTCGCCGCCGGCGAGTAACGGGTCAGGTGCGGCCGCCCGGAACCGCCAGCTCCTCGAGGTAGTCCGCAAGCTCGTCCTGGTGCGCGTGGCGGGCCCAGCCGGCCGGCGTCGCGTCGTGCTCGTCGTCCCGGAGCATGGGATCGGCGCCGAGCTCGAGGAGCAGATCGACCATCCGCCGGTCGCCGTTGTACGCCGCCAGGTGAAGCGGCGCGGCACCGCGCTTGTCGTTGACGTCGAACCCGAGCTCGACGAGCAGGCGCACGGCATCGGGGCGGCCGAGCTCGGCGGCGTGGCGGAGCCGGTCGGGGTCGCGTTCGATCGCGGCCGGGGCAAGTGACTCGTCGCGGGACGCGAGCTCCCGAACCCGCCTCGAGTCGCCGCGCATCGCCGCGGCCAGGAGCTCATCGGGAAGGTCGAGCCGAGGAGGCTGCGCTCCCGCCTCGACGAGCAGCTCGACGACATCCGCGTGACCACTCTCGAACGCCAGCTGGTAGGCAGTCCGGCCGCGTAAGGCCGGGTGGCGCGTCCCGAGGCCGTCGGGATCGATGCCGTGACGCAGGAGCAGCGCCACCCGCGCCTCGTTCCCCGACTGCGCGGCGAACAGGAGCTGGTCTTCGAGCATCTGCTGGGGTGTCGCCTGCAGCGGCGCCAGCCGCCAGCGCCACGGGCCGCCGTCGCCGGTGCCGAGGCCGTAGCGGAAGAGCAGCTCCAGATGCTCGTTCGTGCGCCGCCAGTGATTGTTGTACAGCGTCTGCTCGTCGTTCGGGTCGGCGCCCGACTCGAGCAGCAGCGTCGCGAGCTCGAGCTCGTACTGGTGCGGCGGCTGGTTCGGCGCGTCCTCGCCGTAGCCGAACGCGCCCGTCAGGGCCGTGAACGCCGGCGGCCCCCAGTCGCCGACGAATCCGGCGTTGGCATCGGCGCCATGCCGGAGGAGCAGGCGCGCCACCTCCAACGTCGAGTGCTCTGGCCGCGGGCTGTCGATGCGCGAGTAGCACGCGTACAGCAACGGCTCCCAGGCGTACGGACCGCCTCGCCGGCGCGCAGCGCCCGGGTCGCGCGCGAGCAGCTCCCGGGCAGCCTGCAGATCGCCGACGGTGGCGATCGTGTAGACGTTCGCCCCCGCGAGCTCCGGGTGCGCGGCGAGCAGCTCGCGTGCCGTGCTGATCCGCTCCGTGATGTCGCCCTCGTAGGTCAGGCAGGCGAGCCGCAGGAACCGGTCGACGGGGTCGTCCTGGGTTCCGTCGAGCGCACGCGGGCGTGCAAACTCGGCGAGCGTATCCAGGTAGTGGCGGAGCTTCGGCCAGCTCGGAAACCCGTAGCTCCGCGCGACGACGAGCTGGGCGCGGGCGAGGGCGAACTCCGGCGACGGCTCGGCGCCCGGGTCGAACTCGTGCGCGAGTGCGACGGCGACGGGGTCGCCCTCCGCGACGCGCCGCCGCAGCGCCTTCGCCTCGTTCCGGAGATGCTCGACGTTCGGATTGCTCGGAAGACGTCGAGTCGGCACGTCGGCCTCCTTTCGGCTCACGTCAGACGGCGCGGAGCCCGTCCAGCAGCGCTCGCGCGAGCGCGGCCGAGGGCGCAATGCCTTTCGCCTCGAACACGCTGCGAGCACGACCGGAAGGCCTTGGGCTTCGTCGCGGCTGCCCTGGAGATGGAAGACCTCGGCGGCGTCCATCAGAACGTCGCCCTTGAGCTCGGCGTCGTCCACAGGTTCGACCAGGACGACTGCCTCGCGGACGAGGACGGCCGCCCGGTCGCCGTCGCCCCGGCGACCCAGGACCTTGGCGAGGGCGCCGCGCCATCGCACCTGCGTCTCGATGTCGTCGCTTGCACCGGTCTCCCTCCCAAGCTCGGCGAATTGCTGGGCTTCGTCGTACTTCCCCTGCGCGTACAGCGGCTTCTCAGCCAGCTCGGCGGCCCGGGTCGAGAGAAACGATCGTTCCCCCATGTCGATGAACATGTCGCAGCCTCCCTGAACAGGCGCTCCGAGGTCGGGTAGTCGCCGGCGAGCGCCTCGACCTTCGCCCATGCGTTCTTGTTGCGGGCGACGGCGAGGCGGAGCCCGAGCTCGGCGTACAGCTCCTCGTGGTGGCGGCAGAGATCGCGCGCCTCGGCGAAGTTGCATCGGTACGCCTCGCCGAGCGGGATCGCGAAGAGCAGGATCGCCTCCGTGAGCGCGTCCTCGCGCGCCCAGCCGAACGACTCTTCGCAACGACGAAGCGCTTCCGCGATCGGCAGCGGACCGACGACCCATGCCTGGGCCAGCCGGCTCGCCACCTGCGCCTTCCACCGCCGGTCGGCGTCCCAGTCCAGGTGATCCAGGGCGCGCTCGAGCGCGGCCGCAGACTCGCCGAAGCGGCAGCTCAACCACCCCGGCTCGGCGGCGAGCTCCCACGCTTTGGCGAGTCCCGACCCGTCCCTCGCCTGCTCGAAGAAGGGAATCGCCTCGTCGGTCAGGGCCCGGATGCGCGCGACGCTTCCGTCGGGCCTCGTCTGCGTGAACAGGTCCTCGCGATCGACGGCCGGTGGAGCTCCAGGCGCCGGTCGCCGGCCCGCTTCGCGGCCGCCAGCGCCTCATCCAGGACCCGCTCGGCCGGCACGAGATCCCCCCGGTCTTTCAGCGCGGCCGCCGCGTCGAGCAGCAGGTCGATCCGCGGGATCGAGTCCGCGGGAAGCAGTCGGGCAGCCCGCCCGAGAAGGTTCGCCGCAGCGGGCGCGTCGCCGCGTGCTCTCGCCGCGTGGCCGGCCGCTGCCAGGTGTTCGGCGCCCCGCCGAGCGAGATCCTCGTCCCGCGATCCGAGCTCGCTTCGGTAGCGGTACGCGCACTCCAGGTGGTAGCCGAGAATCTCCTCCGCCTCCGAGTGCCGCTCACGGCGCTCCTCGACGACGTGCGCGAAACGCTCGTGGAGCTCCGCTCGAACCGCCTTCGGCAGGGCGTCGTACGCGGCGTCGCGAACGAGGTCGTGCCGAAACCGAAACGCCTCCTCGTCGGCGCCTGGACGGATCAGGTCCTTCCGGACGAGCGTCAGGACCGGGGCGGAGACCTGCGGAAGCTGATCGGACAGGAGCGCCCCTACTTCGCTGCGCCTGAACTCGTTGCCGACGACGCTCGCGCCCTCGAGCACGGCCCGCTCCTCCGGCGGAAGCGCGTCGAGCCTCGCGCCGAGCAGCGCCTGGATCGAGGGCGGAACCTCGAGATCGCCGCCGCTACCGTCTCGCTCGTCCGTGAGCGCGAGCATCTGCTCGACGAAGAGCGGATTGCCCGCGGCAGCCTCGGCGACCTGGTGCGGTAACTCTGCCCCCCGCGCGGCATCGTCGAGCAGCTGCCCGATCAGCGCCTCGCTCTCCTGCGGGCTGAGCGGCGCGAGGAAGAATGACGTGGCGTTGCTCTTGCCGGCGCCCCACTCGGGCCGGCGGTCGAGGAGATCGGGCCGGGCGAGGCACAGGATCAGGAGCGGAGCGTCCCGGCTCCAGTCCGCGACGTGGTCGATCAGGTCCAGCAGCGTCGGCTCGGCCCAGTGGATGTCGTCGAAGACGACAACCTGCGGGCGCACCGCGGCCTGTTGCTCGAAGAACCTGCGGACGGCGAGAAACGTCTCCTCGATCGCCGAGGCTTCGAGCGCCCGCGCGAGCGCGTCTTCCGCACCCGCCTCGCGGAACATCTCCGTGAGCGGCCAGAACGTGATGCCCTCGCCGTACGAGAGGCAGCGCCCGGCGAGCGTGTCCGCCTCCGACGCGACCTCCCGCTCCAGCTCTGCGGCCAGCCTCGACTTGCCGATGCCGGCGGTCCCGAAGATCGTGACGAGATGGCAGGCGCGCTCGGAGACGGTTCTCGTGAAGGCGTCGCGCAGCAGCTTCAGCTCGTTCGCGCGGCCGACGAGGGGCGTCCCGAATCGGCGGGCGATCGCCGCGGCGTCCGCGGCGACGCTCACCAGGCTGAAGGCCTCGACGTCGGCCTGCTTGCCGCGAACGGCCACCGGGCCGATCGGCTCGGCCTCGACTCCGTCGCGGACGAGGCGATACGTCGCCTCGCCGAGCAGAACCTGGCCCGGCGCCGCCGCCTGCTCGAGCCGGGCCGCCACGTTGACGGCGTCCCCGGTCACGAGCGCGTCCCCCTCGCCCGCGACCACCTCCCCCGTGTTGAGCCCGAGCCGCACGTCGAGGCCGAGGGCGGCGTCCCGAAGCTCGATCGCCGCCCGGCTCGCTCGAAGGGCGTCGTCCTCGTGGACGCTCGAGACGCCGAAGACGGCCACCACCGCGTCGCCGATGAACTTCTCCACCCTGCCGCCGTGGCGTTCGAGCGCGGTACGGGCCGTGTCGAAGTAGCGGGACTGCACGCCGCGAAGCGCCTCCGGATCCATGCGCGCGCCGGTCGCGGTGTAGCCGGCCATGTCGCAGAAAAGCACGGTCACGACCTTGCGCACCTCGCGTCCCGGCGCCGCCGCGCGAAGCGGCGCGCCACAGGCCCCGCAGAAGCGGAAGCCGTCGGGGTTCTCTTGCCCGCAGCCGGTGCAACGACCATTGGACAAGCCTACGGCGGTCGCCGTTAGGAAGATTTCGCGTCCCCGTTCCGTCCTATGGTCGAGGCAAGCAGCAAGGGGGCAAGATGACTTTTCGTCGTCGGTATCACGTGCGGCTCGTCGACTGGGTGCGGCACCGGTTCACGGGCTCGCGCGGCCACACCTCGCGCATCGTGTTCGCGTAGGACTCGAGCCGGAGCTCGTTCTCAGCCCAGGGCCACCATGCGGTCGATCGCACCGCGCGCCCGAGCGGCGATCTCCGGCTCAACCGTGATCACGTGCTTCCAGTCCCGGAGCGAGTCGCGGAGCTTCTCGAGCGTGATCATCTTCATGTACTTGCAGATGGCGCGCTCGGAGACCGCCTCGAAGCGCTTCCCGGGCGCCTCCTTCGACAGCCGGTGGAGGATGCCCGTCTCCGTAGCGACGAGGAAGCGGCTCTTGGGAGACCCCTTCGCGAAGTTGATCATCCCCTCCGTGGACAGGATGTGCGTCCGCTCGTTGCCGAACGCCATGCACTGGCTGGCACACCCGCACTCGGGATGCACGAGCAGTTCGGCGTCGGGTGCCTCGGCCTGCCAGCGCTCGATATCGGCGGGCCGGATCCCGGCGTGCACGTGGCACTCGCCGAGCCAGATCGTCAGCTTGCGGCCGGTGACGCGCTCGAGCCAGATCCCGAGGAACATGTCCGGAAGGAACAGGATCTCGCGGTCATCCGGGATCGACTCGATCACCGCCTTCGCGTTCCCGGACGTGCAGCAGTAGTCCGACTCGGCCTTGACCTCGGCGGTCGTGTTGACGTACGAGACGACGACGGCGCCCGGGTGCCCGGCCTTCCACTCGCGCAGCTGCTCGACCGTGATCGAGGCGGCGAGCGAGCATCCCGCGTCGAGGTCGGGGATGAGCACCGTCTTGTCGGGCGAGAGGATCGCGGCCGTCTCCGCCATGAAGTGGACGCCGCAGAAGACGATCGCGGACGCGTCCGTGGCGGCCGCCTCGCGTGACAGCCCGAGCGAGTCGCCGACAAAGTCCGCGACGTCCTGGACGTCGGGCACCTGGTAGTTGTGCGCGAGGATGACCGCGTCCCGCTCGCGGGCGAGCGCGCGCACCTCCTCCTGCACCCGGTCGAGGATTGTCGTCGTCATGTGACCTCCATGGAGATGTCCAGTGCAGCTGCGGAGTGCGTGAGCGCGCCGACGGAGACGAAATCCACCCCGGTCTCCGCGATCGCCCGGACGGTGTCGAGGGAGACGCCGCCCGAGGCCTCGAGCTTCACGCGGCCGTCGACGATCGCAACCGCCTCGCGCAGCTGATCGGTGCTCATGTTGTCGAGCAGGACGATGTCCGCGCCGGCGGCGAGTGCGTCGCGGACGTCCTCGATCGTCTCGGCCTCCACCTCGACGGGGAGGTCGGTGCCGGTCGCCCGGATTCGCGCCACCGCCGTGCGGACGCCACCGGCGAGGCGCAGGTGGTTGTCCTTGATCAGGATCCCATCGTCGAGCCCGAAGCGGTGATTCCGCCCGCCGCCGCAGCGAACAGCGTGCTTCTCGAGCCCGCGCAGCCCGGGTGTGGTCTTGCGCGTATCCAGGATCTGGGCGCCGGTGCCCTCGACGGCGTCGACGTAGCGGCGAGTCAGGGTGGCGATGCCGGATAGGCGCCCGAGGAGGTTGAGGGCGGTGCGCTCGCCGGTCAGCAGCACGCGGGCCGAGCCCTGGATGCGCGCGACCTCGACAGGCACCTCCTCGACGCGGTCGCCGTCGGCCGCAAGCGGCTCGAAACGGATCTCGGGATCGAGCGCGTGGAAGACGGTCCGAGCGGCCTCGAGCCCGCAGACGACGCCTGGACGCTTGACGAGGATCAACGCCTCGGCGGTGGCATCCTGCGCGACGACGCCGTCGCTCGTCACGTCGCCGCTCCCGACGTCCTCCGCCAGGGCCTCGCGCACGAAGCGCTCGAGCTGCGTCTCGGTTACCTCCATGGCTCCAGCTTCAGGGCGCGCCCCGGGCGCACGACCGTATGCAGCGCGTAGGCGTCGTCCTCGACCGGGTAGTCCGAGCGGAAGTGCCCGCCGCGGCTCTCTTGCCGCGCGAGCGCGCATTCGGCGACGAGGCGGGCGAGCGGATGACGTTCGTCTCGAAGCCGGGTCAGCCCGCCCGCGTCGCGCATGACGCCGGCGTGCTCCCACATCGCCCGCCGGAGGCGCGGCTCGACGGCCGGAATCGGCGCCGGCTCCGGAACCGGCGGCAGGCGGGACGGAAGCGCGTCATCCTGTAGCGCCGCGAGCGCGGCTCGCCGCGAGTAGACGAGGCACTCGAGCAGCGAGTTCGACGCCAGCCGGTTCGCACCGTGGACGCCGGTGCAGGTGCACTCGCCCGCCGCGTAGAGGCTCTCGACCTCCGTGCGCCCGTCGAGGTCGGTGACGATGCCTCCCATCGTGTAGTGGGCGGCCGGCGAGACCGGAATCGGCTGCGTCGCCGGGTCGAACCCCTCGCCGGTCAGCTTCGCCATCAACGGCCCGAAGCGGTCACGGTCGATCGCGCGCAGGTCGAGCAGGGCAGCGCCCCGCGCGGCGATGGCGCGCGCGACGACGTCTCGCGGCGCGAGCTCGTCGGTGAAGCGCCGGCCGCCGTCGTCGAGGAGCAGTGCGCCCTCGCCGCGCAGCGCCTCCGAGAGCAGCAGGCCGTTGGTGGCGACGACCGTCGGATGGAACTGGACGAGCTCGAGGTCGGCGACCGCCGCGCCGGCCTGCCACGCAACCACGATGCCGTCGCCGACCGACCCGGGCGGGTTCGTCGAGCGCTCCCACAGGTGGGCATAGCCGCCCGTCGCGAGGATCGTTGCGGGCGCCGCGATCGCGCGCCGGTCGGTGCGGACGCCGACGCAGCGGCCCTGGCTCGTCCAGAGGGCAAGGGCGTGCTCACCCTCGCTCACCTGGATTCGGGGATGGGACAGCACACGCTCGGCCAGGACGCGGCAGATGTGCGCGCCGGTTGCCGCCCCGTCCACGTGGGAGACGCGGCGCCGCGAGTGTCCGCCCTCGAGTCCGAGATCGCCGTCGAAGGGGACGCCGAGGTCGAGGAGGTCCGCAACCCGCGCGGGCGCCTCGGCGGTCAGCGCGGCGACGGCGCTCGGCCGGCACAGGCCGCGGCCGGCCGCGACCGTGTCCTGGAAATGGAGCTCGGGGCGGTCGTCGTCGCCCGTCGCGGCGGCGACGCCGCCCTGCGCGAGCGTGCTCGTCGACGAGCGAAGCGGTGACTTCGAGACCAGGACGACTTCCGCCTCCGCAGCGGCACACAGTGCTCCGTACAAGCCCGCAACGCCGCCGCCGATGATGACGAGGTCGGCCCGGCTTCCGGTCTTCGTGCGTTTCACGCCAGTCTCTGCTAGTTTTAGACTCTTAGTCGATAACCTCGTCGTGCATCCTACCAGAGTTTCCGACCCAGAAGCGAAAACGGCCGTCTCGACGCCCACGCACGTCACCCTGGCAGTCGTCTTCCAGGTGCGTTCCGGCCGGTTGGAGGTGCTGCTCTGGGAGCGCGCGAAGGAGCCCTTCGCCGGCGCGTGGTCACTGCCGGGCGGCTATCTGCAGGAGCACGAGACGCTGGAGGAGTCCATTCGCCGGCAGCTCGCGCTGAAGGTGGACGTCCGCGAGCTCGCCCACCTCGAGCAGCTCGAGACGCTCAGCGAGCCCGACCGCCATCCGGCGGAATGGCAGCTCGCTACCGCCTACCTGGGGCTCGTGCCGCTCGGCGTCGATCCGGCCGTGCCCTCCGACACCGCCTGGCACCCGGTCGACGACCTGCCGCCGATGGCGTTCGACCACGGCGCGATCACGCTGCGGGCGCGCGAGCGGCTGCGCGCGAAGCTGTCCTACACGAACGTCGGCTTCGCCCTCGCGCCGGACACATTCACGGTATCCGAGCTCCGCGAGCTCTACTGCGCAGCGCTCGGGCATTCGGTTTCGACGACGAACCTGAAACGCGTTCTCGTCCGGCGCGGCGTGCTCGAGCCGACGGGCACACGGCGGCCCCCCGGCCGGACGGGCGGTCGCCCAGCGCAGCTCTTCCGCTTCCGGGAGCGCACGCTCGAGGTGACCGATCCGTTCGCGGCCCTCCGGCCGCCCCGCCGACCGCGCTGACTGACTATTCAGTCAACTTTCTGGGGAAAAAGGCAGGTTTCGAAGCGGGAAATTGGAGCATCACCCGGGGGCTCCGTTTTTTCCTCGGCCAGCGCTGCCGAGCCTGCGGAGCGGAGACTGTGGCCGGGTCGCCCCCCGGCCCGGCCACGGCCTTCTAAGCACGTTTCCGCGTGGGTGGTGATGATGTGACGCCGCGGCGCTTTGCCCTTCCGTCGAGCCACCGCATTGCCGCGCTTTCCGACATTCGCTACGAGTATCGGCCGCCGCACGGTGGAGAAACGAAGCTAAGCCTCCCGAGCGCGCCGCTCGGCCTACTTGTCCGCGGTCCGGTGCGCGACACAGCTCCCGTTCACATCCTCAGCCAACGCGCCGTCGGGGCAGGTCGCGCCATGCCATTGCGCACCGGCGAGCTGCGCGCCTGTCAAGTCTGCCCCGCGCAGGTTGGCGCCCTGAAGGTTGGCGTTCCGCAGGCGAGCGAACTTGAGATTTGCATCGGTCAAATCGGCATTCATGAGCGTTGCGCTGGACAGATTTGCTCGTTCGAGCACTGAATCCGAAAGGTCAACACCATTCAGGCGCGCGCCCGAAAGACCAGCTGCAGTTAGTACGGATGATGCGGGCGAGGGCGTGTCCGTGATCTTTGTCGCGAAAACGATGAGTCCAGCTCCTACCAGGGCAAGGCCCGGAATGATCATCCTCCGCACTGCCCGTTTGTATTGCTTTTGTAGCGTCATGTAGTTGGCCCAAGCGATCGCGCGGTTCGCCACCATTTCGATGGGCCTGGCATAGTCCGACCAAGCGTCAACTGCGTCGGCATGGGCTTGCGTGGGGTCGTCGAACCATTCCCAAAACGCCCGCGAGTACGTCTTCCCGGCTTTCTGTCGCGCGTCGAATACACTCCGCACGCTCGGAAACGGCGTCAATAACTCCGGAGCTGCATGCTCTAGATACCTCGTCGCTTCGTCGTTCCGTCTCGCCATCAAATCCACCAACGTGCGGGACTTCGGGACGAGAATCGTGGCGCCTCCGTAGAGAACTAAACCTAGACCCACAAATGCTGCGATGACCGCCCCGATCGCCCACCAACGATTGACCCCCTCGAGCTTCCCGATATCGCTGAACTGGAGCCCCGTCAAGAGGACCGCGCCGACAGCGCCGAAACCGGCGATCAACCACGTAGCGGCTTTGCGAATCCTTTCCGCAGCCGGGTCGAGGAGCGCCGATGTACTGGGCTCGGTCGGTGCGGGCTGATCCTCCACGCCGCTCAGCGCCGTCTAGTACTGACCAGGTGCATCTTCGGGGCCTGGGTTCGAACCGGGTGGCGGTGTTTTCGGGGCAGCCGGTAGTTTGGGATCTCGGGCCTGCGACTCGTGGGGCTGCCCCTGGCGGACCGCGTCAGGCTGGAGGTCGTCGTCCGCGCGCGTTTCCGCGTCATCCAGGCGAGACTGTTGCCTTCGACGGGGGATTACCGCCCCAGCCTCTCAGACGGGATCCATACCAACATTACGCTCCGTCGCATACCACTCGGTTTTCGGTGCGCGCTTAGGGCCGAGACCGAAATCCCCTTGCGGCGAAGCGGTGAATGGTGGTGGTGAAGCGGTTGAACAGCGTTGGCTCTCTGACCTGGGGAGGCGGATTCGATCCTGGTCCCGTCTTCTTCGGGGAAGCCGGTAACCCTGAGGCAGGCTGAATCCTCTTTTCGTCTTCGCTCACCATCACCCCTAGCCCTGTTGCCACGACTATTACGCTGAACTAGTCCTCCATCAACCCTCCGCGGGACGGAGAGCACGCGCCCAGTCCTTCTACGGCGAGACACCGTGGCGACCTCGGAGGTCAGGCCTTCCCCACCTCCCGGCTCGCTTGACCGCGTTGTCCGCAAGCCCTAACGTCGCGCGCGGGATGCATCCATCTGAGGGTCGCTCGGAGACGCAGGATCCATTCGAGGCCCGGTACACAGCGCCGGTCGTCGAGGCGGTCGATGACCGCGCGCTCTCCGTGCAGCGCGAGCTGTTTCCCCGTGCCGCGGCGGCTCAGCCGTTCGCGCTGCACGGTTGCGTGCTGACGCCGGACCGGCGCATCGACGACGGATACGTCGTCCTCGGCGACGGGGACGTCATCGCCGGCGTCGAGACCCGTAAGCCCACTGGCGTCCCGATCCGCGAGACAGGAGGCGTGATCCTCCCCGGGCTGATCGATCTCCACGGCCATCCGGAGTTCAACGTCTTCGCCGCCTGGGAGCCGCCGCAGAAGTTCATCAATCGCTACCAGTGGCGCCGCAGCCGCCTCTACCACCAGCTGATCCGCGACCCGGAGAACACGCTTCTCGGCGAGCTGCCCGCCAAGACGCAACTCCGCTACTCGGAGATCCGCGCGCTGGTCGGGGGTGTCACCGCAATCCAGGGCACGGGCGGACTGGCGTCGTCCTACCGCGAGGAGTCGCTCGTCCGCAACGTGGACAAGGTCATCTTCGGGACCCAGGTCGGCCGCTCGATGGTCGATCTCCCGTCGGGCTCCCGCGGCGCCGACCAGCTCGTCTCGATCCTCAGCGGAATCACAGCGGGTGACGTCAAGGCCTTCTACATCCACCTCGCTGAAGGGCAGCCGTCGAACGCGGCCTCCCAGCAGGAGTTCCAGCAGCTCGTCGACCTGCACGCGCTGACGGCCAGCACGGTGGTCATCCACGGCACGGCACTCGACCGCGACCACCTCGGCGACATGAAGGACGCGGGGGCCAAGCTCGTCTGGTCACCGCAGAGCAACCTGCGCCTTTACGGCGAGACGACCAGGGTCGACGACGCGCTCGAGCTCGGCGTTCCCGTCGCGCTCGGCGCCGACTGGCTGCCGAGCGGGAGCACAAGCCTGCTGGCGGAGATGAAGGTCGCCCGCCACGTGCTCGCGTCGCGGGGGCGCCCGATCACCGCGGAAGCGCTCGTGAGGATGGTGACCCGCGATGCCGCCGCCATCGCCGGGCTCGGCGACAAGCTCGGCCTGCTCGACGAGGGAGGGGCGGCCGACGTCGTCGTGCTCGAACGCCGGCTCGACGACCCGTGGGAGAACGTCGCGGCGGCCGACCCCGCGTGGGTGGAGCTGGTGATGATCGACGGCGACCTCACCTATGGACGGGCCGACTGGATGAGCGAGCTCGTCGATGCGGATCACCGCGACCGCCTCGAGCCGGTCTTCGCGTGGGGGAAGCCGATGCTCCTGGACACGAGCTTTGCCGTGCACCCGGGCGCCGACAGCCCGCCGACGCTCGCACAACTGCAGGCAGACCTGATCGCCAAGTACCCCCAGGTGGGCCCGATCTTCGCCTGAGACCGATGACCGTCGACCACGATCCGGGCCCTGGGCCCGCCTTCGCGGAAATCTTCGCCGCCGTCCCGGCGCCCCCGGACCCGGCCGCCTTCTGGACCGACTGGGGCCCGGTCTTCTATCGCGGGCGTCTCGACGGAAGCGCGCGCATCCTCTGCATCGCCTCCGACCCCGGTGCGACGGAACGGATTGCCGGCCGCACGCTCGTCGGCAATGCCGGACAGCGCGTCCAGGGGTTTCTCGCCAGGCTCGGCCTGACCCGGAGCTACCTCTGCCTGAACGCCTTCCCGTATGGCCTGCATCCGCACAGAAACTCCGAGGCGCCGCACATGCTTGCCGACCCGGCACAGCGCGACTGGCGAAATCGCCTCTACGACCAGGCCGCGCACGCGCCGCTCGAGGCGATCGTCGCCTTCGGAGTCAACGCCCGAAACGCGGTTGGGCTGTGGAGCACGCGCCCGCCGGTCCCGCTCGTCGAGATCCCCCATCCGACCAGCCACGACGAGCAGAAGCTGCTCACGGATTGGGCCGCGGCGATTCGCCGTCTGCAGACGGTCGTGACGCCGGATCCCGACGGTGACGCAAGCCTCCCCGACTACGCAGAACGCTTTACCGAAGCCGACTACGCTCCGATCCCTCGCCGCGACTTGCCGTTCGGCGCACCGTGGTTCCTCGGCGATGACAGCTGGGCCCGGCAGCGAGAGCCGCCGCTCGACTCGGCCGTCACGCGCCCACGGCCCGACGACCAGCACACGCTGATCTGGGTGGCGCCGACGGAGCATGGGTAGATCGGCTCACGTTCGTTGACCGGCCTCCGGGGTTGAGCGTCAGCCCCAGCGCGGCGCGTCGGCCTCGCAGCTCGCGCCGAGACGGACCGTGCCGTCGAGGGCGACCTGCAGGTGGCGCTCCTGGATCGGCAACGCCCAGGCGGCGAGATCGGCGATCCCGTTCTCCGGAGCCTTTGCGGCCAGCGCGCCGAGCGCCCTCCACGTCGCCACCTCCGCCGCCTCGCCCATCGCGAGGAACGTCCAGGCGGCAAGCGGCCCGGTGCCGGCCTTGAACCAGGCGCGGACGAGGTCGGCGGCTCGCTCGTACGAGACATTGACGTGGCCCAGGAGCTCGTCGGCGAGCGCGTCGCCCAGGCCTCGCTCCGCCGCCAGGCAGCGGGCGCGGAACTCCTCGGCGTCGTCGTCCATCCGGCGCAGCTCCGCGAGCAGCGCCTCGTCCGTGATGCGCTCGCGCACCTTGCCGGTGACGGTCGAGGCGGCGATCGCGAGCGCGTGCGCCTCGGCCAGCTTCTCGTGCAGAACCGTGAGCACCGGTGCTCAGGCCGTCTCCGGCCCCCGGTGCGCCGCGACCGCGTCGTGCTCCGCCCGCGTCCGTTCGCGGTTGACGAGCTCGCCGGCCTGCAGCTCGCGGCAGACGCGGTAGGCGATGAACGCCGTGATCGGCGGCGCAACCAGCGCGGCCACCCGGTAGCCCCAGATCTGGCTCGTGTAGCTGATGTTGAAGAGGACGTCGATGCGGTCGGCCGACCCGGCCACGAAGACGAGGAAGACCCAGGTGAAGAAGCCGACGCCGATTGCCGTTCTCCCCGGCGCGTCCCGCGGACGATCGAGGAGGTTATGGAAGGCCGCGTCGCCGCTCCAGCGGCGTTCGAGCAACGGCCACAGGTAGAGGAACGTGAACACGACGAGCGGAAATGCGGCCCCGCCCCAGAACGGATTCGGGACGAGCGTGTACCCGCCGATGAGGAGGTCGAAGCTCGGCACGAGCCGGAGGGCGCCGATGAGCCAGCCGAGGTACCAGTCCGGTTGCGCTCCGTTCGTGGACGAGTACGTATGGAACGGCCCCCAGAGCCAGATCGGGTTGATCTGCGCGAGCCCTCCGAGCAGGAACAACACGCCGGCGACGGCGAAGAAGAGCCCGAGCGAGCGAGGCGTCTGCCCCGGGAACGTCGGAACGCCGACGATCTTGCGCTCCGTCGTCCTCGGCCCGCTCCTGAACTGCGTGTGATGCCTCAGGGCGACGAGCAGCAAGTGGGCGGCGAGCAGCGTGCCGATCAGCACCGGCAAAAGGAGCACGTGCGCCACGTACATGCGCGCGAAGAACTCGGGCTTCCCCGGGAAGGGGCCGCCCCAGATCAGCGCTCCTAGGTTCGCGCCGATGAACGGGATGGAGAGCGCGACGGCGTTCCCGATCGCAAGTCCCATCCCGGAGAGCAGGTCGTCGGCGAGCGAGTAGCCGAGATAGCCCTCGAGCAGGGCCGCGAGAAGCATCGTGAGCCCGAGCCAGTACGTCAGCTCCCTGGGTTTCCGGTATGCCCCTGTGAAGATGATCCGCAGCATGTGCAGGGTGATCGCGGCGATGAAGACGTCGGCCGCCCAGTGGTGGGTCTGGCGGATGAGCAGGCCGGCCTTGACGGAGAACGAGATGTCGACGACCGAGCGGTAGGCCTCGGTCATGTGCTGGCCCTGCAGCGGCGCGTAGGAGCCGTGGTAGACGACGTCCACGATGCCGTCCTGGTAGAAGAACGTCAGGTAGACGCCGGTCGCGACGAGGACGACGAACGCATAGAGCGCGACCTCGCCCAGCAGGAACGACCAGTGATCCGGAAAGAGGTAGCGGAGAGTCTTGCGGATGAGCGGCGCGGTGCCGCTGCGCTGGTCGAGCGCCCGGACGAGGCGGCGGATCACGGCCTCGCCCCGTGCAGCCGGACACCCCACCACGAGGGGCCGACCGGCCCGTCGAAGTTGCCGGCGGCGCGGAGCTCGCCGCGACCGTCGATGACGAGCGGCAGCATCGGCAGCTTGCGGCCGGCCGGCCCGAAGAGCACGGTGCCCGCGGTTGCGGGGTCGAACGTCGAGTAGTGGCAGGGGCAGACGAGGGCCGGCGGGCCCGGCTCGGCCGGCGGAAACAGCGGCGCCCGGTAGAGCGAGATCGCACAGCCCGCGTGCGTGCAGATCTTCGAGTACGCGACGATGCCGCGCGCTGCGTAGCCGGCGTTCGCATGCGGGAGGTCGAGCGCGGCCGGCGCCAGGCGAACGAGCACGACGGAGGAGCCGAGCTCCTCCCTGTCGGCGCCCTCCGGGAACGCGGTATAGAGGGCGTCCTCGTCGATGTCGCGCGCGCGGTACGGCCTGCCGTCCTCGTCGACGAGCCGCCGTCCCCGCCGCCAGGGCGTCCCGTAGAACGAGCTCGTGTCGAACACCGGGCCGAGCGAGACAGCAGGCGTGATCAGGGCCAGGCCGAGCGAGCCTCCGGCCGCGGCGGCGCCCAGCGTGAGCAGGCGGCGCCGAGTCAGGCGGCTGCCGCTGTCCTCGACGACCTCGAGGATCGTCTCCTGTTCCTCGGGATGCTCCGCGGCCGGGTAGTCGTCCTCGTTCTGCTCGCTGACGACGAGCCGCTTGCCGGCCACGACGAACGCGGCTGCGATGCACAGCAGGGCCAGACCGAGGGAGAGACCGAGCAGCTGCGTCTGCCTCGGGAGGCGATCGAGCGCGTAGACGACGATGAACGCGATCGCGCAGATCGTGGCCGCGGCCAGCAACGCCAGGACGACCAGCTCCGCGCCCGGGCTCGGCGGCCCCGCCGGAACCGTGCGCTCGCGCACGCGCCGGCGGCGCTGCGGCCGCAGCCGGGCGGCGAGGAGCGTCAGGCCCGCGACGACGACGTCCGTCGGCCTAGCCCTCGCCACGCCGGATCCTCTCGCCGATGACGACGCAGACGGCGACGAGCGCCGCGGTCGCGAGCAGCCAGCTCACGAGCCCCTCGGGAACCGGGCCGACGTGGCCGAGCGCCCAGCCGCCAGCGTCGTCAGGGTGCTTCGCGTACTGGACGTACGCGATGATGGAGTCGAGCTGGCGGTCGGAGATCGCGCGCTTCGAGAACGTCGGCATGACGTACGGGCCGATCCGCACCGCCTGGGCGATCTGCGTCGGCGTCGCGCTCTCGAGCGGCGGCGCGACCGCGCCGGTCACGTAGCCGCCCTCGGCGACGACCTGGTGGCAGCCGGCGCAGTGGTCGGTAAAGAGGCGCAAGCCCTCGGAGACACTGCCTCGCTGCGGCTGCGGCCGCGGGATCGGAGGCCCCGGCCCGAGTGACGCCACATACGCGACGAGCGCGCGAATCTGGGCTTCGCCGAAGAGGACACGCGATCGACGGGGCTGGATCCCGATCCGGCTGAGCGGCATGTACCCCGTCCGCAGATAGAAGTCCGCCGCCAGGGCACCGACGCCGCGCAGCGAGGGCGCCAGGCGCCGCTGCTGCGTCTGAGCGCGCAACGGCCCGGCGCCCAGTTGCGCGGAGGACGGGTGCGTCACCCCGCTGCCGGCCGCGCCGTGGCAGGCGATGCAGAACTGCCCGTAGAGGTGCTCGCCGCGGGTGACGTCGCC
>JBKPNC010000083.1:0-22728 GCA_046732435.1 Actinomycetota bacterium
TGCGCCTGAAGGAGCACGACCCCGCCATCGACGTGGCGCTCGTCGAGGCGGATGTCTGCGGCGGCGGGCCGAGCGGCCGGAACGGCGGTTTCGTCCTCTCCTTCTGGGCCAAGTTCGGCACGCTGTGCAAGCTGTGCGGAGCGGCAGAAGCGCTCCGGCTCGCCCGCGCCTCGGCCGAGGCCGTCACCGGAATCGGCGCTTTCTGCAGGGAGCACGGGATCGACGCAGGCTTCCGGTACGACGGGTGGCTGTGGACGGCGACGAGCCGGGCGCAGATCGGAGCCTGGGACGCTGTCGTGGCAGACCTCGAGCGGCACGACGAGCGCCCGTTCGAGCCACTTTCGGCGGACGAGGTCGCCTCGCGGACCGGCTCGGACCGCCATCTCGCGGGCGTCTTCGAGTCGACGGCGGCCACGGTCCAGCCCGCGCTGCTCGCGCGCGGGCTTCGTCGGGTTGCCCTCGAGCGCGGCGTGCGAATCTTCGAGCGCTCGCCCGTCGGGCGGCTCGAGCGAGGCCGGGCGCTGCGCGTTCGCTCCGGGCGCGGGAGCGTCGTCGCAGACCGCGTCGTCGTGGCCACCGGTGCCTGGCTCGTCCAGGCGCGAGGGCTGCGGCGCGCACTCGTCGCCGTCTCGAGCGACATGGTCGTGACCGCGCCGACGGACCTCGCGCTCGGCGGCGTCGGGATCTCGGACTCGAGGCTGCGGGTCCACTACTACCGGTTGACCGGCGACGGCCGGCTCGCCTTCGGAAAGGGCGGCGGGACGATCGCGCTCGGCGGGCGGATTCGCGATTCCTTTCACGGTGCGTCGCCGCACGCAGCCGAAGTCGAGGCCGCGCTCCGCGCGACGTATCCGCAACTGGCATCCGTCCCGGTCACGGCCAGCTGGACCGGCCCGATCGACCGCTCGCTGCACGGGCTGCCCTTTTTCTGGCAGATACGGGAGGACGTCCTCACAGCTGCGGGCTACTCCGGGAACGGCGTTGGACCGTCATACCTCGGGGGCAGGATCCTCTCCTCGCTGGTGCTCGGGCTTGACGACGAGTGGGCTCGTGCAGGCCTCGTCGGCGCTCCGCCCGGCTCGTTCCCTCCGGAGCCCGTGCGCTTCGTCGGCGGCATCCTGGTACGTCGCGCGATAACCGCAAAGGAGCGTGCCGAGGATGCGGGCCGGGCACCGAGCCGAGTCGCTCTCAGGATCGCGCAGCTCGCGCCGGCGGGTCTCGTGCCGCTCAAGTCGCGCACGTGAGCCGGGTCCTCGTGTGCGATCCAGACTTCCTGCTCGAGGAAGCGCGCGCCGAGCTGGATGGCCTCACGGTGGAGCGGGGCAACTACCCCTGGGGCGGCGCTGACGTCATCGGGTTGCTCGTGACCGACAGGCAGACGGTCCAGGAGCCAGATCTGGAGCGGCTACCCGGGTTGCGGGCGATCGCGAGCGCGACGGTCGGACTCGATCACGTGGCGGTGGGGGCCGCGGAGCGGCGCGGCATCGCCGTCGTCAATGTCCCGGACTACTGCATCGAGGAGATGGCCGATTCGACGGTCGCGCTCCTGCTCGCCTTGCTGCGCGGCGTGGTCGAGCTCGACCGAAGCGTCCGGGCGGGTCGCTGGGATCACGCTGCGGCAGGGCCGCTCGGTCGTATCGCCGGATCGCGGCTCGGCATCGTCGGCTTCGGACGCATCGGGAGGGCAGTGGCGCGGCGTGCCGTTGCACTCGGGCTCGAGGTGTGGGCCGCGGATTCGACCGTGCCGGCAGGTGAGATTGCCGTCGCGTCCGCGCGTCCCGCCCGACTCGAGGAGCTGCTTGCCGCCTGTGACGCAGTCACGCTCCACCTCCCGCTCACGCCGGAGACGGAGACGTTGATCGGTGCCTCCGAGCTCGAGCTCATGCCGCAGGGCGCCGTCCTGGTGAACACCGCCCGCGGAAAGCTGGTGGACGTCGATGCGCTGGTCGCGGCGTTGAACCGCGGACACCTGTCGGGCGCCGCGCTCGACGTCCTGCCGGTGGAGCCTCCCGAGCGTCCGCCGGAAGCACCGGGCCTGATCGTCACGCCGCACGCAGCCTGGTACAGCCCGGACGCAGAGCGAGCGGCTCGCGTGCGTGCCCTCGCCGCGCTACGAACCGCCCTCGCAGCCTCGCCCGACCCGGGCGACTGACGCTTCAGCTCCGCGAATTCACCTTCGACACGAGCCGCAGGTGCGGCCATGATTCGGGAATGCGAGTGGGGAGACGCGGGACCGCCGTCCGCTGCTCGACTTCCGTCGGCGTCGCCTGCCTCGTGGTGCTCGCAGCAGCCATCGGCTCGGGCTGCGGCACACGCTCCACGTCGCCCGCCGCCGGGACCTTCACGCCCGAGACTCCCGGCGTACTGACGGTCGCGACGAGCGACGTGCCCAGCCCGGGGTTCTGGGAGGGAACGGCGAGGCATCCGACCGGCGGATTCGAATACGAGCTGGCAGTCGCCCTGGCGGACCGGTTCGACCTCCGGTCCGTGCGAATCAAGATCGTCCATTTCCACCGGGTCGTGGCGGGCCACCTCGGCGCCGACCTGGCGCTCGACCTGATCACGCCCACCGACGAGCGGGAGGAGCACCTGGACTTCTCGACGCCGTACCTGAACGAAGCACCGACCGTCGTCGTCCGCAGCGGGACCTCGATTCCGGACCTCGCGACGGCACAGGACCTGCGCTGGGGGGCCATTCGCTCGACGACGTTCGTCGACCTCATCGAAGACCTCGTCGCGCCGGACGATCCCGTCCGCATCTACGACGATCAGCACGCGGTGACGCAGGCCTTGCTCCGCGGGCAGGTCGACGCCGTGCTGTACGACCTGCCATCGGCCGTCGCGATCGCCGACGGCTCGCGCGGACGGCTCGTGGCGGCGGCGCAGCTGCCTAAGCCCGAGAGCATCGCGGCGGCGCTCCCGAAGGGCTCCGACAACGTCCAGGCCGTCGACTCGGCGATTCGCGCCTTCATCGCCGACGGGACGGTGAACGACTTGCTCGAGGACTGGGTCGGGTCGGACGCCGCCAACGCGTCGAAGGCGATCCCGCTCCTGCACACCACCCGAGCCTGATGGAACCCGTGTTGCCGACGCTCCCCCTCGCTTCCCTCTCGGTCAAGTCCCCGAGCGGTCCCGCCTGGGAGTTTCTCGTGCTTTTCCTGGTAGTCATCCTCGGACCGCCCATCGTCCAGCGGTTCCGGGGCCCTGGAATCATCGGGTTGATCCTCGGTGGCTATGCGATCGGCCCGCACGGCCTCAACCTGATCGGGGCGGGAGACCAGACGGTTCCCGAGCTCGGGCAACTAGGGCTCCTCTACCTGATGTTCGTCGCCGGCGTCGAGCTCGACCTCGCGCTCGTGCGGATCCACCGCAACGCCGTTGTCGGGTTCGCTGCAATCACGTTTGCGTTCCCGCTCCTGTTCGGCAGCGCCGTGGGATTCGGGCTGAACTGGAACCTCTCTGCGGCGTTGTTGCTCGGGGCGCTCCTCTCCTCCCACACGCTTCTTCTCTACCCGACCGTTCGCCAGGCCGGCCTCTCGGCCGAGACCGGGGTGGCGACGGCGGTCGGCGCGACGGTGCTCACCGACACGGCGGCACTCGTCGTGCTCACGGCCGTCTCGGGATCCGAGCTCGCGGGGGGAACCGCCGCGACGATCACCCTCCAGCTCGTCGTCGGTCTGACGGTGTTGATCGGCTTCTCCCTGGGGGTGCTTCCCCTGCTTGCGCGCGTCGGTTTCCGGTACCTGGGGACCGACCGTGTCGTCCGGTACCTGCTCGCCTTCGCGTCGTTCCTGGCGGCCGCAACGCTGGCCCAGAGCTTCGGGATCGAGCCGATCGTCGGGGCCTTCTTCGCAGGGCTGGGAATGAACCGCCTCGTACCGAACGAGGGGCCGCTGATGGAACGCATCGACTTCTTCGGCTCGGCGGTCTTCGTTCCGATCTTCCTGGTCTCGGTCGGGATGCTCCTCGACCCGAGCGTCATGGTCGAGGGCGAGACGCTCAAGCTCGCGGGCTTGTTCATCGTCGCAGGCATCGGCGGGAAGACGGCGGCGTCCCTGGTCGCCCACCTGACGATGGGATACTCACGTCCCCAGGCGACGTTGATGCTCGGCCTCACGATCCCCCAGGCCGCAGCCACGCTCGCGGTGACCGTCGTCGGCTTCAATATCGGGCTCTTCGACCAGTCGGTCGTGAACGCCGTCCTGGTGCTGATCCTCGTCTCGATCGTCGTAGGGACGCTCCTGGTCGAGCGGTCGAAGGCCCGGGTGGCTCCGCCGGCCGTGGTCGGCGAACGGCTCGGCAAGCGCATCCTCGTGACGGTCGAGGATCCCGCGCAGGCGCCGCTCGGCTTCACGATCGGCGCCCGGGTTGCGGCGCCCGACACCGGCATCGTCCGGGGCCTGCTCACGAGCTCACCGGTCGACGCACCCTCCCGCAGCAGGCTGCTCGACGAGGTGAGTGCGGCCGGGTTCGCCGCGGGGGTCGACACCGAGCCGAGGCTGATGGTGCAGAGCTCGCTCGCGGACGGCATCCTCAATGCAGCCATCGCCGAAGAGGCGACGTTCGTGCTCATCGGCCAGAAGTCGGGAGCCGCCGCGTCGGCGTTCGGTACGTCCGGCGAGGCGGTGGCCGCAGCGACGCCGATCCCCGTGGCGATTCTCCTCGGCCAGACGGCGAACATCAGGGAGGTGCAGCTCGTCCGCGGCGAGCCGACGGCGGCAGACCACAGCCCCACGCCTGCGGGCCGGGTCGCGGAAGAGCTCGCGGCACGGGTCGGCGGCTCGCGCGTCCGCACGCGCGACTCCGACGGCGGCGTCTGGCCCAAGGAGCTCAAGCCGGGCGAGCTCTGCATCGCGCCCGCCGAGTCCTGGCAGCTCCTCGCCACGTCCGATCCCCCGGAGGGTGCAGCGATCGTGATCGTGCTCGAGTCCGGGATGCCCTGGATCGAGGACGCCGACGAGTCGCCGCCTGTCTAGCTTCCGGGCCTCGTCGTCGGGGTCGAAGCGAGTGCGGTTGGAACCCTCTGACCGGCCCCGCGCCTCATTCGCACGCGAGGTGCGGAAGCAGGAAGGGGTGGTTGAGCCGGAGTGCCGTCCACGGCTTCACGCTCGGGATCGCGCCTCCTCCGTGGGGATACGGGTAGAGCGCCTCTGCGCGCCCACTGTCCACGCGACGGCCACTTTCCGCGCTGGGCAATGGAGACGGCGAATGCGGGGATGCCGTACCGATCACGGGCCTCGAAGAAGAAGCCCTCATAAGCCCCGCGACGGCCTGGATCGAGCCGCTCCTGGATTCTGGCCATATGGCGGCTGAGGCGCTTCGGATGCTCCGTCCCGACGACCACGGACGGGGCGAGTTGGAACGGGCGGTAGAAGCGGACGCGGGGGCGGGAGCCGCCTCCGCTGAGCCATGCTGCAGCAAGCGCAGGATCGCACCGCAGACGACGGCTAGCGCGAGTCGGCACGCGACCCGCCCCGGCGACCCCACGATGCCACGGTTCCTTGCGCCGGTCCCTGCCACTCCGTCACACGGAACGATAGGGAAAGCCGCAGCCGGGATTCGAAGCTGTGGCCGCCGGTTCGCCTCGTCGCATCAGGCCGGCGGCCAGGCGATTAGAGGCTCATGATGGACACGCTGAGTAGTCGGTCGTGACCTGCTCGACGTCGACGCGAAGACTTCCGTCGGCCGCGACGACGACCTGGGAGTGCTCGTGGATGCGCACGGGACCCTCGCTGCCGTTGAAAACGGTGTGGAGCGTGAGCACGTCCCCGGGCGTGGCATTGAACGAATCCGTCTCGGTGCCGCGCCCGCTCCAGACGCCGAGGGCGGGATCGTCGAACGTCACCGTCCAGCGCGAGACCTCGGTCAGCTCGAAGTGATACCCGGCGTTCGTCTCGGTGGAGTGCCATTGCGTCGAGATGACCATGTCGAACGTCCCCAAGATGCCGCAGATGTTGAAGTCATGAGCGGTCTCGGTCACGCGGAAGGTTCGCGAGCCGTCGTGGATGACGGTGGCTGCCGCAGCGGCGGGGAAGGCCGCCGCGCAAGCGATCGCGCAGACGAGCGAGATCAATCGCCGGCGTGGCATGCGTCCTCCTTCGGTTGGGGCGGACAGCATGTGCGGCGCTGCTTTCAACGCGCTCACAATCGGCTTTCAGGCGGTTATAAGGTGCTTCTCGACGGTTGCGGTGAACGTAATGCGGATCCTGTTGTTGGGCCCAGTCGAGCTCTGGGTCGGCGAGCGGCAAGCCGCCCTGGGCGGGCGAAAGCAGCGGACCCTCCTCGCGCTGCTCGCGCTCGAGCGAGGCGAGGTCGTCTCGCGCGACCGGGCCGCCGAGGTGCTCTGGGGCGAGACGCTCCCGGAAGGTCACGCGCAGCGGCTACACACCGTGGTCTCACGCTTACGCGCCGCGGTGCGCGCTGGCGGCGGGCCGGCAGGGGTCGTCGAGACGGCAGAGGTGGGCTACCGGCTGCGGGTCGACGACAGCGAGGTGGACACGGCGCGGGCCGCAGCCGCGCTCCACCAAGCCCGCGAGCTGCGGCGCACAGGTCGGCCGGCCGAGGCTTCAGCCGCCGCCCGTGAAGCCCTCGACCTCTGGCGCGGGCCGCCGCTCGCCGACCTTCTCGACAACGGTTGGGCAGGCGATCACCTGCGTCGGCTGGCGGATCTGAGGCTGTCTTTGCTCGAAGAGGAGTTCGACTCGAGGCTTGCGCTTGGCGCGTCGCCTGGTCTGGTCGAGGACCTCGAGGCCGCGTGTGCTGAGGCGCCGCTTCGCGAACGGCTGCACGCGCAGCTGATGCTCGCCCTCGACGCGACCGGCCGGCGAGCGGACGCGCTCCACGCGTACGACCGGGTCCGCCGGCGGCTCTCGGACGAGCTGGGTATCGAGCCGGGCGCCACCCTGCGCGAGGCGCACCGGGCCGTCCTCGGAGACGAGTCGGCCGGGCATCCGCCGCCGATCGCGCGAATCCCGCGCCGGGCGGCTCGTCGCGTGCGCCGCGCGCTCGTGATCGCTGCGGTCTTCGCCGGCGCGGTCGCGGCGACGGCCGGCGTGCTGGTTGCGAACGGCGGAGGAGGCGACCAGCGTGCGTCGCTGCGCGTGGCCGCCGGTGAGCTGGTGATCGCGGCTCCCGACCTCGGGCACGCGCGCGCCGAGATTCCGCTAAGCGGCACGATCATCAACGAGCAGCCGGGCGGACTCGTGCTCGCGCGCGGCTCGCTGTGGTCGGTGACCGAGAAGGGCACGGTCACGCAGGTCGATCTCGTCCGCCGCCGCGCCGTCGGCTCGACGCCGCTCGCGTTGCCCGCGGGTCCCGGAGGTATGGCCGTTGGGCTGGGCGCCACCTGGGTGACGGACAGCGGCTCGCCAACGCTCTACCGGCTGGCGTCCGGCGTCGCTGCTGCACGCCCCATGAGGCTCCCGTGGCTCGAGGGAAAAGGTGCCGCGCGAACTGGGGGCGTCGCGGTCGGCGCCGGCTCGCTCTGGGTCGCGCGGGCGGGAACGGTCGATCGACTGTCGCGCCGTGGTCGGCTCGAGCACCGCTTCCGAATACCGGCAGCGGAACAAGTCGTCCGCGGCGGACAAAGCATCTGGGTGGTATCGCCGAGAACCGGAGTTGTCACGAGGCTCGACCCGCGCACCAACACCGTGCGCGCCCGTATCCGCCTCCGCCCGATCGTGTGCTGCCTTGCCTTCGGCGGGGGCTCGGCATGGGCGACGTCGGAGGCGACGGGCCTTCTCTGGCAGCTCCGACCGGATGGCGGCGTGCAGGACGTGGTTCACGTCCCGGCGCCGGCGACCGAGGTCGCCTACGCCAACGGCGACGTATGGGTCTCGGGCTACACGGGCGCGACAGTGACCCGGGTCGACGCGCAGACGCTGAAGGTGCGGGTGATCCACACCGACCAGGCAGTTGCCGGATTGGCCGCCTCCTCGCGGGTCGTGGCGTTTTCAACGTTTCCGAACGATCGGGCGGCGCTCGCCGGCGTGCGCGGAGCAGTGGCGCGCATTGTCCTGCCTCATGACATTGCCAGCGATACCGACCCGGCAACTCCGGGCGTCTTCGGCGACGCCGACGCCGACCGGCAGAACGTCGCTCCGACCTGCCTGTCGCTCTACGAGTATCGAGGCGGCCGAGTTGCGCCATATGCCGCGAGCGGCCCCCCTGCGCGGGCGTCCAGCGGCCGAGTGTGGACGATTCGCGTCCGTCCCGGATTCGCGTTTTCCCCGCCGTCGCACGAGCCGGTCGATGCCGCGACGTTCGCGGCGACGATCGAGCGCTCGACGGCGCCGGCCCTCCGCCGCTCCGAGGCGGCCGACGCACTCGCCGATGTGGTCGGGATAGCTGCGTACAGGCGGGGACTGACGGCTCACGTCGCAGGCATCAAAGCGCGGGGAGATCTGCTGACCATCCGCCTGCGGCGCCCGGTCACGGATCTCGACGCGCGTCTCTCCTCGCTTCCCTTCTGCGCCGTCCCCAAGGACACGCCGGCGATTCCGCAAGGCCTGCAGGGGCCGATGCCGAGCGCGGGCCCCTATTACGTCGCCGGGGAGAGTGGCGGTGCCTTCGAAGTGCTGAGGCGTAACCCGTACTATCCGGGAGCGACTCCGGCCGGTTTTGACGCAGTGGTCTACAGGTTCAACGTCGATCCGCGGCGGGCGCTCGACATGGTCCGCGACGGACGGGCCGACTATGCGGCCTTCTACGACCGCGAAGCCGCTTCAGCAGCTCGGATCGGCGCCACCGCCGAAGCGAACGGCATACGTTTCCGGCTGTCACCCCGTCCCGGACGGCGTGGAGCGAGCATCCTCGAGCTCTTCGGCCGCCGTGTCGGCTGCCGGTCGTACAGCCCCCTCTACGCCGGGGTGCAGCTGAAGCGACTCTGTCCAGTCGCCGGCGGACGCTAGCGCCGTTTGCCCTGACGGGGCGCTGCTGTCGCAAACCGATGACCGACGGCGCTCGTAGGGCTCAGAGCACGGTCGTATTAGGGGAGGTGGCCATGAAAAGGACACTGCTCGTCCTTGTCCTCGTCGTCGTTGCCGTGACTGCATCGGCGACGCTCGCGGCAGGCGACCGTCACGTGAGGGTGGCACTCGAGCCGGTCGCTGGATCGGGCGTGAGCGGCTTCGTACAGCTCACGGCGCTGCCGCATGGCGGCACGAATATCCACGTACACGCGACGGGTCTTACGCCTGGCGTGACCTACGCCTCTTTTTACTACGAGGCGACAGACTGCACAGGCGATCACGATCTTCTGGGCACCTACACGGCGAACGCGGCCGGTGTCGGCAACACTCACGGCAAGGCCGACGAAGATCTCGACGAGATCGGGTCGGTCTCGGTGCGGACGCCGGACTACGAAACGGCGCTCTTCGCCTGCGCGACCGTCGCGTGAATTGACCGCCCCGGGACGGCGGATCAGCTCCGCCGTCCCGGAGCGGAGCTCTCGGGCAGATGCAGCGCCGCTCGCCCCTGGCTCCCTCCAGGAGAAAACCCCGTCTGAGCGGGGTTTTCTTCTTGCGAGCCGAACGGGTCGCTCTCGACCCTCGGCGTGCCCGTTTCTGCAGAGTGGCACGGTGACGCGCTCGCGTGCCTTGGCCGCTCACGCCGGCGCTTGTTTGCGGAGCGCGTCCAACGTCGGCTGCGCCTGTGCGAGCATGGCCACGTTCCCTTTGCGCTCGTAGCGCTCGAGCGCCTGCTCGAGCGCCTCGACGGCTTGGTCCGTGCGGCCAGCGGCGGCGAGTACTTCGGCCAGGTCGCAAAAGGCGTCGCCCTGGTAGTTCAGGCCGTCGGTCTGCTCGATGATCACGATCGCTTCGCGCGCGAGCCCTTCCGATTCGGCGTGCTCGCCGCGTGAAGCATGGACCAGCGCTTGCACCTGTCGCCAAGTCGCTTCTCCCAACGCGCTTTGGCGAACGCCGAGCTCTCGGATGAGCTGCGCACACCGCTCGGCCTCCTCGTGTCGGTCGACTGCGCACAGCTCGCGGCCCAGCATCCCAGCGGCCGAGGACAGGTAGAAGCGCTGGTCACGCGCCTTAAGGAAGTCGCAGAAGGACACGAGATACCCGACCGCCGATTCGTGGTCGCCTTCGAGCGCGGCGATCTCGGCCGGGATCCAGTCGCCCCAGTGAGCACCGGTCAGCTCCCAGATGTCGTCTCTCGCCTCCGCTGCCAACGGCCATGCCTCTTCGAAGTGACCAAGCATGGCGAGCAGCCACGCGCGCGTCATTCGGGCTCCGGGATTGGGCGTCTGCGGAAGAAGCGTTTCCAGTTCTTCCAGCGCCTCGTCGGCCCGCTTCGTTCCTGAGGCGATCGCGAGGTCGACGGCAAACAAGTGCCCCGGACGCTGTCCGCCAAGCATCGCGTGGCGACGCGCCTGCTCGCCTGCGTAGGCCCAATCATCCCACCGACCGCGAAAGTTCGCGACCCCAAGGCCGAGCGCGCCCCACACGTGCACGAGGGCGGCGTGGTCTCGCGCCGGATCGAGCAGGAGAAGCGTTTCACGGGCGAGGCGCTCCAGCTCGCCGATGTCCGGATCGGGTGTGAACCACGTACGATGAAATGCGGCGAGGGCTCGGCCAAGGCTTTCGGCCGTCGTGTCTCCAACCGCGTGAGCGCGATGAGCCGCCGCCTCAGCAACACCGGCGGCCTCTCGAGTGTCGACGAAGTGCAAAGCCTGAGCGAGGTCGAGCTCGAGCACGACGTCTAGCCGGAAAGGACGCGTCAACTCGAGCGCGCGCTTGAGGAGCGACGCGGCTGCGTGCTCGTCGCGGCGCCATAGCGCTCGGCGGCCCGCCGCCGCAAGGCATCCCCCGGCCCGCTCGGCCAACCGCGGACACAACTGTCCCAGCTCGGCTCGGTAGCGGGCAGCGTGCTCGAGGTGGTGGCCGAGAATCTCGTCTAACTCGACCAGACTGCGGCCTCGTTGCTCAAGCCAGCCGACAAAGCGCTCGTGCAGATCGGCCCGGCTCGCCTTGGGAAGCGCCTCGTACGCTGCGTCTCGCATCAGGAGGTGGCAGAAGCGGAACGCGTCTTCGGCGGGTACCAGTGGCGTGTCGGGGCGGATCACCTCCCTGCGCACGAGGGCGGCGAGGCGTGGCGTGATTTGACCGTCGTCTGACATCGCCTGCACCGCGCCGCGATGAAAGATCTCGCCCTCGACAGCCGCTCGTTCGAGCACCGATCGCTCGGGGATTTCGAGCCGCTCGAGACGGGCGGCGAGGAGCGCGTGCAGGTTCGGCGGGACGGCGAGCTCGCCAGTCGCCTCGCGCGCCATCGCGGCCATCTCCGTCAGGAAGAGCGGATTGCCACCGGCGGCGCGGGTGATCTTGTCGCTGAGCTCGGCGGAGATGGTCGCGGGCAGTAGCGCGTTCACCTCATCGTCGGACAACGGCTTGAGCCGGAGCGCCACCGGCCACTGCGGACGGCGTTCCACCAGCTCTGGGCGGGCCAGACAGACAAGGAGGACTGGCGCGCCACCCGAGAGTAGTGCGATGTGCTCGATCAGATCGAGAAGCGCCTCCTCGGCCCAGTGGATGTCCTCGAAGATGCAGATGAGCGGGGCACACTCTTCCAAGAGCTTCCGGAACGCCCAGGCGATCTCCTCGGCCGAGGTTCCCTCGTCGGTCTCGCCGAGCAGGGAACGGATCGCCCGCGCGGCAGCGGGATCGGACGGAAGCGCGTCGAGTTGTTTCACCACTTCGACCACCGGCCAGTACGTAATTCCTTCCCCGTACGAGAGGCAGCGTCCGTGGACGACGCGGGCGTCGAGGTCTGCGAGGAATTCAGCCGCGAGCCGCGACTTGCCGACGCCGGCATCGCCGATCACCGTGACGAGCTGGCACGAGCGCTCGTAATTCCCGCGTCCCCAGGCTTCTGTTAGGAAGTGGAGCTCGCGCTTCCGACCGACGAAGCGCCTCTCGTGTCTGCGCTCGGCTTCGTCGCCGACGGAGAGCAGGCGGTAGGCGGAGAGCGGCGTCGCCTTGCCCTTTAGTTCGAGCGGTTCGACTGGCTCGGCCTCGACTGCCTCGCGCACGAGCTGAAGCGTGGCCTCGCCGAATAGGACCTCGTTCGGCTTGGCCGCCTGTTCGAGGCGGGCGGCGACGTTGACGGCGTCGCCGGTCGCGAGCCGCTCCTCGGTACCGGTGACCACCTCGCCTGTGTTGACACCGATCCGCGCCTCGACCCCGAGCTCAGGCAGGACTGCGCGCATGTCCTGCGCCGCTCTGACCGCACGGAGGGCGTCGTCCTCGTGAAGCTGGGGAATGCCGAAGACGGCCATAACCGCATCGCCGATGAACTTCTCCACCGTCCCGCCATGGAACTCCACGATGCCCTTCATCCGCTCGAAATAGCGGGCGAGTAGGGCGCGCAGAGCCTCAGGATCGGTCGACTCGCCGAGGGCTGTAGAGCCGGTCACGTCGCAGAAGAGCACGGTCACCGTTTTGCGGTACTCGCGCGGCGCAACGTCTGGCCCCAACGGCGCCGCGCAATGTGGGCAGAAGCGGAACTCGCCCTTGCTCGCCCGCCCACAACTCGCGCAGATCGGCACGATCCGAGGCTAGACCTGCATCGCCGAAACCGCAATCAGGCCCAGCCAGTCGGGGAACCATCCGTCCTCCACCGGGGGTTGGTTGCTCCTTTTGCAGAGGCGACGAGAAGTGCGCCTGGAGGGATTCGAACCCCCGACCAACGGCTTAGAAGGCCGCCGCTCTTCCGCTGAGCTACAGGCGCCTGCTCGAAGGGTACAACCGGTTTCGCCGGGCTACGTCAGCGCGGGCCGGTCGTCTCTGCGTTCGCGACGGCTGCTTAACCACTCGCGGATCAGCACCTGGATCGTCCCCGCGACCGGGATCGCGCCGAGGGCGCCGAGAATTCCCGCGAGCTCCGCGCCAATCAGGACGGCCAGCAGCACCGCGAGCGGCGACAGCTGCACCGTTCGCCCGTAGATCAGCGGCTGCAGCAGGTGGTTCTCGAGCTGCTGGTAGATGATGAAGAAGACGACCACGATCACGCCCTTGACCCACCCTTCGGTCAAGACCGTGACGGTGGTCACGAGAATGCCGGCGAGCGTCGCGCCGGCGAGCGGGATCAGATCGAGGATCGCCACAAGCAGCCCGAGGGCCACGGCGAAGGGGACGCCGAGGATGAAGAGGACGATGGCAATGCCGGTCCCGGCGATGACGCTGATCAGCAGATTCCCGAAGACGTACCCGCCGACCGTTCGATAGACCTCGTGGCCGATTCGGCGCCAACGCGGCCGCTGCTCCTCGGGCAGCAGGTCGAAGAAGCGGTCGAGCCACGCGGGGCCCTCGAGGAGCATGAAGAAGGTCATGAAGATGATCGTCACGATTGCGACGACGATCGTGATGATCGATTTCGTCACGGCTATTGCCGTGCCGGAGAGGCCGAGGATCTTTGAGGCGCCTCCCTTGCCGATCGCCTCGCGGACTCGTTCGACGATGTGGTACTTCGTCTCCAGGAAGCCCAGACGGCCACGTCCGTGAGTCAGGTCGTGGAGGTAGCCCGGAACGGCGTTGGTGAAGTCATTCGTCTGGTTGACCAGCGTGGGGATGAAGAGGAAGCCGAGGCCCACAATCACTCCGAAGGCGAGGAGATACGTCGCGCCTGCCGCAGCGCCCCGGCGGCGAAGGCCGCGCTTCTGCAGCCACTCCACGACCGGGTTCAGCGCCAGGGCGAAGAAGAGCGCGACGAAGAACCAGCTCAGAACCGTACGAGCGATCCAGATGATCTCCAGGAGCGCCGCGACCGCGAGAATGATCCCGAGCACGATGAGCACGGTCCGAGCCCTGAACCGGACCACACGCTCCGGGACGGCCGGCTGCTGCGGGACCACGCGGGAAGCATCGCGGCAAGATCGGACGATGCCTTTAGGAGACGAGCAGGCGGGTGGTTCCCGTGTTCGCTACGCTCGGATCGACTGAGAGCGATCGCGCGGGGGCGCCGATGGAACGGGGTCACGAGGAGCGAGGTCGGACGTCGGGCGCGACGTGATCACACCTGCCCCCGAACGGCGGCCCACGCTGCGCCTGCCGAAGACGCTGCCGCGAGAGCGGCCGCTGACCACGCCGGTCTCCGAGGCGCGCTGGGGTTACTTCGGCTCGAACGCCTTCTTCTTTCGTGTCGGCGTGCTCGGGTTGATCAGCTTCGCGCTGCTCGCAATCCTCGGGCTGCGGATCTGGTCGCTCGAGGTGATCCAGGGGCCGCAGTACAAGCAGCTGGCCCGCCGCCAGACCTTCCGGTACATCGACCTGCCGACGCCGCGCGGCGGAATCGTCGACTCGCAGGGGCGCGTGCTTGTCCAGTCCAGCGGACGCCTCGCGCTCACCATGGACGCGCTCAGGTTCGGGCGCACCTCACGAGACGGCAGCTGGTGGCAGCCGAGCGCAAAGGGAAAGCGTGCGCTGCGACGCGTATCCGCGCTCCTGAACGTGTCGATGTCGCAGCTTCTCAGCAACGTCCGTGCGAGCGTCGTGCGGTCGCCGTACGCGCCGGCCGTGGTCGTCCGGCGGCTCTCGCAGCCGCTGGCCTTCTTCCTGGAGGAGCGGTTAAGCCGGCTGCCGGGCTTCCATGTCACGGCGTTCCCCGACCGCCAGTACCCGCAGGGAGCCTTCGGGAGCGAGTTCCTCGGCCTGCTCGGCCAGGTGACCAAGGAGGAGCTCGCAAGCCGGCATTACCGCGGCTACAAGGCGGGCGAAGTGATCGGCCAGTCGGGCGTCGAGGCGCGGTACGACCGGCTCCTCAACGGGGGTTTCGGCCGCGCGCGCGTCCCGGTCGACTCGATGGGCCAGCCGATCGGGAACGCCGTTCGGATCCGCAACGCCCGCACGGCACACGCGCTCCGGCTGACCGTCAACGCGCGCCTCCAGCGTGTCGCCGAGCAGGCGATCAAGGACGGCATCGCCGCCGCCCATTCGTCTGGGTATTCGGACGCCAACGCGGGGGCGGCCGTGGTGATGAACCCGTGGACCGGGGCCGTGTACGCGCTGGCCGGCTACCCCGACTTCAACCAGCGAGGGGCTGCGCGGGATCCGCGGTACTACAACTTCCTTCGCACCGGTCACGGCCCGGGCCTGATCTCGCTGCCGTCGCAGGGCGTGTTCCCGCTCGGCTCGACGTTCAAGCCGATCGTCGCCGAGGCTGCGCTCGCCACCGGTCTGATCACGCCGTGGACGCCGCTCGATTGCACCGGCTCGCTCCAGGTCGGCAACACCGTCTTCCACAACGTCGAGCCGGCGGGAAGCGGCGTGCTCACATTGCCGCAAGCGCTCTCGATCTCGTGCGATACGTGGTTCTACCGGCTGGGCGTCATGTTCGACCAGCGGCGCGTCGCCAACGGCTCGCTCGGCATGCAGCACTGGGCGAAGCTCCTCGGGCTCGGCCATTCGACCGGGTTCGATGTGCCCGGCGAGCAGTCCGGCGTCGTTCCCACGCCGGCCTGGCTGCGCAAGACCGCGACTCAGCCATGGCAGCGGGTCTGGTTCACCGGCTACTCGGTCAACCTCTCGATCGGGCAGGGCCAGCTGCAGGTGACGCCGCTGCAGCTCGCCGTCGCCTATTCGGCGCTTGCGAACGGGGGCACGGTCGTCCGGCCGCACGTCGGCGACGCGCTGCTCTCGCCGTCAGGCGATGTCGCCCGAAAACTCCGCTTTCCCCCCGTTCACCGGCTGCATTTGACCGACGACTGGGCGATCAGGCAAGGACTCTACGACGCCGCCCACCAGGGCACGTCCGCCTCGGTCTTCTCGTCCTTCCCGATTCCGGTCGCCGGCAAGACGGGGACCGCCCAGAACGGCCACGGCTCGGATCACTCCTGGTACGCCTCCTGGGCGCCCGCCTACAACCCAAAGGTTGTCGTCGTCGTGGTGATCGCGCACGGCGGCTTCGGCGTCGACGCGGCGGCGCCGGCCGCGCGGGAAATCTACCGAGCGTACTTCGGTCTCGACCGGAAGAAGAAGGGCCCGTGATGTCCGGGAGACACGGGCCGCGTGTTACCGGTAGACCCCGCGACCCGCGCTCCCGGAGCCCTTGACGCGACCGATACTACCCCCACGTTTCCGGCCGTGTGTTAGGGGTTCGTTGAGCCGAGCGAAGATCGACCGGCGAGCCGGATGATGTGAGCCCGCGGGCCTCGAACGAAGCCGCTGCGCTGGTCGATGCCTACCTCGAGAGGGCGAGGACCGGGAGGCGTCTTGCTCAGCTCGACGGATGACGTCGGCTACCGTCGGGCGTGAGCGAGTCGCTGCGGATGACGATCGTCTTCGAGCGGTCTCGGGCGGATACGCCCGAAAACCGACAGCTCCCGCAAACCCGCTCCACGCCTGGGTTTGCGCCTGATCAAGGGAGAGCGGGCGGCGGGAATCGAACCCGCATAGCCAGCTTGGAAGGCTGGAGCTCTGCCATTGAGCTACGCCCGCTCGTGAGTTCCCGCGGCGGCCGCGGGAACTCAGGATAGCCCGCTACGGCAGCGAGTACGTGACGCGGAAGGGCCGGCGTCCCTTGATCGTCGTCACGCTCAGCGTCAGCCAGCTCTCGCCGCAAACCTGCGTCGTGATCGAGCGCCTCGCCGAGATGCCGACGCCGTTCGGCCGCTGGACGCTGATGGAGGCGCCGCGCGGTCCCTTGTTGAGCACCAGCGTGATCGTGCCGTCGAGGTTCGGATAGACGCGTCGCTGCGCGACTGCGGCGAACGTCACGCCGGGCGCGTGCTTCGTCCGCGGAGTCCTGCCTGTCCAGCGGAACGTGTGCTGACCGCCCCAGGGGTGCTCGACGTCCTTCTGGAGCGCGTTGATCGTGGCGCTCGTGTGCGAGAAGGCCTGCCATTGCCAGGGGAGCGGGTCCCCCCACGAGTGGTACCAGCTCGGGTTCGATTTCTGGGCGCGCTGAACGTTCAGGAGCCGGTATGTCTCGGCGAACGCCTCGCCGGGGTTGAGCAGGTAGAACGGGCCTTCGTCGCCGGGATGAACCTGCAACGTCTGCGCGCGGGCGCAGATGTTCTCGAAGGACGCCCAGTACTTCGCGCCCCAGTCGACCGCCGGGCACGGATCGTTGCTCCGGTGGGCCGCGATGTGGTGCCCGTACTCGTGGAGGAGGATCTCGGACAGGTTCAGCGGCCCGTACCCGGGATCGTTGGCGTCGCCGGGAAAGACGAGCTGCGAGCGCCCCGGGGAATAGCACGCGAGCACGTCGGGCCCGCCGCCGCACAGCTGCTGGACCTGGGCGAGCGGCGCCTGGTAGACGGTGAGCTTCAAGAGCTCCTTGCCGTGCACCGCCCAGCCGAGGAAGTTCGCCCAGCGGGCGCGCGCCGCCTCGTCCTGCGGATACTGCCGCGAGACGAAGAACTTGAACGTCTCGCCGCGGCTGTTCGTGATCGGGCCGCCCCACCACTGGTCGTCGGCGGGCGAGCGAGGCGCGCGAGCAAGGATCCGGTCTCGCACCGGCGAGGAGCTCGGCGTGAGGGTCGGCGCCGCCAGGAGCTCGGGAGAAGCGAGCGTCCGCGTCGCTGCCGTTGCCGTGCCTGCGACGACGAGGACGACGACCACGAGGCCGGCGAGATGGGCCAGCCGAAACGGCAGCGGACGCACGGACGAAGTGTCGTCCCGAGGGGCCGAGCGGGGATCCGTCGAAGGGCGTGACCTCGCCTAGCCCAAAGGCTGGTTCGGTCGCCTCTCCCGCCTAGCGGAACACGCCGATCAACGCGGCGCCGGTGACCATCAGGGCGGCCGCGGTCAGCACGCGCGCCCCGATTCGCTCGCTCCGGCCGAGCAGCAGGTACGCGATCAAAAGCGCCCAGAGAGCTTCGGTCCCGTAGAACGGGTCGACGACCGTCACCCTTCCTCGAGTCAACGCCTCGATATTCGCGCAGTAGGCGAGCCCGAGCAGGACGCCGGAGGGGAAGAAGGGGCGGAAGGCCAATGACAGTGCGTGCCCCGCCCGTCTGCCGCGAATCGCGGCGAGGAAGAGGAGGAGTAGGAGGGAGGCGGACGCGAACGACGCGCTCGCGGCGGTGAACCCGGAGACATGATCCTCGCGCGCGTATGCTCGAACGAGGTTGTCCCGCGCGGCGATCAGCCCGGCCGAAACGAGCGCCAGCAGGATCCCGAGGCGGCGGAAGTCGGGCGGCAGCGTTCGCTCCCCCGCGAGCACGATCGCGCCACCGACGATCAGCACCGCCCCGATCGGAAGCGCCGGGTGGAACGGCTCGTCGAGAATGAGGAACGCAGGCACGGCCGCCATGAGCGGTGCCGCGGCGATCAGCGTCGACGAGCGTGCGGCGCCGATCATCTTGACCCCGTAGACGAAGAAGACCTGCGAAATCCCGGGAGCGATCAACCCGGCGACGAGAAACGGCCAGACGTCCGAGTGAAAGAGTTGGCCGGCGTCACCAACCGCCGCCGTCACGATCAGGGCGACCGCGAGGCCGACGACGCAGGAGACGACGGCCGCCGCCTCTGCGTCCGGGACGCGGGCTAGGCCCAACCGCTGCGCGTTAGCCAGGGCCCCGAAGAAGACGCCGCCGAGCGCGGCGAGCAGGATGGCGGCCACCGGCCGGACTTAGGTGTCGACGGCCGGGTCGACCGCGGCGAGCTCGCACTCATCGTGCGGGAGGCGAGCCTGTGGCTCCTTCGGCGCGAAGCGGTCGTAGGGCGGCCCGGTCATCAGCGAATACAGGCGCCGGTCAGCCCCGGATGCTGACGGCGGAGCGAAGGTTCCGCCGCTCGCTCCGCGGGCCGAGACCGAACCGCTCGTCGGGCGATTCCTTGCCCTCGAGCAGCGCGGTCACGTACTGCGCCAGCGCCGGTCCGTGCTTGAAGCCGTGGCCGGATCCTCCTCCGAAGATCCAGACATCCTCGTGGTCGGGATGGGGGGCGATCACGAAGTTCGTGTCCGGGGTGAGCGAGTACTGGCAGACGTGACCGCCCACGAGCGGCGCGTCCGCCAGCGCCGGGAAGCGGCGTTCGAGGTAGCGGCGGACGATGTGTTCCTCGTCCGGTGAAGACAGGCGCGGTGAGGAGTCCGGGTCGAATGGGTCGCCCTCGCGATCGGACGCCGCCTTGACGCCCCGGCCGTCGAGGTCGCCGAGGCCGTAGTGCGCTTCGTCGTAGTCCACCCAGGCCGGCAGCGGCGGCGTGCTCCAGGCGATCGGCGCGCCGAAGTAGAGGTTCTCCTGCCTCGTGATCTCCAGGCGGACGAGGCCGGGGAAGATGCGCGCGAGCCAGCCGCCGCATGCCCAGACGACGCGGTCGGCGGTGAGCACCACGCCCTCGACGTCGACAGCCGTGCCCGCCGGTCGTGCCGTCCCGCCGAGGAAGCGGGCGCCCCGCGCCTGGGCTTGTGCCGCCAGGACCGCCGTCGCCTCCCGAGCCCGCAGAACGCCGCTCTCGGTCTCGAGCAGGAGGAAGGAGAGGCCGTCGGGGTCGAAGCTCGGGAACAGGACTGTCGCCTCGGCCGGTGTCAGCCGCTCGACGGGAATTCCCTCCTCGCGGAGCACCTGTTCGCTCTCCGCCTCCCATCCGTCGTCGCGGTGCGCCAACCAGAGGACACCGGACGCGACGAGAAGCTCACGCCCGGCCTCCGCCTCGATGTCTCGCCACAGCCCGATCGCGCGGCGGGCCGAGCGGGTATACCAGCGGTCGACGCCGTGCGCGCAGCGGATCAGCCTGGAGTCGCCGCCGGAAGCTGCGCGGACGTGACCGGGCGGATAGCGGTCGACGAGCGTGACATCCCAGTCGTGCCCGGCGAGCTCGCGCGCCAGTGAGGCCCCGAACACGCCTGCCCCGACGACGACCGCCCTCGCCACGCGCCTCAGGTTAGTCGCGCGAGGAAGTCGTCACGCTTTTGGTCCGACCCCGGAACGCACGCGAGGCGGCGCCGCAGCACCGCCCCGCTCGTCCGCGTTTGCCCCGTCCTACGCGGAGTGGACCTTGTTGACGACGTCGCCGATGTGCGCCTGAACGCGCGCGAGGATCTTGTCTGCGCGCGCCTGGGAGAGGCGCCCCTTGGCAACCGCCGCGTCGAGCTTGGCCTTGACGGCCGCGACCATCGCGTCCTCGAGCCCCTGCACCGACTTGCCCTGCGCGCTCTGGGCCTCGGCCAGCTGCGCCAGCGAGTGCCCCGCAAGCTGCTGCCGAAGCTCCGCGCGAGACAGACCGAGGTACTGCGCCGCGGCCTTCCGCATCACGGCAGCGAGCGCAATTCGCCCGGCATGCCGGAGGGCGCCGGCCTTGCTGCCGAACTGGTGGTTGAGGAACTTCGCCAGATGCTGCTCGAAGCGACTGAGCAGTGCGTCCGCCCTTGCCTGGGTCAGCTTCTGCGCCGCAACGCGCGCATCGAGCTTGGCCTTGTAGGCGGCCACCATCGAGGCCTGGACGTCGGCGACGTTCTTGCCGTGTGCCGTGATCACCGCGGCCAGGGTCGTGCCCTTGAGCTCCTTCGCCAGAGCTCCGACCTTGAGGTCCAGGGCCTTCGCCGCCTGGCGGAGGATGAACGCATTGATCCGCAGGCGCTTGGCGACATGCCTCGCCTTCGAGGCCTTCCCCGCCTTGGGGGCGTGACCGGCCGCAGACGCCTGCGCGATGCCGGGCCCGGCGACGAGCGCCAGGGCGACGACCCCGCAGGCGAGAAGACGGATGACGTTTCTCATACTCTTCCCTTTCTCCTCTCCTGCCTTCGAGTTGACGGGGCGAATGGGACCAAGCGCCCATGATGCGGCGGTGAGCGCTTTGTAAGAAGTCGGTAAGCGCGGCCAATCCGCCGGCGGCGCGAACGGACTATTCCGCGGAACGGCGAGGTCCCACCCGCTGGACGGCGCGCGCGAAGACGTCGCGCGCTTGACTGCGCAACATGCTGCGGATTGTCGTGCCCGTGGTCGTGGTCCTGATCGCGATCGGCGCTCGCACAGCACCTGGTGAACCACGCGGACAGGGATCTGCGAGCGGCGCTGCCGCATGCGACGCCGACGCGGATCCGGTTGACGGATAGGTACGTCAGGCTCGTCGTCCGCTACCAGGCGGTCCTTCCACCCGGTCAACCCGCGCTCCTGAGCCGGATGGAGGCCGGCGGATACCGCTGGCGCTGCCGTGCCTGCGTGGCCCTTCTCGAGCACGGTCTCGCGCAAATCCGAGCGACCCCCTGACGCTCGGTTCGGGTCGGCGAAACGCGCCTCGAGCCGGGGTAGCATCGGGCCGTGCCCGAGCGACTGGAGACCGCCTTCTCGCGTCTCCCGGTGAGGAGCGTCGACATGACGAAGCTCCTGGACACGGTGCTCGTCTGCGCCGTCCTGACGATCCTCATCGTGCGGACGCAGCTCTACCTAACGAACTATCCGCAGCTCGGAGGGCACGGTCTCCACATCGCCCACCTCCTCTGGGGCGGCCTGCTGATGCTGATCGCGATCAGCGCGCTGCTTGCGTTCATCAGTCCCGGAATTCGCCAGGTGGCGGCGGTGATCGGCGGCGTCGGACTCGGGCTTTTCATCGACGAGCTCGGCAAGTTCGTCACCGCCGACAACAACTACTTCTTCAAGCCGACCGCGGCGATCATCTACTGCTTCTTCATCGTCGCCTTCCTCAGCGTGCGTCAGCTCGCCCGCCGGAAGGCCTACTCGCAGCGTGAATACCTGGTCAACGTGATCGAGATCGTCAAGGAGGCGGCGCTTCGCGACATGGACGTCTCCGAGCACCGGCGCGCAGCGGCGCTGCTGGCGCGCTGCGACCAGTCCGATCCGCTCGTCCCGGAACTTCGGCTGCTGCTCGACCACGTCCGATCGCGGCCGCTGCCGCCGCCTTCGCCCGTGACTCGCTGGGTGCGGCACCTCCGGGCCTGGCTCATCGGCGTGGTCGACCAGCCCGGCTTCCCGACCATCATCGTCACGCTGTTCGTCCTCTGGGTGCTCGGATCACTGCTTCAGATCATCTCGCTGATCGTGTTTGCCACCTCCGGACTGAGCCCGCAGCCGGTCTTCCGCCTGGGACACCGCATCACGGACAACCCGCTCGGCAGCGGTGAGCTGAACTTCATCCAGTGGTGCGACTTCTCCGCCTCGGTTCTGGCGACGCTATTCGTGCTCATCGGCCTCAACCGCTTCCGCCAGGGCAACCGAACGGGCGCCTTCCTGATGTTCGAGCGAGCACTGCTGATCTCGATCTTCTTCACGCAGGTCTTCGCCTTCGTCCACTCGCAGTTCGCCGCCGTCTTCGGCTTCCTCTTCGACGTGTCCCTGTTTCTCGTGGTCCGAACGATTCTCAGCCACGACCTCGAGGAGCAGGCCCTCGAGACGGCGCGGACTTCGGCCCGGCCGGCCGCCGTCGGCCACGCCGTGTGACCGTGCTGTACGCTCGTGCCTGGGCCTCGGGGCGTAGCTCAGCCTGGTAGAGCGCCTGGTTTGGGACCAGGAGGTCCGCCGGTTCGAATCCGGCCGCCCCGATTCTCGCAAGGCGCTCCAGGCCGGTCGCCCGCCGACGGGGCGACCCGGTAGTCTCCGCCCGTGGCCGGAACGCGAGGCAGTCGTGTGCGCCCACCCGCCAACGGCTCCCGGCGCTCGCCGACCGATCCGCCGCGCGAAGCCGGCGACCTCTGGCTCCAGGATGACGAGTACGACGATCTCTGGACGGATCCCGGCGACGGCATCCGAAGGGCCGCGCCGCCGCCGCGCGCCCGCGCTGCGCCGCCGCCGCTCGAAGAGAGGCCCCCCGCGCGGCGCCCGCC
>JBKPNC010000084.1:0-12707 GCA_046732435.1 Actinomycetota bacterium
GTTGCACGCCGTGGGGCAGGTGCGCCGGTTCGACGGGTGGCGCCAGTGGACGGCGGAGACGTTCGAGGTGCGCTCGACGAGGAAGGTGGCTGCCGGCGTCGACGGCGAGTCGCTCGAGCTCGACGCGCCGCTCCGCTTCAGGGTTGCGGCGGGCGCGCTGCGCGTCCAGCTCCCGGCGGCGGCCCCGGGCGTGTCCCCCGCGGCGCTGTCCCCCGGCATCACGCGCTCCTCCGTTCGCGCGCTGTGGGGCATCGCAACCGGCCAGCGGAGCCGCAGCCATAGAAGCGCATAGAGTCAGCGCGATGTCGTCGACGGCGAGGGTGGCGGTCGTCACCGGCACGGCCCAGGGCATCGGCCGGCGCGTGGCGGAGGTCCTTGCGGACGCGGGCTACGCGCTCGTTCTGACCGATCTCGGCGAGTCAGCGGAGACCATCGCGGCGGTCGGCCGGCGCGGCACCGAGGTCGTCGACATCCCCGGGGACGTCTCGGACGAGTCCCACGCGGCCGCCCTGGCGGAGCGCGTCCGCGACCGGTTCGGACGCGTGGACGTCCTCGTGAACAACGCCGGGATCTCTCTGATTGCTCCTGCGGCGGACACGACGCCCGAGCAGTGGCGCCGTGTCATCGCGGTGAACCTGACCGGACCGTTTCTGCTCTGCCGCGCGCTCGGCCCGATGATGCTCGCGGCCGGCTCCGGGTCGGTCGTCAACGTCGCGTCGATCGTGGGGCTCGGCGGCGTTGCCGACCGCGCCGCCTACAACGCGAGCAAGCACGGCCTGATCGGCCTGACGCGGACGCTCGCCGCGGAGTGGGGAGGTCGCGGCGTTCGCGTGAACGCGGTCTGTCCCGGCTGGGTCAAGACGGAGATGGATCACGCGGACCAGGCCGCCGGCGCCTACACCGATGCCGATATCGTCGGGCAGGTGCCGCTCGGTCGTTTCGCGGACCCCGGCGACGTCGCCGCGGCGATCGCCTTCCTCGCCGATCCGCAGGCGAGCGGCTTCGTCAACGGCATCGCGCTGCCCGTGGACGGCGGATGGACGGCCGATCTCGGCTGGCCGGCCCTTCGTCTCCGTCAACATTGAGCTGATGACAACGGACGACCTCTCCGGTCAGGTCGCGCTCGTCACGGGCGGCGGACGCGGAATCGGCGCGAACATTGCGCGGGAGCTCGCCGCGGCGGGAATGCGGGTTGCGGTCGGGGCGCGGACCGCCCGGCAGGTGGAGGAGGTGGCACGCGAGGTCGACGGCCTTGCGTTGCCGGTCGACGTGTCAGAGCAGCGCTCCGTCGAAGGGATGGTCGCGGAGACCGAGGAGACACTGGGTCCGATCGACCTGCTCGTCAACAACGCCGGCATCTCCGGTTCGGCAGCGGGCCCGATGATCTGGGACGAGGAGCCGAGCGACTGGTGGCGCGTGTTCGAGATCAACGTGCTCGGCGTGTATCTCTGCTGTCGGGCGGTGCTCCGCGGCATGCACGAGCGTGGCCGCGGCAGGATCGTCAACGTCGGCAGCGGCGCCGGCTACCTGCCCGTCGGGCCGAGCGTGACGGATAGCACGGCGTACTTCGCGAGCAAGGCGGCGCTGCACCGCTTCGGCGAGCTGCTCGCCGCACAGGTCGCCGGCCACGGCATCGCGGTGTTCACGATCAGCCCCGGCCTAGTCCGCACGGCGATGACCGAGCACTTCGGCGACGCCGCTCCCTGGACCCCGTCCGAGCTGGCGCCGAGGCTGGTTCGCGTGCTCGCGTCAGGCCGGGCGGATCGCCTTGCCGGGCGCTACCTGCACGCCGAGCACGACGACATCGAGGCGCTGATCGCGCGCGCCGACGAGGTCGTCGAAAACGACCTCAACGCGATCCGACTGCAGCGCTGAGGGTGACCGCCGCCCTCCGGCGGGGGACAACGAAGATCCTCCTGGGGCGGGAACTCGGGATCCGGCCGGAGCGGGACGACACGGGAGTCACGCGGACGCAACCTGTCTTTCGTGCCAGCAAGCACCGAAAGGAGGATGATGATCCGCTCTGGAGACACCCTCGAGAACCCCATCACCGGCGAAGTCCTGATCTTCCGCCGGACGGCGGCCGAGACCGGCGGCGACGCGGTTCTTGTCGAGACGATCGTGCAACCGAACGGATTCGTCGCTGCCGCGCACGTCCACCCGCATCAGACTGAGCGCTTCGAGGTGCTCGACGGCCTGCTCGGCTTTCGAATCGGCGAGCGGGAGCTTCTCGCCGCGCCCGGCGACGTCGCGGTAGTCGCCCCAGGAACGCCACACCGCTTCTGGAACGCCGGCGAGCGGGAGGCGCGCTTCCTGTGCGAGGTGCGGCCCGCCCTCAAGTTCGAGTCGCTCATCGAGACGATGTTCACGCTCGCGAAGATGGGCAAGACGAATCGGAAGGGGCTGCCGAACCCGCTCCGGCTGGCCGTCGTCGCGCGCGCGCATTTCGACACGGTCCGGCTGCCGTTTCCGCCCGTGCCGCTGCAACGCGCGGCGCTCTCGGTTGGGGCACCGCTCGGCCGCCTGCTCGGTTACCGCGAGACAGTGGCCCTCGCCGCTTAGCGCTCTGTCGTGGCTGACGGCCCGCAAGAGGAAGGGGAGCGGGTGCCTTGCCTCGCCAGACCACGCCCCCCGACAAGAAGCCTACGGGCGCGCTCTGTGAGGATCAGCGCCGAATCGGCACTCGAGTCATTCGGAGTTCTGTAGGAATCGCGCTAACTCGGGTTCGATAGCGTCGCGTCCGCCATGGAGTCGAACGTGCCGACGCTCGCGGACGTGCTCGAGGCACGACGTCGGATCTCGCCCCACCTGCGCCCGACGCCGCTGTACAGCTACGCGACGCTCGACGAGCTTCTCGGCGCCGAGGTCTTCGTCAAGCATGAGAACCACCAGCCCATCGGCGCCTTCAAGGTTCGCGGTGGTATCAACCTGATCTCGCAGCTCAGTGCGGACGAGCGCGCGCGCGGCGTCATCACCGCTTCGACCGGGAACCACGGCCAGTCGATCGCCTACGCCTCCAGGCTCTTCGGCGTGCACGCGACAATCTGCGTGCCTGAGCCCGCAAATCCCGTGAAGGTGGCGTCGATGCGCGCGCTCGGCGCCGAGCTCCTCTTTCACGGACGGGACTTCGACGAAGCGCGCGAGCACTGCGAGCGGCTCGCCGACGAGCACGGCTACCGGTACGTGCATTCCGGGAATGAGCCGCTGCTGATCGCCGGCGTCGCGACCGAGGCGCTCGAGATCCTCGAGGAGCAGCCGCAGATCGGTGTCATCGTCGTTCCCATCGGAGGCGGGAGCGCGGCGGCGGGTGCCTGCCTCGTCGCTAGGGCCATCAATCCGAACGTAAGGGTGATCGGCGTCCAGTCCGACGCGGCGCCGGCCGCGTTCCGCTCCTGGCGTGAGCGCCGTCTCGTGGAGGATCGGATGGAGACCGACGCCGAGGGTCTCGCAACGCGCACCGCATTCGAGCTGCCGCAACGGATCCTCTGGGAGTGGCTCGACGACTTCCTCCTCGTCAGCGAGGGCGAGATCCGGACGGCCCAGGCGCTGATGATCGAGACGACACGAAACCTCGTCGAGGCGGCTGGTGCTGCGCCGCTCGCCGCCGTCCTGCGTCTGCGCAAGCAACTGGCCTCGGAGCGCGTCGCGTTGATTGCGAGTGGAGGAAATGTGAGTCGGGAGCAGCTTCTCGAGGTTCTCGGCCGCGAGCCACGCGCCGCGACGTCCTAGGGAACCGGATGTGCGTTTGCGTCGTGGGGGGCCTCGGGGAAGCTCGGGCGATACCTCGTCCAGCACGCCGGGCGTATCATCGCTCGGTGCAGCGTTATGTGATCCGCGGCGGCCAGGCCGGCTACGAGCGCCTCGAGCTCCTCGCTCGAGCACGCCGAGCCGGCACGATGGACTTCCTCGGCCGCGCCGGCGTCGGCCCTGGGATGCGGTGCGTCGACCTGGGCTGCGGCGGTGGCCACGTTGCCTTTGAGCTGGCGCGGCTCGTCGGGCCGGAGGGTTCGGTGGTAGGGATCGACGTTGACGGCGTCAAGCTCGACCTCGCTCGGGAGGCCGCCGGCCAACTGAATCTGGCGAACGTCGAGTTCCGCGCGGCGAGCGTGGACGATTGGGATGAGCCCGGCGCGTACGACGTCGTCTACTGCCGGTTCCTGCTGCAGCACCTCCGCAGGCCGATCGACCTTCTCCGGCGAATGTGGAGCGCCGTGCGGCCCGGCGGCGTGATCGCGGTCGAAGACACGGACTTCGCCGGAGCCTTCTGCGCGCCGGCGAACCACGGTTACGAGTTTCACAAGGAGATGTACCACGCGTCCTCGAGCGAAATGGCGGTGACCCCGCGACGGGACGCAAGCTCTACGGCTTCTTCGGCGAGATCGGCATTCCCGATCCCGAGGTGCGGATCGTGCAGAATGCCGGCGCGACGGGCGAGTCGAAGCAGATTCCGCTCTTGACGCTGGAGGCAATTGCCGAGTCGGTCGTCGACGCGGATCTCGCCTCACCGGACGAGGTGGCGGCGGCGATCGCCGACCTCGCCGCCTTCACGGCGAGCGAGGGGACGCTGCTCGGCGACCCGCGCATCTTTCAGCTCTGGGCGCGACGGTTGTTTGACTCGCGCGCGTGATTGCCCGCCGTGCCGATGCTGCGCCTGATGGCGGGCGTTCGGTTAGAGCTCGGCGTCAGAATTCGCGTCGATGCCGGTGCCGGCACTGAGGGCGATGGGGGTCGACGTCGAGGAGGCGCTCGAGCGCGTGAACGTGCCGAGCTATGTGATCGACCGCGCCGGCGTCGTGAGGTGGACGAACGAGGCGCCCGAAGGCTGGTCGGACCGTTCCCGCAGGCACGTACACGGTCTCCGAGAAGCACGTGCCGGGCACCGAGTTCGGCCCGCTGCAGCTCGCGATCTGGAAGAAGCAGTTCGCGGCGCTGCGAGACGGCGACCGCTTCTTCTACCTCAACGACCCGGTGCTGGAAACGATCAGGCAGACCTACGGCATCACCTACCGGCACACGCTGGCCGAGGTGATCAACCTCGACGCAGGTGTCACCGTGCAGTCGAACGTGTTCAGGGCAGGCTAGGACCACCGCGCAGCTCGAGACAGCGCCTTGCCGCCTTACCGACCTCGCGGTTGCCCAGCAAGGGTCGCCCGCTATGGTCGAGCGCGTGCATTCCAACGCGTCGCTTCCGCGTGGCACGGTCACGTTTTTGTTGACGGACATCGAAGGCTCGACGCAGCTTCTTCAGGAGCTCGGCGATGAGTACGCGGACGTGCTGGCCGATCACCATCGAACGCTTCGCGAGCAGTTCACCAGCCGCGGTGGCGTCGAGGTGGGCACGGAAGGAGACTCGTTCTTTGTGGCGTTTGCGAAGGCTTCTGACGCGCTTGCCGCGGCGGCAGCGGCGCGCGAGGCGCTCGCGGACGGACCGATCCGAGTGCGCATGGGATTGCACACCGGCGAGCCGTTGGTGACTGACGAGGGATACGTCGGGATCGATGTGCATCGAGCTGCGCGCATCGCCGCGGCCGGTCACGGCGGCCAGATCCTCGTCTCGCAGGCAACGCGCGATCTCGCGGGCGAAGATCGGCTGCGCGACCTCGGCGTGCACCGACTCAAGGACCTTGCAGCGCCCGAACGGCTCTACCAACTCGACGACGAGGAGTTTCCGCCGCTGAGGAGTGTCGACCAGACGAACCTTCCCGTGCAGCCCACGCCGTTTGTGGGACGCGAACTCGAGCTTGCCGAGGTGCTCGCGCTCCTTGACGTGCATCGGGTGGTCACGCTGACCGGCCCTGGCGGCTCGGGCAAGACGCGCCTGGCGCTGCAGGCGGCCGCGGAGAGCGTCGAGCGGTACGACGACGGTGTGTGGTTCGTCTCGCTCGCTGCGGTACGAGATCCGCGACTCATCGAGCCGACGATCGCGCGCGTGCTCGGCGGTCCCGACGACCTGCGCGAGTTCCTCGCCGGCAAGCGCACGCTGCTGGTGCTCGACAACCTCGAGCAGGTCCTCCCGCACGCTGCAGCCATCGTCGCCGCCCTCGATGCGCGCATCCTTGCGACGAGCCGAAGCCGCCTCAACATCGCGGCCGAGCAGGAGTTTCCGGTTCCGGCCCTTCCGATCGACGACGCGACGGCTCTCTTTACGCAACGGGCACGACAGCTGGATCCGCGCTTCGAGCCCGATGCGGCCGTACGTCAGATTGCAGAGCGGCTCGACGGCCTTCCGCTCGCGCTTGAGCTTGCCGCCGCGCGTGTGAAGGTGCTCACGCCGGCACAGATTCTCGAGCGCCTCGGTCGAAGCCTCGACTTGCTGACGTCCGGCGTGCACGATGCTCCCGAGCGGCAACGCACGCTGCGCGGGACGGTCGAATGGAGCTATCAGCTCCTCACCGCCGACGAACAGCGGTTGTTTGCTCGGCTGGCCGTGTTCGCCGGAAGCTTCGAGCTCGACGCGGCCGAAGCGGTCTGTTCCGCCGAGCTGGACGTGCTGCAATCGCTGATCGACAAGAGCCTGCTGCGGCACGGCGAGGACGCGCGCTTCTTCATGCTCGGGACGATCAAAGCGCACGCGCTGGAAAAGCTGGGCCATCTCCCGGACGAGGCGTCGCTACGTCGTCGCCACGACGAATATTTCCTCGGCGTCGCTGAACAGCTCGACGCGCGTGAGCGACTGTCGGGTCTGCGTGACCTGAGCGCGGAGTCGCTCGACCGCTTCGAGCGGGAGCTGACGAACTTTCGAGCTGCGCTAACCGGGCTGCTCGAAGACGGCCGTCGCGACGGTGTGCTCCGTCTCGGGGCGGCCCTGTGGCGGTTTTGGCTGAACAGGGCGCAGTATCGCGATGCCGCAGACTGGCTCGAAAAGGCGCCTTTAGAAGACGCAGCTCTTCCGTTGGACGTGCGCGCTGCGGGGCTCGCGGCCGCGGGGGGAATCGCGTTCTACACGCACGACGATGTCGAGGAAGCGGAGCGGTTCTGGCGGGAAGGGCTCGAACTCCAGCGCGTACAGGACGACCCGAACGAGCTCGGTGCGGCGTTGAGCAGGTTGGCCAGCGTTGCCTGGCGTCGGGGCGACTTCGACGGTGCCATCGCCTACCACAAACAGTCGCTGCCGCTGTACGAGCAGGCCGGCAACGAGGCCTTACGGCTGACCGAGCTCCACTGGCTGGGCGACGCGTACCGCGACCGCGGGGACTACGACGAAGGTGAGCACGTGCTCGAAGAGACGGCAGCGCGCGCTCGAGAGCTCGGCTTCGACCAACAGCTGACGAGCACGTTGCACAGCCTTGGAGACCTCTCGCTCGATCGCCGAGATCCAGATACCGCTCTACACCGCTTTGCCGATGCGCTCGAGTTCGCCGTCGCGACTGCAAGTCGGCGGGTGCAGATCTACTGCGTCGCCGGCATCGCGTGCGCACTGCTGCAGCAGGGCGACGTCCGCGCGGCGGCACGCCTTTGGGGAATCGCGGAAGACCAGGAACGCCGGTTCGGCTTCCGGATGCTCCTGAACGAGCGGCAGCGTTACGAGCGCCTGATGTCGGACGCGCGCGAGCGCCTCGGTGCAGCGTACGAGAGCGAGGTTCGCGCCGGCGCCGGCCTGACGCTTGAGCAGGCCGTCGCCGAGGCGCGGCTACACGTGCCGGCGAACGCCGGTTAGCCGGTGACGACGGCGGGAGCCGCCTGCTACGCCCTCTGAGCTTCGAAAACCAGCGCGCTCACGACCTCTCGAGACTCGGGGGCCGGCTGGTCCTGGGTGGAGTAAGGACGGTTGAGGAGGTGCCCGCGGTGCACGAGGGTGGTCGACCCGCCCCCGTCGAGATTGATCGCGGTCTCGGCGCCCAACTCGACCATCGCCTCGGCGAGCTCGAGCATCGACAGGCCTCCGTCGACGTTCGAGCGTCGGCCGTCGCACGCGAGCGCGACGAGCGACTCGCTCGAGACGCCGAGGGCAGCGCGTGGGTAGCGCCCGTCGGTGATGTCCGAGTCGAACTGCCCGGCGCCGGCGGAGAAGCCCTCTCGGTCGTCGTCGGCGCCGAAGACGATGCTCCCGTCGACCACGAGCAGTGGTCCGGCCTGCACGAGATCGCCGAGCGGCCGCGCCGGAGCCGCGCCTCGTTCCACGAGCCGCACGCGCCCATCGTCGATCACGACGCTGCCGCGACGTGCCGCGTACGGCGCCGCGACCGGCTCGTGACGCGCCGGCCGACCGTCGATCCAGAGCTCGCCGAGCGGTCGGTACGGGTCGCGGAGAAAGAAGCCGCCCACGACCGCTTCCTCGACGCCGTTGTTCCGACACCACACATCCAGGCGCTCGGGCGACGGGAAGTGCACGACCCGAGCGCGCGTGGATCGCCTCGGGTAGCGCACGGCGTACAGCGTCGTCACCTCGCCGTCCGCGAGCACATGGCGCCAGAGGAGATACTCGATCCCGTCTCGCGCCGGCCTGATGGCGCGGCGCACGTCAGAACCGCCAGACAGCGGGGACGACGGGGACATGTCTTGGAGGTGGAGCGTACCGGGATGGGACCGTTGACCTCCGGCGGCGGTTCGAGAGCCTTGGCGGCCTGCGGTTCTACGCTGGCTCACCGATGAGGTTGAAACGCGATGGCGGTCTCGTCTACAGCCCGAAAGACGACATGGAACACCGTAACCGAGGAGGCCAGCTTTGCGTACCCTCGCGATCACCCAGAACATCACGCTCGACGGCGCGATCGAGATGCTCGGCGACTGGTTCGATCCTCAGGCCCAGGCCGACAACACAGATCTACTCGACGAACTGCACCGCCAAGACAGCACGGCGGATGGATTCCTTACAGGCCGCCGGACCTTCGAGGATCTGCGCAGCTACTGGCCCCAGCTGACCGAGGACCCGACGGGGATCAGCGATTACCTCAACCGGGTGCAGAAGTACGTCGTCTCATCGACCATGACCGATCCGCGGTGGCAGAACTCCACGATCCTCTCCGGTGACCCCGTCGAGGAAGTGCGCGCGCTGAAAGGGCAGTCGGGTCAGGACATCGTGGTCACCGGCAGCATCACGCTGTGCCACACCCTGATCGAGGCCGGTCTGGTCGATGAGTATCGGTTGTTCGTCTATCCCGTCGTGCAGGGCCGTGGCCGGCGGATGTTTCCAGACGGCTACGAGTGCTCCGGGCTCAAGCTGGTCGAGGCGAAGGCGTTCCGAAGTGGCATCGCGTACTCGCGTTACACCCGTTGCTGAACTCGACGAAGGGAGAACCGGAATGGGAAAGCTCGTCGTCAGCGAGAACGTCTCGCTCGACGGAGTAGTCCAGGACCCGGCCGGTGACGAGGGCTTCAGGCGCGGCGGCTGGGTCGGGCTGATCAAGGACCGCCCAGGGGTCAACAAGCTCGCGCTCGACGAGGCGCTGGGCGCAGAGGCCTTGCTGCTGGGTCGCCGGAGCTACGAGTGGTTCGCCGCGCGGTGGCCGTCCCGGAGTGGCGAGTTGGCGGACAGGTTGAACAGCCTGCCCAAGTACGTCGTGTCCTCGACTCTCGAACATCCCGACTGGAACAACGCGACGGTACTCAAGGGCGCCATGCTCGACGAGGTCTCGCGGCTGAAGCGGGAGCTAACCGGGGAAATCGTCGTCGCGGCCAGCTTCCAGCTCGTACGCACGCTGCTGGAGCACGACATGGTCGACGAGTTGCGGCTGAAGATCTACCCGGTCGTGCTCGGAGATGGCGAGCGGCTCTTCGGCGAGACCAGCGACAAGAAACCCATGCGCCTCGTCGACACCCAGACGGTCGATGGTGACGTTGTGCACCTCACCTACGAGGTCGTTCGAAGGGCCGCATGAACTAGTACGACTCGTCGGGACAAACACTGGCCGCGAACCCGAGCTTCTGCTCGAGCACGACGCGCCGCATGTCGGGCGTCACACTCGCCAGGTCGACCTCCTCATCCGAGCTTGCTGACCTCGGGCATCGCGCCAGTCGGGATCGCCTACTTCGGCGCCGTCGGTGAAGAAGAGCCCGCATAAACAGGGTCTTCTTCGGGCAGGGCCAGCGCCATCACTCCATATCGACCGTGGTCGACAAGCGCCCTGACTCGACCTCACTCCCAGAGCCTCAAAGACCCTGACCGGGCGACGGCTGCGTGTACGCGGCGCCGCCGGCGAGATCGAGGTCGTCGTCGGCGACGGCCGTCCGGTTCGAGGGGATCACAAGGTACGCCTTGTCAGGCGTCTCCTCCAGTACCTCGATCGCGACCGATTCGGGCACAGTGATCCCCGTCTCCTCGGCAACGGCCGTGTGCGGGTCTGCCTTTAGCCGCTCTCGGAAGCCTTCGTCCGCCCAGGCACGGGCGACGATCTTCGCTTCCAGGTCACGGCGGCTTGTGGCTGCTTCAGTCATCGTGGTCTCCCTTCCTCGTGCGGGTTCGTTTGCTTGGTGCGTCGTAGAGAACCGTGACGGCTAGATGGTTGCGCCGAGCTGAACTTCCCGCCAGCGGGGAAGTCGCGCGCCGTCGTCAGGAGCGACGCACAGCCATAAGCTGATGTCTCCTTCCGGCGAGCCCTCGTCGTTCGGTGTCATCACAACAAGGTCCCCTGGCTCCGCTTCTTTCGGAAAATTCGCGATCACAGGCGAGCGCTTGTAAAACGGGGTGACGAGCAGTGGCGCCCGCGCCTCGGACGGGAAGACGGCTCCTCGGCCGGACTTCCCTTCCCCGACGATGGCCGGGACGCCGTCGCGACCTCGTCCATGCACTCCTGCAGTTCCTCCGTGTGCTCCTTCACCGAAGACACCTGTCCGACCCTCTCCGTAGGCGCCGTAGTCGTCTCCGACGCCGTAGACCCCGATACGACCGACCTGTGGTGGCGCACGGTGGATATTCAGCTTCGGTGTGTTGATCGCAGGGTCGAGATTCTGGCTTTCGCCGGTACACCCCACATTCGTTGCCGGTCACGTTGACCCCGTGGGTCAGGTTCCGTTCTTCGAACCTGCTGACGAACCCGTGGCTGCTGGGCCCGACGGCTACAAACCAATCGGCTTCCTCACGGCCCATCTCTGACCTCCTCCGCTCGTAGCGCGTACATCCAGAAGGATCACACGATCCGTCGGTAGCGCCGCGGGGTGCGCTGCGAGGAGGAAGCACGCGGCCGGATGAATGAGCCGAAATCGGGCTTCTCGCCAAACGTCACCTGACAGGGTTCGACGGCGGTCGGCTCGCACCGCTGGCACGGACGTTGCCCGAACAGGCATCGACTCGTCTGCCGATCTCGGGAGGGGCGAAGTAGGCGTGGCCGCTCCAGCCCGTCGCGCCTACGGGACAGGAAAACAACCTCTAGTGTGGCAGGTTTGACCAATGCGGCGCGGTGTGTCACCGACGTTGGAGCGAGATCCGCGCCGTCAAGCCACTCGCAGTAGCGGTGATCGCCGCTGGATATCCTGAGCGTACTGTTCGACAAGGCACGGTTAGAGCACGAGGAGGACCTATGTCGCACCATTACTCGGGGGTTGATTTCGGCTTCCCGCTCGGCGATGCCCGACTTGACTTCTGCGACCTGTACGCGTTCCCTAAGCCAGAGGACACGAACAGGTCGATCCTCATCATGGACGTGCATCCGTCCAAGGCTCTCCCGGAAGGGTCCACGACTAGAGAGCCATTCGCGCCGGAAGCGATCTACGAGCTCAGGATCGACACCAACGGGGATCTCGTCGCGGACATCACCTATCAGTTCCGATTCTCGCCGTCAGGAAACGGGGCGCAGAGTGCGACGGTCCGCCGCGTCGAGGGCGTCGATGGCGCCAGCGAGGGCGACGGCGGGGAAGTGATCATCGAGGCGGCTCCGGTGTCGGAGGGCCCAGAAGCTCCGGTGTCGCAGGCGGGCGAGTACCGCTTCTTCGCTGGCTGGCGTAGTGATCCCTTCTTCTACGACGCAGGCGGTGCCCTGAACGACTTCCAGTTCACGGGAGACGACTTCTTTGCCGACGCCGACGTATGCAGCATCGTCCTTGAGCTTCCGAATGGCGAGTTGGGAGATGGCGAGGTGGGTCTCTGGCACCGAACGCTGGTCCCGGCAGATGACGCCAACTGGGCCCAAGTCGAGCGGGGGGCTCGAACCCAGCTGGTCCCCTTCCTCGTCCCGAACGAGGAGAAGGATGCATATGTCGGCAGCGAGCCGGCAGATGATGCCCGCTTCGTCGACGTTTTGGCCCACTCGCTGGAGCACATAGGTGGGTACTCTCCGGAGGAGGCCAAGCGGGTAGCGGGGACCTTGCTGCCGGACATGATGCGATACGACCCCAGGCGCCCGGTTGCTTACCCGGACAACGGCCGACTGCTCACGGACGATGTGGGCGATTCCAACGTGGCCATCTTCACGAACGGCAAGGTGACGGAGGACGGGGTGGATCCACACGAGGACCTCCTCCCGGAGTTCCCATACCTCGGGCCGCCACACGCAAGCCGGACGGAGGCGTAAAGGGACCCTGCACGCGGCGAACTTTGTACAGGCTTGCATGCGCGCTAACCACCGTTGCCTGAGACGGCTTGAGGGCTCGCGATTCTCAACTCATATCTGGTGACGTCGATCGTGCGCGGAAGAGCCGTGCCGCCGCAGAAGATCAGTCTCGGTCGCTCCTTCCGCGCCAGCTGCCGGACCTCGTCGAGATCGGTCGTCGCCTGTCAGTCGCCCGCGCGGCGGCTGAATGCCTCGAACCGGCAGGAACGCGAAGTTGGCGGG
>JBKPNC010000085.1:0-6674 GCA_046732435.1 Actinomycetota bacterium
TGGTCGAGCTGCATCCGATGACGATCATGCAAAACGCGCTCCATTCGTTCGGCGGCGACTGGTCGTGGGTGCCGCCGAAGGCGAATACGATCGGACCGCTCGAGATCCTGGGAGCGCGGCACCGCAGCTTCTGGCTCGACGGTGATCTCGGCGGCGGCGTATCCTGGCAGCGCTTCATTGCGCGGCTCGTCGCGCACGGACCCGTGTCGGAGTTCGTCCCCGGTTCGATCTTGCAGACGGCGCGAACCGACTACACGATCGTCGGCGGCGTCGCCGACGACGTCGAGATCCAGATGGCCTGAGCCGCCGGGGCCGGGGCCGCCCGTAGGGTTCGCAATCTCAGGTGGGGTCGTATTCGCGGATGAGTCCGCCCCGTCGGCAACTCGGCCACAGCCGAATGATGCGACGGCGACCTTTAGGCGTCTAGCGGCGGGGCCCCGATCGTCTCCGTGACGCCACGAAAGACGTTCCTGCCCTACTCCAATTCAGCCAAAGAAGCGAGGGTGAAGCACGGGAGCGACTGGGACTCGACCCCCGCTTTACCCCCGGTCGCGGTTCGCAGGCGTCAAGATCCGAGGGCGTAAGAGCCGGTCGATCAGAAAAGCGGTCTACGTTGCAGTGACGGCGAGCATGTTCTTCAATCCGATGCTTGATCGGACGGACGCGCGCGCGACGGGCGATGAACCGCACGAGGAGCCGGGAGTAGGTCCGTGACAGCCGCTCAAGCGTCTCCCGAGCCGTCGGGAAGCCGGCGTCTCTCGTGGAATGAATTGGCCGAGAGAACCGGCGAGACACACGAGCGGCTGGAGCGTCTCGTTGAGCTCGGAATCCTCGCGCCAGCCGATACGAAAGAACCGTTTCGCGCGGGCGACATCCACCGCGTGCGAGCTGTGGCTGCCCTTGAGGGGTCTGGAGTACAGCCCGAAAAGATCGCCGCAGCGATGGCAGCCGGCGAGCTGTCATTTGGCTATCTGGATTACGTCATGCAACCGCCATCCGTCATCGATAGCACGTACTCCCAGGCCGCGGATGACCTTGCCATCCCGTTCGATGTCGTCGAGCGCGTCTTCTTGGCCTTCGGCCTACCTCAGCCGCCTCCGAACGAGCAAGCTCGTGAGGATGATGCCGCGATCCTCCGTGGCCTCAAGGCGCTCCTGGAGACTCTCGACGAGGCCGACTTTCTCGGCTTGGCGCGTCTCTCTGGCGACGCGCTGCGGGGGCTCGCCGAGCATCAACTCCACCTCTTCCACACGCGGGTGGAGGAGCGGTTCAGGAACGCAGGTGTTCCCGAGGCGCTCGTGCTCGACGTGGCGTTGAAGGAAGTCGGCGTTCGTACGAGTCCGCTTGGCGAGCTACTCGCAGCGTGGCTCTATCGCCGCCACAGTGAGACATTCACCGTCGAGCACCGGGTTCTTCACGGCGAAGACGACCTCGAGCGGGCAGGCATCCATCGGCGGGCGACGGCCGATCCGCCGGCGATCGTCTTCCTCGACATCAGCGGATACACCCGCCTGACGGAGGAGCTCGGCGATGAGGCTTCGGCTGCGATGCCGATGCGGCTCGCGAGTCTCGTCCAGGATGCGGCATCGCGGTACGACGGACGAACGCTGAAATGGATCGGGGACGGCGTCGAGCTGTACTTCCGCCGCCCGCTCAACGCCGTCTGGTGCTCTCTCGAGCTTCGCGATCGCATTCCCGACGCGGACCTCCCGGGCACGCATGTCGGCATCAACGCGGGGCCCGTCGTGTACGAGAACGGCGATTTCTATGGGCGAACCGTCAACATCGCCGCACGGATCGCCGCACACGCTGAACAGGGGCAGGTCCTTGTGAGCGAAGAAGTCGTCTCGCACGCGGCAAGCGACGACGTCCGATTCAGGCGAGTCGGGCCCGTCTCGTTCAAGAACGTCTCGCGTGACGTGGTCGTGTACGAGGCTGAAAGGGCCTGAGTGGTCTCGGAACGCGCTCTCGCCGCACTTCGGCTTCATCGCGGAGAGGGCCGGACGGTCGCCATCCTCGTGGCGATCGCATTCCTCGCGGATGCGGGAATCATGATCGCCCAGAGCGCCATCGATGCCCTGTTCTTTGCGAGATATGGCGTCGGGAAGCTCCCGCTCATGTACGCCTTGGTCGGGGTGGCGATGTTCGCGACGACTTTCGGCCTCGCGACTCTTCTCACGCGTGCCGGACGAGCCCGAGCATTTCTCCTCATCCTTGCCGTGGTTCTGGCGGCTGCGCTAGGCAGCCGAGTCGCCCTCGAGGCGGGAGCGTCATGGGTCTATGCAGTACTCTGGCTGGTTCGGAACATCGCCCAGTCGACGCTCATCCTTGCCGTCTGGGGTCTCGCTGGGCTCGTGGCCGACACGCGCCAGGCAAAGCGCTATTTCCCCGTAATCGCTGCGGGCGGTGTCATGGGTCTCGTCGTCGGGGGAGTGGTGACTGCTCCGCTTGCAGCGACGCTCGGGTCAGCGAACCTGTTGCTCGTCTGGGCCGCCTTGATCGCCGGCGCCACCGGGCTTGCATGGCGGCTCGTGCGCAGGGAAGGCATCTCGCTGGCGGCCCCGCGGGCTCGGGCGAGGGGCCACGGATCCGATCTCACGGGCGGCCTTACCGATGTCGTCAGATCTGGCCTGCTCCGATGGATGAGTGTGGCTAACCTCCTCGTCGCGCTTCTCTTCAGCCTGCTCTACCTCGCGTTTGCAAGGGTGGCAGTGGAGAGATACCCCGACCCGGACAAGCTCGCCGCCTTCTTTGGCGTCTTCTTCGCGATCGCGATGGCAGCCGCCTTCGTGATCTCGTTGCTCGTCACGAGCCGATTGCTAGCCCGCTTCGGTGTTCCAACCGTCGTGCTCGTCCTCCCGCTCCTCTACCTGGTGGGGTTTGGGGTATCCGTCGTGGCAGCGACGTTTGCGATCCTCGTGGCCTTCCGCTTCGCCCAGGTCGCCTGGGACAACGGAGGCGCAAACGGCACCTGGGAGGCCCTAATCAACACGTTTCCGGCCGACCGGCGGGACCGCGCGAGAGCCTTCCTTTACGGCGTGCCCCTGCAACTCGGCACGATCCTCGCTGGTCTGGTCGCCTTCATCGCCCAGCGACTCGCTCATCCGGACATTCTCTATGGCGCCGGTTTCGTCGCCGCAATCCTCGCGGTCGCGTCGGTCATGCAAATCCGAGGTGCGTATCCGAGAGCGTTGGTCGCAGCCCTGCGTGAGGGGCGCCCGGCGATTTTCGGAGCGCCCGAGGGGCCTCGACCGGCCGTGCTCAACGCGGACGCGACGAGCCTGACTGTCCTCGAAGGACTGTTGAGCGACGACGATCCAGCCGTACGACGGCTAGCGGCTCACGCGTTGGGCGACTTCGAGCCCAAACCCGCGGATGCCGCTCTCTTTCTGGCGCTCGAGGATCGAGACGCGGACGTCCGAGTCGAGGCGCTCGAATCGCTCGACCGCCTGGGCGGCTCCTCCGCCGTGCGGGCCGCGCGGCAGTGCCTGTCGGACCCGGACTCCGCCGTGCGCCGAGCGGCGCTCACTCTCCTCACACACACCGGCGCGCTTCCCGAGAGGACGTTGCTTGCAGACGATGATCCAACCGTACGCGCGCAGGCGGCTGCCCTTCTCCTTGGCCACGACAGCGACGCCAGGCAGACTCTCGTCCGCGCCGCCCGTGACCCGAGCTCGGAAGTTCGTGCCGGCGCTCTCCGGGGCATCGCCGCGGCTCGCATCGGAGACGCCTACTCGATAGCGATGGAAGCTCTCACCGATCCGAACGCGGAGGTACGAGCAGAGGCACTGCGGGCGATCGCCGCCACGGCTCCCGAGGATGCTGTCGTATCGCTCATCGACGCTTTCGTCGATGACGATCCGCGCGTGCGTGCCGCCGCCGTCGACGGACTCGCAGAAGTCGGGGCTCCTGCGTGTGATGCTGTTTCCGAGGCTCTCTTCGATCACCGCAGGGAGGAGGCGCTCGCGGCACTCGAGCGGATTCCTCTCGACGGCGCCGCCGGCCGGATTCGTCGCTTCGCGTCCGAGGCCGTGGCTCGCGCGCTAGAGGACACCCGCCTTCGGGACGCTCTCGGTCCGCCCGACGGCGACGCCCTCGAGCTCTTGCGTCGCTCGTTGAGAGCGCGCGCGGAGAGGAATGCCATCGACGCGTTGCGCGCTGCCGCCATGCTCGGCGATCGGGCCACCGTCTCAGCCGCCATCGAGAACCTCACCGTCTCGGATCCCGCCCAGCGAGCCAATGCCGTGGAAGTGATCGAGACCGTAGGTGAGCCGGCGATCGTCCGCCCTCTGCTGGCGCTGTTGGAGCCGCCACGGATTGGCGAGCGGGATCCGCACGCACTCGAGCGGTTACGAAGCGACGATGACCAGTGGATTCGCGCTTGCGCGGAGTTCGCGAGTGAAGCGCTGGAAGGAGTGACTATGACGCGTACCCAGAGCACCGTCCCGCTTGTCGAGCGTGTCGTCTTCCTGCGCAAGGCGCCGCTCTTCGCTGCCCTCCCACCACAAGACTTGCAGCCGATCGCTGAGGTCGCAGAGGAGCACGTGTTTGCCGAAGGAGACCTCATCGCCGCGGAGGGAGAGCCCGGCGAGACGACCTACGTGATTGTCGACGGAGATGTCGATGTGATCGCTGACGGGCGGACGCTGGCAGTTCGCGGCAGCGGCGACGTCATTGGAGAGATGTCTGTCATCTCAAGCCGCCCTCGCGTCGCGTCGCTGCGCGCGAAGTCCGATGTCCGGGTCCTCGAGATCCACAAGCCAGCCTTCGAAGCGATCCTGCGCGAGCGACCCGAGACGGCACTCACACTCATGCGCGTCTTATGCGAGCGGCTTGCCCCTTACGATCCCGCTACGAACTAGACGATTGGACCGGTCGTATGACGGTGAGTCGGCGCGGCCGGTCGGTCGGATCTGCCGGTTGTTTTCCCTTAACCACCAGGTCGAGGAGATACCGCAGCAAGGATCTCCGGCAGGCGGTCTACGAAGTGAAGATGACCTTCTCCGGGATAGAAGGTCGCCCGACACTCGGGAATACTCGTCGCCAGATAGCGCCCCATGGAGATCGGAGCGTTGGCGTCCTGCTCCCCGTGCCAGAGGTGTACGGGCGCCCGGATGTCCTCGAGGCGGAATCCCCACGGTCGAGTGTAGAGCCCCATCTCCCAAGCAGGCCCGCGGCTCCCGTCGCGGAACGCCTCGGAGAGGCTTTCGCCGAGGATTGTTCGTACGTCTGGCCGGCCAAGGTATTCCTTGTCCACAGCAGCTTCCACGCCGCTCTCCAGGATGCGCTCTGGCCGCCGGGACACCGAATGCGCCACCCTGGCCATGAGGATCCGCCGCAGTGCGCCCAGGTGTCGCACGAGTTGGAAGGTCAACCGGTTTCGCCGGCCCATGCTTGCGACTGCACCGGCGACGTCAAAGGGTGCGAGGCTGCTCACGATCCCCGCACCTGTGAGCCGATCCGCGAGTTTCCAGGCGCACGTCGCGGCATACGGGCCCCCGCCCGAGATCCCCAAGACGGCGAAACGGTCAAGCCCCAAAGTCGCCGCCACCTCGACAACGTCGTCGGGCCAATCAACGAAGCTGCGACGGGGTTGAAAGGCCGAGAGACCCATGCCCGGCCGGTCGATTGCGATCAAGCGCACACCGCTCACGCTGGCGGCCTCATCGCCAAGGCGGCCCTCAACCCGCGCTCCGGGCCAGCCGTGGAAGTAGATGACGGGCGCGCCCCTAGGATCGCCGAATTCGGCATAGCCCAGTCGACGGCCGTCCGAAAGTTGGATCGTCCGATCGGCACCGCCCGTCATCGGGGATGAATTCCAGTCGCGATGATGCGCTCAATCTTGGGCTACTGAATCGAGCGCGGCTACCGCATCGAGCATGATCGTGCAGGCGTCTTCTGGTGAGAGACGGTCTGTGCTGACGAGGTCGTAGGCTCGGAAGCTCACGATCGACGCTGTAGATGCGGGTGATGCGGTGACGAGCACTCGTCTGCTGCTCTCTTCGACGTGCCGTTGCACCACTCGCTCACGCGGCGCCGACCGGCTGCGCCGCGACGAGATCGTCATTCTCCGGATGCTGCCGGAGATACCACGCCACGAACGGGCAGAGCGGCACGACAGAGAGCCCGCGCGACCGGATGTCATCCAGCGCCGTCGCGACGAGCCGCGAGCCGAGGCCCCGACCCTCTAAGGCGGGATCGATCTCGGTGTGGGCCAGCACCAGCGTGCCCGAGTCGGTGCGATAGGCCATGAAGCCGACGGTTCTCTCGCCGAGGCGGAGCTCGCATCGCGAACGCGCCGCATTGTGGTCGACGCGCAGATTGCCGTCATCTTTCATGTCTGACGATTCCTTTACCCGTCGGCTGTCGGCTTACGCGCCGTTGAGGTTCGACTGCGGCGAGCTGCGGCGGGGCCAGCACGACCGGAACCGGCGTCAGCTCCGCAACGCCCCTCGGCCATTGGGGCGCGGGCCCATCGGCCGGCGGGGGATGGGGCTGCGCCGTCGGCGACATGGGTTCCCCGCCCGATGGCGCGCCCGGCCGCCGGCCGCGAAGCTCGAGGCAGGCGACAAGAGGAGGATCTGGTGAACGGTGCGATCATCTGTGGCGTAGACGATTCCGAGTCAGCGAAGGGAGCGGCTCGGGTCGCGCGGGCGTTGAGCAGGGAGCTGGGC
>JBKPNC010000086.1:0-10729 GCA_046732435.1 Actinomycetota bacterium
CGCGAAGCCGCCTACGACTCAATCCCCAAGCGGCTGCGGGCAGTGCTGCATGAGCGGTTCGCCGACTGGTTCGAGTCGCGGCTCGGCGACGATGCGCCGGCCGAGATCCTCGGCTACCACCTCGAGCGGGCGTATCGCTACCGAGTCGAGCTCGGACGAGACGACGAGCGTGCGCAAGAGCTCGCCCGCCGCGCCGGTCGACTGCTCGGGGTCGCCGGCCGCCAGGCGGACGCGCGCGGCGACGCGGCCTCGACCGTATGCGCACTCCTCGCCAGCGCCGTCGAGCTTCTTCCCGAGGACGAAGAGGAGCGCCCCCGACTGCTCTCCCTCTTAGGGGAGGCGACCGTTGACGCAGGCGACCCGAAGGCAGCGATCGAGATTCTGCGCCGGGCGCAGACGGCAGCGGCCGCCGCCGGGCAACGGGGAATAGAGATCCGAGCCCGGATGCGCGAGCTGTGGGCTCTCCTGTGGGTGCGTCCGCCCGAGGATGCCACGCCGCAGCTCGAAGAAGCGCGAGGGGCCGTCGTGGAAGCAGAGGGGCTCGGCCATGCGGAGGCGCTCGTCGATGCCTGGGTGATGGTCAGCGTGATCGCAAATCTCCAAGGCGATATGGAGCTTTGCGCCGAGGCAAGTGAACATTGGCTCGTAGCCGCCCGCCGCGCAGGACGGAGCCGGCAGGCCGTGTGGGCCGCCAACTGGGTGATCGGCGCACTCGCCGAAGGTCCGACGCCCGTGCGCGTGGCGATCCGACGCTCCGAGGAGGTCCGCGCAAGCTTCGAAGGTGAGCTCCCGGCTGAAAGTAGTTTCGGTCTTCTCCAGGCCTATGCGGGACGGCTGGCCGAGGGCGAAGAGTCGATCAAACGAGCTCGGAAGGTCTATCTCGAACGGTCCCAGCAGGGCTACTACGCCGCGAATTCGGCGAATCTGGCCACGGGTGCCCTCTTGACGGGGGAACCGGCGCAGGCGGAGAAGCCGCTCCGCGAAGCGATCCAGATCCTCGAGGATGCCGGTCAGCACGTTGGGGTCGCCGGCATCGCGGCGATGCTCGCCGAGGTTCTCTACCGACTCGGTCAAGACTCCGAGGCCGAGGAATGGACAAGGCGGATCGATCGGCTAGGCACACAGGCCGATCCCCGGCTGCAGGCGATCTCACATTCAACCCGCGCGAAGGTCATGGCGCGCCGAGGCGAAGAGCAATCCGTTGAGGTTGCGACTGAAGCGGTCGAGTGGGCGAATCAAACCGATATGCTCGCGCTCCGCGGTGACTGCCTGGCGGCGAGAGGCGAGACGTTGCAGCTGCTCGGCCGAACGGAAGAGGCCAGGGCCGCATACGAGGAAGCACTCGCAGTCTACGAGCGCAAGGGCATCGTCCCGTCGATCGAGCGCACTCAGACAGCGCTCGCCAAGCTCGGGCCGGCGGGTGAGCATCCGCTCGACCGTCACTACGGGCGGTCGGCCGAGTCCCGACGCGCCGTGTAGACGCGCCACTCCCAGGTATGCCCTTCAGCTCGTGTACGCCGCGGTCGTCGAACGCGAGGCCCGATCCGACCATCAGGTCACGGACGGTCTGCGAGACTAGCCCGAACTTACCCGTGCAGCGAGTGCAGTTTTCGGCTCCGCGTGCGGGTTTGCGCGCTGATGCGGGTGGATGGTTACTGACTACAGCCGCGCCAGGTTCGCGCCGGCGAGCTCGAGCGCACGCCCTCAATGAGCGTGGGGCGGGTGGTCTTGGTGAAGGTCGCCTCGGTCTGCGGGATCCGATTCGTGTCGCGCACGATCAGCGCGAGCTCGTAGCGTGCTGTAGCCGGTTGCAGCGTGCCGGCCTGTCATGCCGGAGCTCCCGGTTCGAGCCCTGTCGCTCGCTCCTCGCTGCAGTCGCGAACTCGAACGCATTTCTGCGCGCAGCTGAGTGGTTGTGCGGACCGAGCGCCTGGATGTCTGCCATTCATTCATTGCACAAAAAAACTGCCGACTTGCGGCGGTTTCATGGAGCTAGCCGGACTCGAACCGGCGACCTCTTGGGTGCGATTTCGGCGCTCTCTGGACCGGAATTCGGCTTGACTAGCGGCTTCCCGAGCCTGCGGGTCAGTTCCCCCAACACCTTCCCCAACACTCTGCAGCCAGTTCTCCAGTAGGACAACGCCGCCATTGGGACCCGAGCGGGCGATCAGAACGCCGACCTGTCACGCCGGAGATCGCGGGTTCGAGTCCCGTCGCTCCCGTCCTTCAAACACCGCTCCGAGTGGGCGATCATGAGGCTGTGTCGCGGGAGCTTCCGTCCGGAACCGTCACGTTCCTCTTCACCGACATCGAGGCGTCGACGCGGCTCTTGCACGAGCTCGGTGCTGATACGTACGCGGAGGCGCTGACCGAGCATCGACGCGTTCTTCGCGCCGCGTTTGAGGCACGTGGCGGCGTCGAGGTCGATACGCAAGGTGACGCGTTCTTCGTCGCGTTCTCGAGCGCGCGGGACGCCGTCGCTGCAGCACAGGCCGCGCAGCGAGCGCTCGCTTCCGGGCCGATCCGTGTGCGGATGGGACTGCACACGGGGACGCCGAAGCTGGTCCAGGAGGGGTACGTCGGCGCCGACGTACACCTCGGCGCGCGCATCGCTGCGGCGGGACACGGTGGCCAGGTGCTGCTCTCGAAGGCGACGCGTGAATTCGTCGACGAGAAGGTATTCGACTTGGGGGAGCACCAGCTGAAGGACTTCGCCGATCCTGTCTGGCTCTTCCAGGTCGGGTCGGAGCGCTTCCCACCGCTGCAGACGATCTCGAACACGAACCTGCCGCGACCGGCGAGCTCGTTCGTCGGGCGCGAGAGGGAGGTAGCCGAAGTGGCGGCGCTCCTCCGGGACGGTGCGCGACTCGTGACGCTCACCGGCCCCGGCGGCTCCGGCAAGACGCGGCTAGCTATCGAAGCAGCATCCGAGCTCGTGCCGGAATTCGGGAACGGAGTCTTCTGGGTCGGGCTCGCGCCGCTCCGCGAGGCCAGCCTGGTCATGGACACGATCGCGCAGACGCTCGGAGCGAAAGACGGCCTCGCCGAGCATATCGGCGAACGAGAGCTGCTCCTCCTGCTCGACAACCTGGAGCAGGTGATCGACGCTGCGCCGGGTCTGGCGTCGCTCGTTGAGGCATGCCCGAACCTGGCGCTACTCGCGACGAGCCGGGAGCTCCTGCGCGTCCGTGGTGAGATCGAGTATCCGGTTCAACCACTCGCGGAGCCGGAGGCGGTCGAGCTCTTCCGCGCCAGATCCCGTCTCCCCGACGACGACAGCGTTGCCGAGCTCTGCCGCCGCCTCGACAACCTGCCGCTCGCCCTCGAACTCGCTGCGGCGCGCACGAGCGTCCTGTCTCCTGCCCAGATCGTCGATCGGCTGGCCCAGCGCCTCGACCTGCTCAAGGGCGGCAGGGACGCCGACCGGCGCCAGCAAACGCTGCGCGCGACGATCGAGTGGAGCTATGACCTCCTCGACGAGCCCGACAAGCGCCTCTTCGCGCGGCTCGCGGTCTTTGCAGGCGGCTGCACTCTCGAGGCGGCGGAACAGGTCGTGGACGCCGACGTCGACTCGCTGCAGTCACTCGCCGACAAAAATCTCCTCCGCCACGGCGGCGCGCGGTTCTGGATGCTGGAGACGATCCGGGAGTTCGCGTCGGAACGTCTTGGGCATTCCGATGCGGAGCCGCTCCGCCGCCGTCACGCGGAACACTTCCTCGCGTTGGCAGCGGGAGCGGAGCCGCACATACTCGCGGAGGGCGTGGCCGCCGATTGGCACGGAAGCGGACGCTGGCTCGATCGGCTCGAAGTGGAGCTCGACAACCTGCGCGCCGCGCTCGACTGGTTCCACGCGTGCGGTGAGGCACAGCACGAGCTGGAGCTCGCAGGCGCCTTGACGGGCTTCTGGTGCGCGAAGGATCACATGCAGGAGGGACGCCGGCGACTCGAGGCGGCCCTCGCGGCCGACCACAGACCAACTGCTTCGCGAGCAAAAGCGCTTGCGGGCGCGGCTGTGATAGCACGGTACACGGGCGATCCGGCCACCACACAGGCGCGCGCTGAGAAGGCGCGAGCGCTCTCCGAGGACCTCGGAGACACGTGGCGCGTGGCATATGCGACCTTCTGGCTCGCTTCCGGAGTCGCCGACCTGCGCGAGTTCGCGCGAGCGAAGCAGCTCTTCGCAGAGAGCGGCCGGCGCTTCCGCGAGGTGGGCGACACGTACTGGGCGTTGTTCGCCACGCGGATGGTCGCGTGGATGCTCGATGAGCTCGGTGACCGGAAGGGCGCCAGCAAGCTCCACGAGGCGAACCTCGAGCGGATACGAGGCTCGGGTTACCGCGGCCTCGAGGCGACGACGGTGGGAGCGCTCGCGTCGTATGCCGCCGAGGAGGGGCGCGTCGAGGATGCGCTTGCCCTGTCGGCGGAAACGCTGCGCCTCTCTCTCGAGCTCGGCGACCGGAGCGGCGTCGCGCACCAGCTTTGCCGCTGCGCCGCGGCGCTCGCAGCGGCCGGGCGAGTGGAGACGGCGACGCAGCTTCTCGCTTGCTCGGAGGCGCTGCACGAGGAGCTCGGGACGACAATGCTCCCGCACCTCGTCGTCGAGAACGCGAAGACCCTCGCGAAGATCCATTCTGCGCTCGACGGCGCTGCCTTGGCCGGCGCCCGCGACCAGGGACGGAAGCTGAGCGCCGATGAAGCGGTCGCTATCGCGCTCGACTCGCTCGCCGGCGCTACAGCCGGATCTGGATCGCGCGGTGTGTAATCCACCGGATCGACGCCCGTCGCTCCCGTCTCTCGAAGTGCCTGCAATTCAGCCACGTGTCCTTGCTCAAAGGACTCGGACGCGCACGAGTTGTGACCCATTCATGGCCCAAACATCAATGGTCCAGGTCCTGCGAGCGTCGTTTGGTGGGACTGCTGTGGCCCGCCCGAACCGTCTGTGAGATCAGCCCTAAGGGCATGGCTTTTGGAAATGAGGAGCTGGGGATCGGAGTGATCGTCGAGCCGGGTGCGGGGGTACCGCCGCTCGGACACTTGGTTGACGCCGCCGCGCTCGCGCTCGGCGCGAACGCTGCGACCATCGCCACGACGGCCGCGGCTGCACCCGCGACCGCAAGCCGTTTCCTGACACTAGACATAGGGTCCCTCTCTCCCGTTAGACCTTCAACCGCACGGGAGCCGGTCGCGCCGACCGGAGTCGCCCCCCAAAGCGCAACGCTTCGGCCCGGGACGGCGGCGGCTGGCAGCCGCTAACGCCGGATCATCCTCCCAACCGACGTCGGCTTCAACCCGTAGGCGACCCGTTCGCGCTACAGCGCACGGCCAGAAGCCACCCTCGATCTCGGGATACGGTTGGGATATGGTCGAGGCGCGCCGCGGGCTCGGGGATGAAGAAAGCCCCGCTAATCGCAGGGCTTTCCGATGGGCCGGGCTGGATTCGAACCAGCGACCTTGGGATTAAAAGGGGCTACGCGGGTAGGGCGCTTGGCTTATCCAAGCCGTTTTCGGGTGCGCCTAGGTGCGCTCCGTTACGCCCGATTTCCGCGTTTCGGGATATGGCTTGCGATACGCTCACGAGCCGCGAGAGCCGGTCGGCGTCGTCGGGCGCGGGCTTGCGGTGCAGGTAGATCGCCGTCGTCGTGATCGACGCGTGCCCCATGAAACTGGCGTAGCTTTTCGAGGTCCCAGACCTGGACGCCGAAGCTGCCGAACGTGTGCCGCAAGTCATGGAGACGGAGGCGGCGAAGGCCGGCGCGTTCGAGTGCGTCCTACCAGCGGCCGCGCCCCAGGCGGCCCCGATGCGGTCGACGTTGCAGTGGTTGAGGAAGAAGACGGGGGTCGTTTGGGGAGCTGCTGATCAGCATGTCGCCGCCGACGAACACGTGCATGGTTGTGGAGATACGGCGCGCTGGCAGCTGGGATCCAGCCCTCGAGACGGTCGCGGAAGCCTGCCGAGGTGGCAGCCGACGTAGAGCTGTCGTAGTGGGGCCGGGCAAGCGCCAACTGCACCTCGTTCTTGTTGGGAAGACCCGTGCTGGTGTCGAGGCCGCGGCGAAGCGGCCGGTCAACCGAGCGGAGAACGCCGTTCGAATCGGCCGCGTCCTCCATGTTCCAGCCAGACGAGTCCGAGAACGGCCCTGTGTGCACCGCGCCGTTGACGCCTGTTCCGTCGCCGCCCATGCAGTTCGGCTTCCACAGCGCCGAGTTCGGTTGCTGCGTTTTCGGTTTCTCGCCGTCGGCCGCCCAGTTCCAGAACGGGAGGCCGATGTTCGCGTCGTTGAGGACGCGTTGGAGTTGTGCCTCGAGCTGGATCAGCATCCATCGGTGCCAGGGCAGGACCCCGGGGCCGCGGTGGGCGGCGTTGCGGTGCATTTGCGTCGCCGGTGTGACCATGGTCATCGCCCAGTGGTGCATGACCACGAACAGGTCGTAGCTGCTCAGTTCCTCCCCCGGCCCAGGGATGCCGAGCGAGTTCGTGGTTGTCTCGCTTCCCTCCGCTTTCAGCAGCGTGACGCCTGCACGTACTTCTGCCGCGCGGCCGCGTTCGCGAGGATGTTCCTGCGCACGACCGCCATCGCTCACATCCCTTCGTGCCCGTGGCCGCCGCCGTCGAGCGGGAACTCGTCGGGGAACGCGTCGATCAGCTGTCGACCCATCACGATCGCCGATGGAAAGGGCAGGTGGGGGACGGCGTGGTAGTGGACGCGCCCGAGCGGCTCGTCCCCGACCCAGACGAGCACGCGCACCTCGACCCGTTCGGCGAGCTCAGCGAGAAGATTCCGCAGAATCGCCGGCTCTCCCTCGCGCGTAAGCGCGAAGTCAGGAGAGAAGTACCAGCCGGCGATGTGGACGTGCGACTCGGCCCGCTCGAGTTCCGCCACCATCCGTGGCAGCACCTCGGCACCGTCGATCAGAACCTCGAGCGATCCTCGCTGGCGCGGCTGCGGGTCACCGGCGGCCCAGTCACCTCCCGGAGCATCAAGTGCCACGAGCCAGCCGACCCGCTCGAGCCGGCGCCGGTGGTGCGCACGGGACGGCACGACCAACCGCCGCTCCCCCAGATGGCGGTCAGCACGGAGCGCGAGGTTAGCGGTCACGGAAGGGGGTCGTCGCATGCGGTTGGATCAACTCCTACTCGGCGAACATTGCAGGCGCCGGGAGCGCCTGCTCGGCCCTCCTCTCCAGGGACTGCTTCTCGAAGGCTAAGCGGGTTTGCGAAACACCCCGTAGAAACGCGGCCCTCGGACTCACTCCCGGTTGTTGGTAAGTGTGCTCGACGCCCGAGAACCGGCGAGTACCCCACACGTGCTCGACGATCCTCGAAGTTCCCAAAGGCCCGCGAGCCCGAGTCTAGATGACGATTGGGCGCAGCTGACGCCGCGAGCGGTTACGCGTTCGCATCGGTCGACGAGGCGGATAGGCTGAAGCCGTGCCTCGTCGGCTCCTCATCGTTGCGACCGCCGATGTCCCCGCGGCCGATCTGCGCACGTCTGTCCGTGCGCACGCGGGCGAGGATGCAGAGATGCTCGTCGTCGCACCAGCCTCCCATCTCTCCCGGCTCGACTGGTTGACAAACGCCGAGGATGACGCCCGCACTGACGCAGCCGAGCGGGCCGACGAGCTTGCGGAGGCCGCACCGACCGACGACGTTGAGTCCCGAGTCGGTGATTCCGACCCTGTCAAAGCGATCGAGGACGCGCTTCGCACCTTCCCGGCTGATGAACTCATCGTCGTCACACTCCCTGACGAGGACGCCGCCTGGCTCGAAAAAGGAAGCGCGGAAACCGCCCTCAATCGCTTCTCCCTACCAGTCACACACCTCGTCGTCGAGAACTAAATGACGTGCGCACACAGGTTGTGAACGGCTGAAAGGACATCTGGGCCTCCTCTGAGGCTGTGGGTCTGCCAGGACTCACGGCCAAGGAGGCCACGGATCGAGGCGGGAAGCTCGCCGCGTGAGGTCGCCGGGCGCTGCAACGTCTCCCCCGCGACCGCCTGCCGCTGGTCCTCTCGCTGGCGGAAGGCGACCGAGGAGGAGCGGGCGTCGCTCGCCTGCCTCTTCGACCGCTCGAGCAGGCCAACGCATGCCTCGCCTACGTTGGCGGCCCGGACTCAAGTCGAGGCCGCTACGCGAGGATGTTTATTGCGCGTGCGGCGACGAGAAGAATGGTGATCCCCGGTAGCGTCGCAGTCGCCCTCGGCCCTACCACCGGCCTTGCGACCGGAGTTCTGACTGCCCGCCGTCTACGAGTCGAGGCTTCCGTCCGGGTTGTAGCGGACGAGCACGAAGTCGCGGCTCCGCGTGGGCGAGCTGGCTCCGCCGGCGACGACGAGTTTCCCGTCGCTCTGAATCGCCATCGCGGGCGTGTAGGGAGCAGAATCTCGCCACGAGAGCGACCCAACGTCCGTGGACACGGTGCCACGCGTGGCGAAGCTGTCATCGAGTCGCCCGTCCGCTGTGTAGCGGCTGAGCACGAATTGCCCCGGCTTTCTCGCCCGCTGGTCGAATCCGGCGGTGACGATCTTGCCGTCGCCCTGCAAGGCGACTGCCGTCAGCTGGCGGAAGCTGGTCTGACCCAAGTTGGTCAGCACAGTCCCGTCCCTGCCGAATGTGGGATCGAGTCGCCCGAGGGGCGTGTAGCGGCTGAGCGCAATGATGTTGGAGGACGGCTCGACGTTTACCCCTCCCCCGGCGGCGACGAGCTTGCCGTCGTCCTGAACCGCGATCGCGCCGTAGTGGGCGTTCGCTTCGACGGAGAGCGGTGAGACCATGGCCGTGCCGAAGCTGCGGTCGAGGCGGCCGTCGCGGAGAAAGCGGACGAATATCGCGCTCCCCGGGGTGTGACCGCCGCTGCCCCCGCCGACGACGATCGTGCCGTCTGCCTCGATCGCCAGCGCCTCGGCGTCATCGATGTCATCCGACCCCGCATGCCTCAACACCTTCCCGCCGCTGCCGAAGCTGCGGTCGAGACGCCCATCAGGCAGGTAACGAGCAAGCGCGAGATCGAGATCGCTGCGGCCGACAGCGACGATCTTCCCATCCGGCTGAACCGCGACCGCAGTAGCGTAATCACCCCCGCTTATGCCGCCCTGGAAGTCGGTCACCACCCTCCCGTTTCGGCCGAAGGTCCGATCGAGGCGCCCCCGCCCGGTAAGGCGAACGAGCGCGAAATCCCCGTTGCCTGCGCCGGCGGCGATGATCTTGCCGTCCCGCTGGACCACAACCGCCGCCGCCCCCCTCTGCCAAGCACGGCTGTATACGTCCGGACGCGCTCCCACGTCGGCCAACACCCTGCCCCCATTGCCGAAACTGCGATCAAGACGGCCGGACGGCGTATAGCGCGCAAGCGCGAACCGGCCTCCCGTCCCGCCCGCCGCCACGATCTTGCCGTCCAACTGGATCGCGACCGCGGTCGCGCCATCGTCGCCGCCGAAGTCCGTGCGCACCATCCCCCCCGCGCCGAAAGCCCCGGTTGAACCTCGCATCGCTGGTCCTGATCCACCACACGCCGTCGCGGCCGCAACCACAACCACCGGTACCAGCCCGGCAGCAACCCAGCTCCAACGCCCGCTCACGTTTCAGCGGCCCACCACGCCGAAGCTGCGGCCAAGGCTTCCATCCGCGTGTAGCAGGCGAGCGCAACACACGCCCGCCAGTCTTGATTGACGCGCCCGCCGGCGGCGATGATGTTGTCGTTGGGCTGAATCGCTACCGCATTGGAACCGGTGTTCGCACCGGAAGTGGTAGGCACGTGGCCTTCGCTTCCGAAGCTCGAGTCGCGCCGGCCATCGACGGTGAGGCGGTGAGCGCGAAGCCGTTCAACCCAGAGCCCTTGTCGAAAATGCCGACGCGATGATCTTGCCGTCCGGCTGAATCGCAGCCGCCGTCGCTGCCGCCCACGCGTACACGAAACGGCGCGCGAAGGCACAGAGCACCCGACCGCCCGACCCGGACGTCCAATCAAGACTCCCATCCGTGTTGTAGGGTGCGAGCGCCGAATCGCCCATTGACACCTCGGAGCCAACAAGCACGATCTTGCCGCCGGTCGCCGTGACGGCTGAAACCGCTCGTTGCCGCATGCGGGAGGCACGTTGCAGCGGCTCGGGGCAAGCTCATCGCCCCGGCTGGCAAGGCTCCGAAGAGTCAGAGTCGTTCGCCCGCCAGCCTGAACTACTCGGCCCGGCGCATCGCCCTATACACCGCGTCCCAATGCGCCGAAACCTCTTCTAACGCGCGAGCTGTCGTTGCGGCGGCGGTCTCTAGGCGCGCGATGACCGCTCCTGCCTCCTGAACGCGCTTCTCAAGCTCACCCACCCTGTCCGCGATGCTGCTTAGTTCCTGGGCGAGTGCTTCGTTCTCGCTGGTCGAGTCCATCGCGGCAGCGTAAGTCTAAGTCCTCGTGCGTTTCGCACAATCGAAACGCCTATCTCCTCAGTTGAGATTACCGCGCTTGTACGGCGCCCCGCCGACCGACGCCAGCGCTACGCTCGCCCGCGGTGCTAGCCCGACGCGAGCCCGACTTCATTCTCATCCGAGCCGACCGCTGCCCACAGGGCTCGTCGAGGAGTTGCGGGCGGCGCACCTGCCGGGCTTGACGTGCTCATGCGGATCAGGTCGCCGCTGGCGGGCTGATCCCATTCGGAATAGCAACGTCCGAAGAAGCCGCTGGCGGCGGTGTTGTCGCAGGCGATCCAGTTCTTATCGGCGCTGCCGCTGGTGACGGTGACG
>JBKPNC010000087.1:0-12420 GCA_046732435.1 Actinomycetota bacterium
CTACGGGACGGTCGTCGCCATGGCGACCCTGACCGCGGCCTACGCGAGCGAGAAGCATCCCTGGAAGCTGGCCGTGGTCGTGGCCAGCACGGCGCTCGTGCTCTGGCTGGCGCACCTCCATGCGCACGGCCTGTCGGAGAGCATCACCGAGGGCCGCAGGCTGACCCGCGACGACGTGAGGGCCGTCGCCCGGCGCGAGCTCGGCATCCTCCTCGCCGCGGCCGGCCCCGTTGCGGCACTCATCCTCGGCGCCCTCGGCGTCCTCGGCGATACCGCGGCGGTCTGGCTCGCCTTTGGGATCGGTCTCTTCACGCTCGCCGCCGAGGGCTTTCGCTACGGACGCCTCGAGCGGGCCGGGCTCGGGGGCACACTGGTAGCGATGAGTATGAATCTGGCTCTGGGGCTCGCGGTCGTCGGCCTCAAGGTCGCCCTCGCGCACTGAGTCCCCGGTAGGGTCGTCGCGAGCCGTGCCCGAGGGAGCGAACATCGAGATCGCGCAGCACCTGGACGAGCATGGTCACGGCGGTGCGGCACACGGACTGCCGCGGGAGCGAACGCTCGAGATCGTCGAGGGCGTCGTGCTCGCGCTGGTCGCGATCGCGACTGCGTGGAGTGGCTATCAGGCGGCCAAGTGGGACGGCCGTGAGGCCGAGCGCTACGGGACGTCCTCGAGGATTCGCCTGACCGCGGAGGGGTTGCTGACGCGGGGCGGCCAGCAACAGCTCTACGACTCGTCGACGGCCAGCGCCTGGCTGCAGGCAGCGGCAACCGGAAACCAGCGGCTTGCCGACATCTACGTCCGCCGCGTTCGCCCGGAGGTCAGGCCGGTCTTCCACCTCTGGGTGAAGTTGGATCCGATCCACAACCCGCACGCACCGGCGGGCGTGATCACGATGCCGCAGTACCACAACCGCCTGCTCTCCACGTCGGCGAAGCTGCAGGCGGTCGCGACGGACACGTTCGAGGAGGGCACCTCGGCCCGCGAGACCGGCGACAAGTACATCCGGGCCACCGTGCTTTTGGCCACGGTGCTGTTTCTGATTGCGCTGAGCCAGCGCTTCAAGCTGTTCGGCGTTCGCCTCGGCCTCTTCGCCGTCGCGCTCGTCCTGCTTGCGATCGGGCTCTACTGGGTCGTGAGCTACCCCCGCATCACCTAACCGAGCCGCTCGAGCAGGTGATCGCCGACGCGGAGCGCGTTGGCCATCGCCGTGAGCGCCGGGTTGACGGCGCCGATGCTCGGGAAGCAGCTCGTGTCGACGACGTAGAGGTTGTCGACCTCGTGGGCGCGGCAGTCGCGGTTCAGCACCGACGTGGCTGGGTCGTCGCCGAAGCGCGCCGTGCCGGCCTGATGCGCGCACCCCGCAATCGGGATGTCGGTCTTCATGTACTCGAACCGCGGCAGGAGGTGGTGATGTGTGTCGAGGTGTCGCAGCATCGACTGCACCTGCTCGTACAGCTTTCGCTTCGGCACCTCGTTCGAGGGGGCATACGCCAGCGTGACCTTCCCCTCCCCATCGACGGTGACGCGGTTGTCGGGCCGCGGTAGATCCTCCGTCGACAACCAGAAGTCGATGGCGTGGCGGGCGACCCGCTCCAGCGACCATTCGGGCGCGAGCCTCGTCTCGAGCGGCTTCTCGCCGCGGTACATCGGCGCCTGCGACTTTCCGACCATCTGGATGTTGCCGAGCGGGTAGTCCACGTCTCCACCGCGGAAGTAGAAGTCGTTCAGCCCGAGGGTCTTCTGGAAGACGGTCGGGTTCTCCTCGCGCGACAGCGCCAGTACCGCCTGGCTGTTGTGGAACATGTAGTTGCGGCCGACCTGGTCGGAGCCGTTGGCGAGCCCGTCCGGATGCTTGTCGTTCGCGGACCTGAGCAGGAGCTTCGCCGAGTTGGTCGCACCGCACGCGACGACGACGACGTCTCCCGAGAACCGGTCGCTGGCTCCGTCCCGCTCGACGACGACGTCCGTGACGCTACGACCGGACGAGTCGGTCTCGAGCCTCACGACCTCGGAGTTGGTGAGCAGCGTGACGTTGTCGTGCTCGAGCGCGGGACGCACGCCGAGCACCTCCGCATCCGACTTGCCGTGGACGAGCGACGGAAAACCGTCGCAGTTCATGCAGCGGATGCAGGCGCTGTACGGCATGTTCGCCTCGTTTAGGCGAACGCCGCACGGCGCATGGAACGGGTGGTATCCGGCGCGCTCGAGATCGTCGGCAAGCTTCTGGATTCGCGGCTCGTGGGAGACCGCCGGGAACGGATACGGAGCGCTCGCGGGCGGCTCGGTCGGATCCTCACCGCGCGCGCCATGCACCTCGTAGAGCTGCTCGGCGAGCGTGTAGTACGGCTCCATCTCATCGTAGGAGATCGGCCACGCCGGTGAGATCCCGTCCTGGTGGCGAAGCTCGCCGAAGTCCTCGGCGCGGAGTCGATAGAGCGCGGCGCCGTAGAGCTTGGTCGCGCCGCCGACGAAGTAGTGCACCTGCGGCTGGAACGCCTTTCCGCGGTTGTCGTACCAGGTGTCCGGCGACACGTAGCGGTTCTTGACGAACACCTCCTCGGAGCTCCAGTTCTCGGGCTCGCGCGCCAGCCAGTCGCCGCGCTCGAGCAGGAGGATGCGCTTCCCGGACGGCGCAAGGTGCCGCGCGAGCGTCCCGCCGCCGGCGCCCGTGCCGATGATGACGATGTCGTAGGTGTCCGTCACTGCATCTCTGCCAATCGCTCCGAGAGGATGATCCGTCCGGCCGCCTCGATCAGCGCCAGGTGCGAGAACGCCTGCGGGAAGTTACCCAGGTGGTAGCCGGTCTCCGCGTCGAGCTCCTCCGCGTAGAGGCCCAGCGGCGATGCCTGGCGGAGCAGGCGCTCCATCATGTCGCGGGCGGGCTGCATCTCGCCGATGATGGCCAGCGCCGAGACGAGCCAGAACGAGCAGATGAGGAACGTCCCCTCCTTGCCGGACAACCCGTCGTCCGTCTCGTCGGTCTTGTAGCGCAAGACGTACCCGTGCTCTGTCAGGTCGTCCGCAATCGCCAGCACGCTCTTGCGCAGGACCTCGTCCGTGCCCGGCAGGAACCCGAACAGGGCCGCGAGCAGCGTCGACGCGTCGAGCGCCTCGGTGTCGTAGTGCTGGCGGAGGACGCCGCCTTTCACCCCGTGCTCGAGGATGTCCTCCTTGATCTCCTCTGCTACGGCTTGCCATTTCGCCTGGAGCTCGTTGTCGCCGCCCATCTCCGCCAGCTTCGCGGCGCGGTCGAGTGCAACCCAGCACATGAGCTTCGACGACACGTAGTGCTGAGGCTTGCCGCGCGCCTCCCAGATGCCCTGGTCCGGGTTCTTCCAGACCGCGGTCGCGCACTCCGCCTGCGATTGCACGATCGGCCAGAGTCGCCGCGGCAGGCGCTGGCTTCGCCGCGTGTGCAGCAGGATCGAATCGAGCGCCGCCCCGAAGACGTCGTTCTGGCGCTGGTCGAACGCTCCGTTGCCGATTCGCACGGGGTGAGCGCCGGCATAGCCCGAGAGCTCGTCGCGCGTCGACTCGGTCAGGTCCCGGCGGCCGTCGATCCCGTACATGATCTGGAGGGCGCCGTCGTCGTTCGGCTCGAGGTCGGCGATGAACTGCATGAACTCGTCGGCCTCCCAGTCGAGATTCATCCAGTGGAGAGCCTGGAGCGTGAAGGTCGAATCGCGGATCCACGTGAATCGGTAGTCCCAGTTGCGCTCGCCGCCAGGCGTCTCGGGCAACGACGTCGTCAACGCCGCTACGGTCGCTCCCGTCGGCATGTACGTGAGCCCCTTGATCGCGAGCGCGGAGCGCTGGAATGCTTCCCGGAAGCGGTGATCCGGAAGGCGGGCGTGGCTCAGCCAGTCGCGCCAGAACCGGCACGTCGCGGCGAGCCGCGCGGCAGCGTCGTCGCAGTCGGCCGGCGAGGCGAGGCCCTCGGCCCAGGAGAGCGAGCAGTAGAGCTTCTCACCCTCCCGTAGCTCGTGCCGGGCGCGAATGCGCTCGCCCTCGATCCCGAGGGACATGTCGGTCTGCAGCCGAATCGTCTGCTCCGCGCCCTGGGCGTCGGCGGTATGCCGGCTCCCGTCGACGAGTGTCCACTCCGCCGGGACGCGGCCGTAGTCGAAGATCGGCTCGCAGACGAGCTCGACCTCGAGGTTGCCTTCGAGGCACTCGACCGTCCGAACGAGCAGGTGCTCGCCGTCGGCGTCTGCCGGCGGCCTCGTATGCGGAGTGACCGTGTCGTCGCCGTGATACGGCCCCATCGTCAAGGCGTCCTTGACCTGTGCCCAACCGGTCGGCGTGTTCCAGGTCGTCACGAGGACGTTCGTGCCCGGGTCGTAGTAGCGCATCGTCGGCACATTGATCCCGAACGGGCCGAACCGGAAGGAGCCGGCCTGGCGGTCGAGCAGCGTGCCGAAGACGCTGGGGGAGTCGAAGCGCGGAACGCAAAGCCAGTCGACCGACCCGTCGGGAGCGACCAGCGCGCCGGTGTGACAGTTGGAGAGGAAGGCGTATTCCGCGATCGGCGTGAAAGGCGACGGCGCGGCTGCGCTCTGCTCGGGCTGCTGCGCGGCGGGCACCGGCTTCTGCCCGGGCTTTGTCCTCGTCTTCGGGCTCATGCAGCCACCACCCACGGCCCGTGCCAGCGGCCGTGGCCGGCAAGCAGCTGGTTGCCGGCGTCCGGTCCCCACGACCCTTTCTCGTACGAGTGAACGGGCGGGGGAGAATCGAGGAGCGGCTGCATGATGCGCCACGTCTGCTCAACGCCGTCCTGACGCGTGAAGCGGGTGCTTTCTCCGACCATGGCGGCATGGAGGAGCACCTCGTAGGGCGTCGCTCCCTCGCCGCCCATGTCCGCGAATTCCATGTCGAGCGTGATCATGTCGGCGCGCATGGTGTCCGCCCGGAACGCGTCCAGGATCAGCTGGGCTCCCGTGGACGGGTCCAGTTTGATCACGAGCTGATCCGGCTCCATGCTGCCGGCCAGCTGCGCGAAGCCGAGGCGCGGAGGACGCTTGAACACGAGGCGAAGCTCCGTCTGCGTCGCGGCGAGGCATTTTCCCGTGCGCAGGAAGAACGGGACGCCCGACCAGCGCCAGTTCTCGATGTCGAGCCGGACTGCGGCATAGGTCTCGGTGCTCGAGTCCGGTGCGACGCCGTCGATCTGGAGGTAGCCGTCGTACTGGCCCCGGACGTAGTGCGCCGGGTCGGCCGCGTCGACGGCGCGGAAGAGCGCCACTATCCCGTCCTTCAGCGTGTCCGGGTCGCCCCCCGCGGGCGGCTCCATCGCCGCAGCGGCAACCACCTGCATCATGTGGTTGACCACGACGTCGCGCAGCGCGCCGACCGGATCGTAGAAGTGACCGCGATCCTCGACGCCGAACTTCTCCGCCATCGTGATCTCGACGCACTGGACGTAGTTCCGGTTCCAGACGGGTTCGAGGATCGTGTTCGCGAAGCGGAGGAAGAGGATCTCCTGGAGCCCCATCTTTCCGAGGAAGTGGTCGATGCGCGGGAGCTGTGACTCGTCGATGTACTGGTGGAGCTCGTCCGCGAGCTCGCGGGCCGATTGGAGGTCGTGGCCGAACGGCTTCTCGACGACGACGCGCGCCTCCTTCGTCAGGCCGGCGTCGGACAGCCCCTTGACGACCCTTCCGAAGAGGAACGGCGGGATCTCGAGGTAGAAGACGGGCATCTTCGCACCATTGATCTCCTTGCCGACCCGCTCGTACGTCTTCTCGTCTGAGAAGTCTCCCTGCACGTACGAGAGCCGGGCGGCAAGCCGCTTGAAGACGCCCTCGTCCAGTTGCTCGCCGGTCCCGACGATCGAGTCGCGGGCGCGCTGGACGAGCTGGTCGACGCTCCAGTCGTCGACGGCCACGCCGACGATGGGGCAGTTCAGCAGCCCTCGCCGCTCGAGCCGGTAGAGCGAGCGGAACGTCATCACCTTGGCGAGGTCGCCGGTGATGCCGAAGACGACGAAGACGTCCGCCTTCGGCTCGGTTGCCTGCGTCATTCCTCCTCCGATCTAACGGATATCCGGCCCGATCGTTCGTGCGCGAACCCGGCCCAGGTCCAGTCGATCAGCGCCTTCGCCCGATCTTCGCCGGTCGATAGCAGTGCGAGATGGACCGCACCCCAGGCGAGGAACGCCGGTTTCCCCTTCATCGTCCGCCCGCGTCGGAACTGCACGACCGCGGCGCCACGGCCGATGGTCGCCATCGTGCCCTTGTCCTTGTACTCGAACGGCTTCGTGCCCTTTCCGTCCAGCCGACGCGCGATGTTCTCGCCTGCATGCTCGCCGGCCTGGAGCGCGACCGAGCCGAGCTGCGGGAGCACCTCGTTCGTCTTCGTGTCGGTGATCCACGCGATGTCGCCGACGGCGAAAACCTCGGGATGGCCGGCGATGCTGAGATCGGGCTCGACGGGCACCCGGTTGCCGCGCTGAAGTTCGACTCCGAGTGAGCGGCCGATCGGGTTGGCCTGCAGGCCGGCGCCCCAGACGAGCGTGTGGGCCGGGATCTCGATGCCCGACTTCAGCTTGACACGGGTTGGCGTCACCGACTCCACCGAGTCTCCGACCACCACTTCGACGCTGCGTTGCTCGAGGGCCTTCTTCGTGTACTTCCGAAGGTCCGACTTGAACATCCCGAACAGCTCGGGCGACGCTTCGACGAGCACGAGGCGTGCTTTGTCCTGCGGCAGGCTGGGGTAGTCGGCCGCGAAGGCACTGCGGTAGAGCTCGGCCAGGGCACCCGCGCTCTCGACGCCGGTCGGCCCGCCGCCGACGATGACGACGTTGAGGGCGCCGTCGTCGACGAGCGACTGGTCGCGATCCGCGGCCTCCCAGATGCGCAGCACGTGCTCCCGGATCCGTAGCGCGTCCTTGATCGTGTACATCGGGAACGCGTGCTCCCGCGTCCCCTCGACGGCGAAGAAATTGACTTCGGCGCCGAGCCCGACGACGAGGTAGTCGTACGTCAGCGGATCCATCTCCTTGAAGGTGACTTCGCGCTTGTCCACGTCGATGCCGGTCACGGTCGCCTGGTGGATGCTGACGTTGGGGTGCTCGTGGAAGAGATCGCGCAACGGGTGTCCGACCGCCGACAGGTCGAGCAGGTCGGTGGCGAGCTGGTACAGCAGCGGCTGGAAGGTGTGGTAATCGTGCTTGTCCACGAGCACGGCGTCGGCGTCGGCGCCCTTCAGTGCCCTGGCGGCGCCGATGCCGGCGAACCCGCCGCCGAGAATCACTACGCGCGGACGTGTCTTTTCGTTGGTGGAAGTCAAGCTGATCTCCTGGCTGGGGAATCCAGGGCCGATTCTCCACCGCCTCCGCGGTGACGTGCAACTGGAACTGCAGCGGGCTCCAGCCTACGCGGCCGGCAGTTTGCTCGTGCCTCGGCTGCGGCGGCGAAGTAACGTGACTGACCCGATGGCGCTGAGCGAAGCAGTCAGCCCGGATCAGCCGGCCATTTCGCCGCGGAGACTCCTCCTCCCGCTCGCGCTGGCGCAGTTCATCTGCAGCTTCGCCGGGTCGAACATGAACGTGATGATCAACGACATCAGCGACGACCTGGACACCACCGTCAAGGGCGTGCAAACGACGATCACGTTGTTCCTGCTGATCATGGCGATTCTCATGATCCCATGCAGCAAGCTGACCGACCGCTGGGGTCGCAAGCGGTGCTTCCTGGCCGGGCTGTTGCTGTACGGGGTCGGCGCCCTCCTCAGCGCGGTCTCGCCGAACCTCGGCGTGCTGATTCTCGGCAACTCCGTCTTCGAAGGCGTCGGCACCGCCCTGCTGATCCCTCCCGTCTACATCCTCGCGACCCTGTGGTTCAGTGATCTGACGAGGCGCGCGTGGGCGTTCGGAGCGATCAGCGGTCTCGGCGGTATCGGCGCCGCGGCAGGGCCGCTGATCGGCGGCATCATCACCACGGGAATCAGTTGGCGCGCCGCGTTCGTCTTCCAGGCCCTGATCATCGCGACCATCATCCTCCTGAGCCGCCGGCTCGTGGATCCGCTGGAGCCGGACCCGACGCGCCCCTTCGACGCGGTCGGGGCCGTCCTGTCCGGGGTCGGCATGTTCTGCCTCGTCTTCGGGATCCTCCAGGCTGGCACCAACAACACACTGTTTGTGATCTTCCTCGGGCTCGGCGCCGCCTTCCTGCTCGTGTTCTTCCTCTACATCCGCCGTGGGGAGCGAGCCGGCAAGGAGGTGCTGCTGTCGACGGCGTTGTTCCGGAACCGCGTCTCGGACCTCGCCCTCGTCACGCAGAACATCCAGTGGCTGATGCTCATGGGGACGTCGTTCGTCGTCTCAGTGTTCTTGCAGACCGTTCGTGGATACAGCGCGATCGGGACGGGCGTCATCTTCACCGCCGCGACCGCGGGCATCCTGGTTTCGTCGCTCGCCGCCGAGCGCTGGGCACGGAAGTACCGGCAGAAGACGCTGATCGTCGTCGGCTTTCTCGTGACACTCGCCGGAATCGGGCTCCTGATCGGCCTCGTCGTCACGTGGTCGAGCATTGCCGCATTCGTGCCGGGACTGCTTCTGATCGGCCTCGGGCTCGGCGCCATGCTGACGCCTTCGGTCAACGTCGTGCAGTCGAGCTTCCCAGAAGAGCAACAGGGCGAGATCTCCGGCCTGTCGCGAAGCATCTCCAACCTGGGATCGTCGTTCGGCACGGCCATCGCCGGCACGATCCTCGTCTCGGTCATCGCTGAGGGAAACGAGTCGTACGCGTGGGCGATGGCGTCCCTCGCTCTGTTCGGCCTCATCGGTCTCGGCGCGGCCCTGCTCCTGCCGTCGAAGATCGAGCCACACGGAAGCGCCGGTCCCGCTCCGTCCCCCTGAGCACACGCGGGCGACGCCTGTCCGCGTCATACTCACGCCCATGGAGCTGTTCTGGACGATCATGGTCTACGTCTTCGTGTTCGGCATGGCGGCACTCGGCGGCTTCGTCACCTTCTACTGGCTCGTCGTGGTGGGCGAACGCGAGGCCTCCTCGCGAAGGCCCGTCGGGCGGGGCTAGCTGAGCGCAGTCGAGCGAACTCCCGCACGGCCGACCGTCATCGATCGGGCCGGCACGTCGCTCCAGCGCGTAATCGAACTCGGCGCCCGCATCGGGATGCCGGGGCGCCAGCAGCTCGCCGAGGCCGGGCTTGTCGGGGCGCTCTGGGGGTACGCCGCGACGGTCCTCTATCCCGCGCAGGTCCTGAGGCGAAGCGGCGTCGCGGTCGTCGGGCCACCGGTTGGCGACGCCCCCGAAGGGCTCCCGCGCCAGTGCCTCGGGCGCTCGTCGCTCGTCCGCCGGCCCGGGCCGGTCCTGCTTGCGGAGGCGAACCCGCATCAGCACCTAGTGGAGGAGTTCGACCGCCTTGCCGAGCTCTACGAGCTGCTCGTGGCGCCGTTCGCGACGCCGATCTTCGACGAGGCGCTCGACGTCTCCGTGGGTACCTGTCCGGCGATTCACGCGTGCTCGACGCCGGTTGCGGCCCGGGCCGTGAGCTTCGCCGCATTGCCGAGCTCGTGCCCGACGGTGTGGCGGTGGGGATCGATCTCGCCGCCGGCATGGTGAAGGTCGCGCACACGGCCGCCGAGAAGCACGGGCTCGACAACTGTGCGTTCTTCCAGGCGGACGTCGGCGAGCTCCCGCGCCGGTTCCGGGGCAGGTTCGACCTCGCATACAACTGCCTGGCCCATCATCACTACCAGGATCCCCGGGCAGCAGCCGCCGAGGTGCTGCGCTGTCTCAGACCCGGTGGTGTTTACTGCGTGATCGATCCGGGCCCGGCGTGGTTCAACGCGCTGAGCGCGCCGCTCGGGCGCCGTGCCGATCCCGGCTGGATCGGTTGGAAGACGCCGGATGAGTTCCGCTCGCTGCTGCAGGACGCCGGCTTCGCCCGGGTCTCCTGGATCCCGCTCCTGCCGGGGTTCGGCATGGCTGTCGGCCAGCGGGCATTCCGTCGGTCGAACCTCGGCGGTCGCGGATGACCGGCGAGGCCGGCGTCGTGCAGGCCGACCGGGCCGCGTCGGGCAGCCAGCTCGTCCTGCTGACGCTCGCGGCCGGGCAGTTCCTGATGACGCTCGACACCTCGGTGATGAACGTCTCGATCGCGACCGTGGCGAACGACGTCGGCACGACGGTGACGGGAATCCAGGGGGCGATCACCGCGTACACCCTCGTCATGGCCGCCCTGATGATCACGGGTGCCAAGATCGGCGCGCTGATCGGACGGAAGCGGGCGTTCGCGATCGGCTGCGTGATCTACGGCTGCGGGTCGTTCACGACGTCGATCGCTCCGAGCCTCCCGGTGCTCCTTTTCGGCTGGTCGTTCCTGGAGGGAGTCGGCGCCGCGCTGATCCTGCCGGCGATCGTGGCGCTCGTGGCCGGAAACTTCCCTATCGAGCGGCGTCCCGCTGCGTACGGCGTCGTTGCCGCGGCCGGGGGGGTCGCCGTCGCGCTCGGTCCCCTCATCGGTGGCTTCGCGACGACGTACTTCTCGTGGCGCTGGGTCTTCGCGGGCGAGGTCGTGATCGTCGTCGCCATCCTGGTCGTCGCCCGCCGCATCGCCGATGCCCCGCCGGAGGAGCGCCCGCGGCTCGACATCGTCGGAGCCGTCCTCTCCGCCGCCGGGCTCGCGCTCCTCGTGTTCGGCGTCCTCCGCTCCGGCGAGTGGGGCTGGATCAAGCCCAAGCCGGGCGCCCCGACGTGGGCAGGCCTGTCCCCCACTCTCTGGCTCATCCTCGGTGGGTTGCTCGTGCTGTGGGTCTTCTTCCGCTGGGAGACGCGACGGATCGGCCGCGGCGAGGAGCCGCTCGTCCGCCCGGCGATGTTCCGTAACCGGCAGCTGACCGGCGGCCTGACCATGTTCTTCTTCCAGTACCTGCTTCAGGCCGGGCTGTTCTTCGTCGTGCCCCTCTTCCTCTCGGTCTGCCTCGGCTTGTCGGCGCTCGCGACGGGAGCCCGGCTCCTGCCCCTTTCGCTCACGCTTCTCGCCGCGGCGCTCGGCATTCCAAGGCTGTTTCCGCACGTATCGCCGCGTCTCGTCGTTCGCAGCGGCATGCTGTCGCTGCTCGTCGGCATGGTGGCCCTAATTGCGGCGCTCGACCGAGACGCGAGCGCGAACATCGTCACGGTTCCGCTGCTCCTGGTCGGGCTCGGCGTGGGAGCGCTCGCCTCGCAGCTCGGCGCGGTCACGGTCTCGGCGGTGCCCGACGACGACGCCCCGGAAGTCGGCGGCATCCAGAACACGATGACGAACCTCGGCGCGTCGCTGGGGACGGCGCTTGCCGGCGCGATCCTCATCTCGGCGCTGACGACGGCGTTCGCGACCAACATCGAGCAGAGCTCGGCGATTCCATCGCAGGTGAAGTCGCAGGCGCAGGTGCAGCTCGCCGGCGGAGTTCCGTTCATCTCCGACGCGGAGCTGAACGCGGAGCTGGACAAGGCGAACGCCGACACGAAGTCGGCGGAGGCGGCGCTCGACGCCTACGGGGACGCGCGAATCACCGGCCTGAAGGCAGCGCTCGGGATCCTCGCCGTGATGGCGATACTCGCCCTGTTCCTCGCCCAGCTCATGCCGACCCGTCAGCCAGGGTCGGCCGCGACCGAGACCTAGCTGCCCGACTGGGCCTGCGTTCGGAGAGCCGGAGCGGACGCCGCGAGTGCAGCGGAGACGTCGGCGACGGTCATCGGGCCGGCTTTCAACACCGTGGTGCCGGCCATGAAGTCCGGCAGCGCACGTCGCCGGTCGTCGACGAGCGCCGGGAGGAAGCCGGCGAACATCGGAATAACGGCGAGTACGAGCCCAAAGAGGCGCAGCAACGAGCGCGCGAAACCCGGTGCGTCTCCGGAGCTCGTCGCGAGGCGAAGAGCCATGGCACGCATTCCCGGTGTCTCGCCCACGACCGTCCAGAAGAGGACGAGGTAGGCGCCGACCAGGAGTCCCCAGCCGCCGCCGATCAGCGTTCCGAAGAGCCAGGCAGGCCTGAGATCGCCGACCAGCGACGTCACCAGCGACAGGAAGCCAGTTACCGCGAGGGCGATGATGCCGGCGATCCCGAGGTCGATTGCGAACGCGATCCCCCGCGCCATCAGCCCGCCGTACGGCACCCGATCTGTGGTTCGGCGCGCCGGCCGCCGGAACCAGCGCCGCACCATGTGCTCAACGCCGTCGTCGACCGTGTCCGCGCGGCGCTGGATCCTGGTCGCCAGCTCGACGGCGAGGGACCGCGTCTGTTGCCCGAGCGCGGAGCGCAGCTCGGGGCTCCCGGCAATGTGACCGACGGTCCGCTCGAGCTGCTTGCTCTCGAGGAGATCCGCGACGAGCTGCTCTACCCGCGGGCTTACAAGCGCCTGTTCGACAGCCTGCTCGGTGGTCTGGTTCTCGAGGGCGGCGGCAAAGGCCTC